>JBFFSQ010000127.1:0-8521 GCA_041572275.1 Gammaproteobacteria bacterium
AGCATCGGCAATTTGTGAGCTCAATGCAATGGTTTCAGCAGGTGTTTCGGCATTGGAAGGGGCGTCGATCTGGGAATAAATGGCGTCCAACGTACCAACAACCACTTCTTTTGCCAGGATGCCACTGAAGATGCCGACTGTTGCTGGCCAATTGTCCTCTTCAATTCCCATTGGCTTGAATACAGGTGTAATGGCTCGGCTGATGGCGCTAAGGACTGACTTGTTGCTGTCTTCATTGCCAAAACTGCCGTCTGTACCAATGGAATTGAGAAAATTGATAGCGATCACCATCAGTACAATGATTTTACCAGCATCGGTGATAAAGCTTTTGAGACGTGACCAGGTTCTGAGCAGTATGCCTTTCAGGGTGGGCAGATGGTAAGTGGGCAACTCCATCAGAAATGGGGATGCTTCGCCAGGTAATAGTGTGGATCTCACCACAAGCGCTGTGAGTATGGCGAAGATGATACCGATCAGATACAGGGAGAACACGACGTTTTGGCCACCAACTGGAAAAAATGCGGCGGCAAACAGCGCATAAACCGAGAGACGGGCACCGCAGGACATGAATGGCGTCATTAAAACCGTAAGCACGCGTTCACGGTGGTGTTCCAGCGTACGTGTGGCCATAATGGCTGGCACGTTACAACCAAAGCCGACAATCAAAGGTACGAAGGCTTTACCTGGCAGTCCCAGGCTGCGCATGAATCGATCCATGACAAAGGCTGCACGCATCATATAGCCAGAGCCTTCAAGAAATGACAGGAATAGATAAAGGAATCCGATGATGGGGATGAACGTGGCGACAACCTGAATGCCGCCGCCGAGGCCATCAGCCAGTAGAACCTTGATCCAGGTTGGTGTGCCGAGGGATTCCAGGAGACGACCAAAACCATCGACAAAAACTGCGCCAGCGGTTATATCGAAAAAATCAATGAAGGCACCACCCAGATTGATGGTGAACAGAAACATCAGGTAGATCACAAACAGGAATATGGGACTGCCTAGAAAACGATGGAGAACAACGCGGTCGATTTTATCCGACAGACTGTGACGATGGTGTTCTGGGCGCGTGACGGCAGCTTCGGTGGTCTGACGAGCAAAACCATAACGGCAGTCAGCGAGTAGAATATCGACATCTTCTTCTGTGGTGTGTTCAATTTCCTGGCGTAGTTGTGCCGAGAGTGTCAGTACCTCATCCGTTATGACCTGGATGTCCTCAACGCCGGTATCCCCTTCCAGTAATTGAGCGGCCAGCCAGCGACAATCCAGATGTGAGCATTTGCGATCGGTGGGTATTTGTTCAAGAATCCGGCTGACGGCCTGTTCGATTGGCGCTGAATAAGGCATGTTCCGCTGCGGGGGGTGTCCGCCACGGGCAATATCAAGCATGGCCTGCTCCAGGGCTTCAATGCCCAGGTTTCTTGAGGCAATAATTGGGATAACCGGGCAGCCAAAGTGCTCAGCAATGATAGCTATATCGATCTCAAGATCATGACTGTTGGCGACATCCATCATATTCAGTACCAGAATCATTGGCACCTGCATTTCCAGTAACTGGGCGCTTAGATATAGATTACGTTCCAGATTGGATGCGTCGAGAACATTGACGATGACGTCAGCTTCGGAGGAGAGGATGTAATCGCGGGTGATTTTTTCGTCCAGCGAGCGAGCACTGTTGTCCAGTGAATAAACACCGGGTAGATCGACTATATCAAAAGGGATTTTGTTAAATTCGAACTGACCAACCTTGCGGTCAACCGTAACTCCAGGCCAGTTACCGATGCGTTGGCGAGCACCAGTTAACTGGTTGAACAGGGTGGACTTGCCGCAGTTGGGATTGCCCAGCAGGCCAATTGTGTAATGAGCCTTACTTGGTGGTTTGGCTTTGGCGTCACGGCAGGCCTTGCTCATACTGCTCGCACCATGATGTGCTGTGACATACCGGCGCCGATGGCAATACGACTGGCATCAAAACCCACGACCAGAGCGCCACCACGGCGCTGGATGACATGCAGTCTGCAATTGACATGCACACCCATGCTGACCAGGCGTTTTTTCATGATTTTGTTAGCTTTAACATCGGTTACACGTACAAAATCACCAGGTTTTGCACTGGCCAGGGTGAAAATGCGCCCAGATTCAGGGACTGCTGTCATGTTTGGGTATCTCAGAATAATGATAGGCTAATATACTAACGAATAAGCTAAAGACAGTCAATGATAATCATTCTCATTAACGATGTATCTATCCCTGGTTATGGTCTTTGTCGGGTCATTCAGGTTTGTACTGTTTGCAGGCCGCAAGTACCTCTTCAGCATGACCTTTGACTTTTACCTTGCGCCATTCTTCTCTGAGTATACCCTTACTGTCAATCAGGAATGTGCTACGTTCAATGCCGAGATACTCTCGACCGTATAGTTTTTTCAGTTTAATCACATCAAACAATGAACACAGTTTTTCATCAGCATCGGAAATGAGTTCGAAAGGGAATTCATGCTTGGCTTTAAAGTTGGTGTGGACTTTTACAGAATCGCGCGAGACCCCGAAGACCACGGTTTTAGCACGTTTAAATTTACTGTAATGGTCTCGAAAGTCCTGGCCTTCCTGTGTACAGCCCGGAGTGTTGTCTTTGGGGTAAAAATAGATCACAACATTTTTTCCCTGGTAGTCTTTCAGGCGAATGTCCTGATCGCCGGTGGCCGGTAGTTTGAAATCAGGGACTTTTTTGCCGATTGCGGTTGTTGCCATGTGGGGTTCCTGTAATGAGGTATCAGTTAGTTTTAGCCTTCCAGCGGCGCAAAATGAGCATCAAGGTTGAGCTCGTCACATAGATCCATAAATTCATCCCGTAACTTGCTGGTGACAAGGCTGTTGGGGATGTCCACCGTCATAGCGACTGAAAACATGGGTGTGCCAGTATGCGGAGCTGGGTAACTGTCGGTTTCCATATCTTCGATATTGATGCTGTTTTGAGATAGGAAACGAGCTAAAC
Organism: Gammaproteobacteria bacterium; assembly: GCA_041572275.1. GTDB lineage: Bacteria > Pseudomonadota > Gammaproteobacteria > SZUA-229 > SZUA-229 > JBFFSQ01. The sequence goes on from JBFFSQ010000127.1 coordinate 2,996, forward strand.
GGTTAACGATGCCAGGATGATCCATCCCCACCACTTTGATCTGGTAGGCAATCTTGTCCAGGGCGGGTTTGCGGCTGCCGGTAGGTTTAATCAGCAGGTTAAGCTGTAACGCCTGTTCGAGAGTGTCTTTTTGTTGTTGGATCTGCTGCAGGGCTTGTTCCGGGCCGGAGACCAGTAGAATAATGGCAAACTCGCCACCCAGTACACTCATGCGACTGTCTTCGATATTCAGGTTATTGTTCAGAAGTACGCGGGATAGTTCATCGACGATACCGGAACGGTCTTCGCCCAGTGCGGTTATTACAAGAAAGTCATTCATTCGTTTGGTCTTTGTTGTTAATTGATGTGGCTATAGATTATCACTTGTTAGAGCCTTGTAAACAGGGGGTTTGCAAAGTACCATGTCCGGCTCTATTCGGGGAGATATTAGAATGTTTCGTGGCAGTATGGTGGCATTGGTTACACCGATGCATGCAGATGGTTCTGTTGATTTTGAAGGTCTGGCCAGGCTGGTTGAATTTCATGTGCAAAATGGCACATCGGCCATTATTTCCATGGGCACCACCGGTGAGTCAGCCACGCTGGATGAGAAAGAACATTGTGAGGTCATTCGACGTACCGTTGAGATGGTGGATAACCGCATACCTGTTATTGCTGGTACGGGTGCTAATTCGACCACCGAAGCTATTACTCTGACTCGTTGCGCGATGCAGGCGGGTGCCGATGCCTGTTTGCTTGTGACTCCCTACTATAATAAGCCGACCCAGGAAGGTCTTTATTTGCACTACAAAGCAATTGCCGATGCAGTTCCGGTACCACAGATTCTTTACAATGTGCCGGGCCGTACCGCTTGCGACATGCTGCCAGAAACAGTGGGGCGTCTGTCAAAGATATCCAATATTATCGGTATCAAGGAAGCCACCGGTGATTTACAGCGCCTGCATCAAATCAGGGAACTTTGTGGTGATAACTTTGATCTCTATAGCGGTGATGATGCCACCGGTACCGAATTTATGTTGCAGGGAGGCCAGGGTGTGATTTCGGTAACCAATAATGTAGCTCCGAAAGCCATGGCAGATATGTGTGAAGCTGCGCTGGCCGGTGATCGTGAGCGAGCGCTGGAACTGAACGCGCCGTTGCTAATGCTGCATGAAAAATTGTTTGTTGAAGCCAATCCTATCCCGGTGAAATGGGCATTGTATGAAATGGGGCTGATTGAAGCAGGTATTCGCCTGCCATTAACTGTATTGTCTGAGCAATACCACGAAGAGGTACGCGCTGCTTTGCATGAGGCGGGTGTTATTAAGTAATGAGTATGTTTCGTTTAAGTTTTTTAGTACCCGTGGTACTGATATCCGCCTGTAGTTCCGATGGTGAAGAGCGTCCGGATTATCTGGATAGTCAGACCTTGTCAGGATTGCAGGTTCCACCACAGCTGACCCGTCCAGATGCTCGTAAGGAAATGAAAATCCCACAACCGTCCGACAAGGCATTGGCTTTGTTGCAGCAGCGCACAAAGGCAGAAGGCCGTGTCGCACCCGTGTTTGCCGGTGTCGAGCTTAAATCAGACCAGGGGATGCACTGGCTCGAAATCCAGGAAGATGCTGATAGCCTGTGGCTCAAGTTGCGAGATTTCTGGGCGCATGAGGGTATTGAGCTAGGTCGTGAAGAGCCTTTGCTCGGCCTGATGGAGACAGACTGGGTAAATGAATACAAGGCGAAGTATGTGGATGAGGAAGGCGCCAGCTGGGTTAAATTCTTTTCACCAGACCTGAAGGATAAATTTCGCCTTCGAGTTGAGCGTGTTGCAGGTCAAAAGCTGACGCGTGTTTATGTCAGCCATCGCGGACTGGAAACAGTCATTACCGAAGATGGTAGTAGCTGGAAAAGCCGAGTGCCTGATGCTGACCTTGAATACGAAATTCTGAAACGTCTGGTGTTATTTGCCGGCGTGGGGCAGTCGGATATGCAGGATATACTGGCGGCATACCAACCATTACGGACGAGAATTAAAGCAGTTGATGAAGAAGCCACAGTGTTTGAAATTGTTGGCCACCGGGACTTTGTCTGGACCCGCGTGATCCATGCGCTGGATCGATTGGGTGCTCAGATCACGCACCAGAATAAAGCTCAGGGTGCAGTCGAAGTATTGATTGGTGAGTTGTCCAGTGATGTGAAAACCGAAGTCGAAGATGAAAATGCACTCTATGAAGATAGCTGGCTGGCCCGGTTATTAGCTGCAACATCGGGTGAAGAAGCAAATGAAAAAGGTCAGGTTACGGTATTTGTCCAGTTGACCAAGGCTGGACACAATACGCGTATGCATCTGACACTGGCGAACAAGCAGCCAGTAAAATTTGGAATTTCCGGTAAATTTAAACAGGCCCTGGTCGAATTCCTGAAATAGGCAGATGGCGAGCGCTGGCTTTTTGTCAGACGCTTGCCAGACAGTTAAAGATTCGTTAATAGCTAAGCTGTTAGCAATATTGTGACGCAAACATTTAATCTATCCCCCAGAGAGAAAACAATGAAACGATTATTCATACTCGCACTTATGGCTTTGTTTTCAGCGGAGCTATCAGCCCAGTCATTTTTTGATACCTTCAAGGCACGTAAGGTATCTGACCATGTTTGGGTGATACATGGTCCTCTGCAACAGCCAAATCCACAGAACAGGGGTTTCATGAATAACCCTGCATTTATCGTTGCTGATAGTGGTGTGATCGTCGTCGATCCAGGTTCAAGTGATGAAACCGGGCAGTTAGTGCTGGATCGCATACAGAAGGTGACTGATTTGCCCGTAACCCATGTCATTAATACACATGTCCACGGTGATCACTGGCTGGGAAATAACCAGATTAAACAGGCTTACCCTAAAGCATTGATTATTGCTGATCCACGCATGATCAAGAAAGCGAAAGCCGGTGAAGGTCAGTCCTGGATCGATTTGCTGGATAGATTGACTGAAGGTGCAACCCGGGGTACTGAACTTGAATTTCCTTCAAAAGCCGTGACTGACGGTGACCGTTTTAAAATTCATAATCTGGATTTTCGTATCCACTCGGTAGGTAAGGGTCATAGTGATTCGGATATCATGATTGAACTGGTTAATGATTCACTGATGTTCACCGGTGACAATGTAGCGTACCAGCGGATTATTCGCCTTGATGATGGCAGTTTCCGGGATAACATAGCCGCCTGTGATCGTGCAATTGAGTTGAATCTGAAACATTATGTACCCGGCCATGGCCCCACTGGTGATGTCAGTATCATTCAGGCGCAGAAAGACTACCTGGTTGTTCTGTATGAGAAGGTGACAGAATTATATGAAGAAGGTTTGAGTGATTTTGAAATGAAACCCCAGGTTGTTGAAGCTCTGGCAATGTTTAGTGACTGGAGTGGTTTTGAACATGAAGTTGGTAAACACATTAGCTTGGCCATTCTGGAAGTCGAACAGGCGGCATTCGAATAAAATATAGATACGACATAGCATAAAAAAGGCCGGTATTACCGGCCTTTTTTATGCTGAAATCAATTCTGATTAGTCTTTAGTTTTATCGCGCTCGATCAAGGCATAAGCGGAATGATTATGGATGGATTCAAAGTTTTCTGATTCCAGCGTATAGGAGACGATGCGATCATCATCATTTAAGCGCGCAGCCACATCACGGACCATGTCTTCAACAAATTTAGGGTTGTCATATGCGCGTTCAGTAACGATTTTCTCGTCAGGGCGTTTGAGTAGACCATATAGTTCACAGGAAGCTTCCTGTTCCACAATATCAATAATATCTTCGATCCAGACAAAATCATTGGTATGTACTTTTACGGTGACGTGGGAGCGCTGGTTATGAGCGCCATAATCAGAGATTTTTTTCGAGCATGGGCAGAGGCTGGTTACAGGTACAACGACTTTAATGGCGACACAGTTTTTGCCATTTTTGCGTTCACCTATAAATGACACTTCATAGTCCAGCAGGCTTTCGACACCAGAGGCCGGTGCTTTCTTGTTGATGAAGTAGGCGAACTGCATTTCGATGTGACCACATTCTGCATCGAGTCGATCGGTCATTTCTATGAGCATGTCATGGAATGAGGGTATGGTGATTTCACGCTCATGGCTGTTGAGAATTTCAACAAAGCGTGACATATGCGTGCCTTTAAAATGATGGGGCAGATCAACATACATGTTGAAGTTGGCCACGGTATGCTGAACACTGCCTGAGCGGTCTTTTACCTGAACCGGATGGCGAATGTCCTTGATGCCGACTTTGTTAATGGCGATGTGACGTCGATCTTCACTGTTTTGTACGTCAGGGATGTTTTGGGCGTCAGTCATCTGTTAAATTCTCTTCTGTATATCGCACACTGGCTCTATCGGTTTCCCAGAGGGTAAGAGCGCTTACTTTAATGGTGTCACTATTAATCTTTTGGCCGATTTCGTGATACAACCAGGCGGCAATATTTTCAGCCGTTGGGTTGATGTCGGAAAAGGCGTCCAGGTCATTCAGGTAGCGGTGGTCCAGTTGATCACAAACCTCGTTGGCGGCCGATTTCATTTGTTTGAAATCAATGGCAATACCAATGTCGTTCAACTGTGTGGCTACGACTTCCAGTTCTACTTTCCAGTTATGGCCATGCATGCGACTGCAGGCACCCGGGTAATTTCTCAGGGTGTGCGCCGAGGCGAATTCTGTCAAGACTTTTAATGTGTACTTTGAAGCCATGGGGGATTATAACTAAAAAAGAACCAGGTAAAACCGCAGGATTCTATCGGTTATTGTTTATATTGGCAATCACTGGCGCTGCTGGATAGCCTTGATGATGCCTTTGACGTCGAGTCCGCACTCGGCCAGCAGCTGTGCAGTGCTGCCATGTTCCACGAATCGATCAGGCAATCCGAGGTTTATGACATCACAGCAAAGTTGCTGTTGCTGCAAGTATTCGTTGACCGCACTACCAGCACCGCCCTGAATGGCATTTTCTTCAACCGTGACCAGTAGTTCATGTTGCTCGGCCAGTTGCTGGATCAGCTGGGTATCCAGAGGTTTTATAAACCGCATGTTCACCACTGTGGCATTAAGCTGTTCGGCGGCCTGTAGCGCAGGTGACAGCATGCTGCCAAAGGCCAGAATGGCAACTGACTGTCCCTGGCGGCACAATTCTGCTTTACCAATCTCCAGTGTCGTCATGGCGTTCTGAATCTCATGCCCTGGTCCCTGGCCCCTCGGATAGCGAACAGCAGCAGGTCCGTTATGCTGGAAACCTGTGTATAACATTTGTCGACATTCATTTTCATCGGCAGGCGCCATAATCAGCATATTGGGTATACAGCGCATATAGCTGAGGTCAAAACTGCCGGCATGGGTTGGGCCATCGGCACCGACCAGACCGGCTCGGTCGATGGCAAACAGGACCGGCAGGTTTTGAAGCGCGACGTCATGGATGAGCTGGTCGTAGGCGCGTTGTAAAAAACTGGAGTAAATCGCTACGACCGGCTTTAAGCCCTCACAGGCCATACCTGCG
>JBFFSQ010000128.1:0-8511 GCA_041572275.1 Gammaproteobacteria bacterium
ACGTGCCAATGCCACGCGTTGCTGTTGGCCACCGGATAATTGATGGCTATAGGCATTGGCCAGGTGTGGCAAACCAATCAGTTGAAGCAACTCATTTACACGTTGTTGTTGTGCCTCGTTCGACCAGCTACGCAAACCAAAATTAATATTTTCAGCCACGGTCAGGTTAGGAAATAGAGCAAAGTCCTGGAACACCATTCCAATATTACGGCGCTCAGGTGACACACATTTTCGATTTGAGCTGATTTCTCTCTGTCCCAATAGGACACGACCTTGCGTTGGTGCCTGGAAGCCTGCAATGGTTCTTAATACTGTTGTTTTACCACAACCACTGGGCCCCAAAATACAGCCGATACGACCGGTTTCAAGGGTAAAAGAAACATTATCGATAATCTTCTGGCTACCGAAAGAAACACTTAAGCTATTAACTTCGAGTTGTTTTGACATGTCCTGCTCGAGAAGTGGAAATACTTTTACTTAACAAAATCACCGGTATTAAGCCGGCCAGTACAATCATAATCGCAGCACTGGCAGAGTCCGCCAGCCGCTCATCCGAGGCCAGTTCAAAAGCGCGTACCGCCAGGGTATTAAAGTTAAAGGGTCGTAAAATCAGAGTAGCGGGTAACTCTTTCATCACATCCACAAAGACAATTAACACTGAGGTTAATAGCGTACCTTTCATCAGTGGCATGTGAATTTTACGTAAGGTTTCCATCGGCGTGTAGCCCAGTGAGCGCGCCGCATCATCCATCGAGTATTTGATCTTACCCAAACCCGACTCCACCGTTTGCAATGACACCGCCAGAAAACGCACCATATAAGCAAACAACAGCGCGAACAAAGTACCACTGAGCAGTAAGCCCGTAGAAAAACCGAAGTGCTCCCTAACAAAAGCATCAATGCTGTTATCAAGCCAGGCAAAAGGAATAATAACCCCAACAGCGATAACAGTTCCGGGTATGGCATAGCCCATACCTGAAATGCGCACCGAGACCAGTACGGGTTTTGTAGCCATAAGACGCTTACCGTAAGCCAGGACCAGTGCCAGTATTAACGACAACACAGCAGCACTGGCAGCTAAGCCAACACTATTGAGAGTTAGAGAAACGAAACTCATATCGACCATTTCATCAAACGTGATCGTGGCCCAATAAGCAAGCTGCACACCCGGCAACAGGAAACCCAACAGCACGGGTATTGCACAGGCGACCATGGCCAGGTATGCCATACCACCTGTTAGTTGATACTCGGGTAACTGGCTGTATTTGTTACTGGTGTGATGATAACGAGCCTGTTTACGTGACCAGCGCTCAATCACCACCAGCGTAAACACGAACAGCAACAACATGGTGGCCAGTTTTGCTGCCGCCGCGCCATCCCCCATACCAAACCAGGTCCTAAATATACCCGTTGTAAACACACCCAGCCCAAAATAAGACACAGTACCGTAATCAGCCAGTGTCTCCATCAAGGCCAAAGATAGACCCGCCACAATAGCTGGACGTGCCAATGGCAGAGCCACCCGGTAAAAACTGCACCAGGGGCCGCAACCCAATGAGCGACTAACTTCCAGAACACACACCGACTGTTCTAGAAAGGCGGCACGCGCCAGTAGATAAACATAGGGATAAAGTACCAGCGAGAGCATGGCGATGGCACCGCCGAGAGAACGAATTTCTGGGAACCAGTAATCACCATAACCCCAACCGGTCCATTCCCTGAGTAATGTCTGCACAGGACCAGCAAAATCAAACATCCCCGTGTAGGTGTAGGCAATGATGTAGGCAGGCATGGCCAGTGGCAGTAACAATGCCCAGACAAACAGTTTTTTGCCAGGAAACTGGCACAGACTGGTCAACCAGGCAGTCGTCACCCCCATACTTAGAGTACCCAGAGATACACCCAATACCAGTAAGACTGAGTTAGTCACATACTCAGTCAGCACTGTATCCTGCAGATGCTGCCAGGCATCCGTGGCCGAGGTAAAAACGAAACTAAATACGGTCAGTGTTGGCAAACTGAATAAGATGGCAATCAAAATAATCAGCAGCTGCCAGATGCTGACAGAGCCAAAGAAATTCAACACACGCTGTTTCAACTTGACCTACAATATTCTATTGATTAAACCCAACAGGGGTAGACATTATATGAATGTCCACCCCTGCATGATGAAGCTTCATCTATCCAGCTTAGCGCCAACCTGCCCGATCCATGATCTTCACTGCTGTGACATTATTTACACCCAGGCGGGACAGATTCAGATTATCAGCCTGAAAGGCTCCCCAGGATTTCAGCAAATCACTGGTCTTTGCATCACTGCGAACAGGATATTCAAAGTTAACCTCACCATACCATTGCTGGGATTCTTTGCTCACCAGAAATTCCAGTAACTTGATAGCATTGGACCGGTTCGGAGCATGCTTTGTCACCCCAACACCACTGATATTGACATGGGTTCCACGATTAGTCTGATTGGGCCAGAAAATCCCCATTTTCTTTGCTGCAGCCACTTGCGCTGAATCTTTCTTATTCGTCAGCATGGTGCCGTAGTAATAAGTATTGGCCACGGCTATATCACACTGACCTGCTGCTGCCGCCTTGATTTGATCACGATCGCCACCCTTGGGAGGTCGCGCCATATTCGCCACGAGACCTTTAGCCCATGCTTCTGTAGCCGCCTCGCCATTAGCTTCGATCAGAGATGCCACCAGCGACTGGTTATATATATTGTCAGAGCTACGAATACAAATGCGTTTTTTCCATTTTGGATCAGCCAGATCTTCATAGGTGGATAAGTCACTGGCTTTGACACGATCTTTGGCATAGAAGATCACCCGCGAACGTTGCGATAGCGCCACCCAATAGTTTTCCGGGTCACGTAGGTATGTAGGCACTACACCGGTGATTAGATCACTTGAAACAGGCTGTAACACACCGCTTTCCTTAGCACGGTGTAAACGACCGGCATCAACCGTAATGAAGACATCAGCAGGTGAATTACGCCCTTCATTGACCAAACGGGTGAGTAATTTATCGGCTTTTGCAGTAATCAGGTTTGTCTTAATACCAGTCTCGGCAGTAAAGCGATCCAGCAACGGCTTAATCAGCTTTTCCTTGCGCGCAGAATAAACATTCACTTCTTCTGTTGCATTAGCATAACCGCCGATCAACAGTGACATCATAGCTAAAATCATTGAAAACAGCTTCAGACCCATAACGTATAGCTCCAAACGGATAATTAATTCAGGACCGAAGAATAGTATATTTAATCGTTAGTGTAAATGATAATTCTTCGCATTTGCATTATGCTTTAGTCAAAACAGGATGAGCAACATAATCACTGCCCATCCTGGCTATGGTAGACCTAATTGAAATCACGTAAGCGTGCAATCCGCTCGTCCAGAGGCGGATGCGACATAAACAGGCGTTTAATGCCTGCACCGAGACCACCGTTGATACCAAAAGCCGCCAGTTGATCGGGCAAATGCGGTTGATTTACTGTGACTTTCAGACGCTCGAGTGCTGCGGCCATTTTGGCACGACTTGAAAGGCGGGCTCCGCCAGCATCCGCTTTAAATTCACGCTGTCGACTAAACCACATCACAATAATACTGGCCAGAATGCCCAATATCACTTCAGCCACGATGGCAGTTATCCAGAATGCAGGTCCATGTCCCCGTTCTACCTTGAAAACCACTCGATCGACCAGGTGACCAATAACCCGTGACAGGAAAATTACAAAAGTATTCACCACACCCTGTATTAACGCCAGTGTCACCATATCACCATTGGCCACATGGCTAACCTCATGAGCCAGCACCGCTTCAGCTTCATCCTGTGACATAGCATTAAGCAAACCTGTACTCACCGCCACCAATGCATTATTACGCGACATACCGGTGGCAAATGCATTGATGTCGGGTGACTCATAAATAGCCACTTCCGGCATACCGATACCAGCCTGTTGGGCCTGACGTTGCACCGTGGCAACAAGCCATTGCTCCTGTCCACTTCGTGGCGAAGTAATCACTTGAGCACCGGTGAAACGTTTGGCTGTCCACTTGGACATAGCCAGGGAGATAAACGAGCCACCAAAACCAAAAACAGCGGCAAATACCAGTAGGTTATTGATATCCAGGCCTACACCCTGCTCATCGAGGATGCGTTCGACACCCAGAATCCTCAGGGTGATACCCAATACCAGCACAATGGCGATATTGGTGGCTAAAAATAGAGCAATACGTTTCACAGGCGACCTCACTTGGATGATGTATTCTAATCATGGACTTATATCGTAGCTATGACCATAGAGTTCAAGTCTTGTTCTATCGGCAAATGGTGAAAAAAATAATTAAAAATGGAGTCAGGTTATATTTGATTTTTATCAAATAAGGTCTATATACACAGCACTATATCAGCCCGTGTATCATTTGAATCAACCTGGTTTGATGCTGACCAATTGAGGAAAATTTCTAAATTAAATTCTTTGTTCTGCTGTATACGTTGAAGTAGACACATATAACGAATGGTTATTATGACAGCATGCTTGTTTATTATGTCCAACCTTATTGATAAGAATCACTACCATTCGTCCATAAGTAAATTAAAATATTTGTACATTATGGAAATATAATGATTCTTCTACTACGCTTCTGTCATTAACAATTAATTCGAACAAATAGTTACGGAGTTTGTATGCAAATCTGGCACCGAGTAATCCTTACATTATGCAGCGCCGCCCTGATCGCACCTGCCCAGGCCGCAGATGGCGTCGAAATCAACAGTTTCATGACCCTGGGTCTGGCTACCAGCACCAATGATGACGGCACCTACCTGGAACGCATCAATAGCCATCTCAGTCTGGAAAACGATTCCCATTACGGCATCAATATCCGTACCGATGTCAACGACAAGATCAAGGGCGCTGCCCAGTTGCTTGCCAGCAGTGACCGCAGCAACTTCAACATCGAGGCCGAATGGGCCTACTTAAGTTATAAAGTGAATAGAAACAGTAGCATACGTGCGGGTAAACTTAACCTGACCACCTTCCTGCTGTCTGATTACATCACCGTTGGCTCCCTCTACCCCTGGGTCCGCCCACCAGAAGAAGTCTATGCCAATAACCCGATGAAAAATTTCCTCGGGGCTGAATGGCTGCACATCAGTCGTTTTGGTAATTCCAAACTGACTTCACAGTTCTTCTTCGGTTCGGCCCAGGTTCAGCCTAATGCCCTGACCCTGTTCCGCGCAATGGACGGCTATGGTGTTAACTTCCAGCTCGATACCCGTGATTTCACCCTGCGCCTGGGCGCCATCAGTCCCCAGGTCCAGGTTGAAATAACTAATGGAGCTACAACAGCTACGCTTGATGACAAAGACCGTGCCCTGATGTACACACTGGGTGCCTCCTGGGATATCAATAGCTTCATCGGTTATATGGAATACGTCAACGTCGAAGTCGATGGCCAAACTCGCGCCGTATTCCCGAATCAGGAAGGGGGTTACATCACCCTGGGTTACCAGATGGGTCGCTACCTGCCCCATGTTACCGTCGCCAGCTCTGATGGTGAGTTTTACCCAACAGGTGACCCTTTACCTCTGGGTTTACCAGGTGCATTACCACCTAATCAGCAGAAATCCATCGCCCTCGGTTTACGTTATGATGTCGATGACAACATCGACCTGAAGTTTGAAATCAAACAGGTTGAACCTGAGCCCGGCACTACTGGCCTGAACTCCACACTACCCTCTGATGGTGAGAGCTTCGAAATCATCAGTATGGCTGTAGACGTTATTTTCTAGGAAGCATTGTTTATGATTAAGCAGTTAATACACAGTAAAAGCCCGCTAATCCTGGGCCTGATTTTGGTGTTTAACCTGTCCAGCAGCTTTGCTGCTGGTTTCAGTGCCGGTGTATTTGAATTCCAGCAAAAACTGGCCAATGGCGGTAATGCTCAGGCCCAGTACACTCTGGGTACCATGTACGAATCCGGTCGTGGAGTTGAGCAAAACCTGACCACAGCAGTCAGCTGGTACAAAAAATCAGCTGCACAAAATTATAAAGCTGCGAAGAACCGACTGGTTTATCTGGATGTTAAACAGAAGGGTCTGAAAGATGCACCAAAGCCCTGGCTCGACAGTCTGACGACTGACGCCCGTAACGGCGATGGTGAATCTTTAATGCTACTTGGCATCATGTATGGTGAAGGCACAGGTGTTAAACAAAACTTCAACGAATCCATTAAGCTGCTGAAACAAGCCAAGATCAAGCGTACCAGTGGTGCTGAAGAGGAACTGGAGCTGGTTGAAGGTCGACTGCTAAAAGCAAAACAGAGCCGACTCAGTGCTGAAAAAGCCCGCAAGGAGAAGGCTGCCAAAGAACAACAGGCGATAAAGAAACGTCAGGAAATGGAACTTAAGGAAAAACAGCGCGCAGCACAAAAGGCTCGCCAGGAACGTGCTGAAGCTGAACGTCGTAAAAAGCTTGAGCTCCAGCGCCAAAAAGCTGCTGAAGAAAAACGCCGTCAGGAAGCACAGAAGGCTGCCTCAACGAAAGCTCAGCCTAAAGCGAAAGCAGAAGATACTGACTTCGAATCTGATATGTGCAAAGGAAACTCGGCCCGCTTCCTTACTGCCTGTCAGTAAACTGATTTTTTTATCCAGTGATGGAATACAAAAGCCACTGCAATAGCAGTGGCTTTTTTTCAGCGACATCCAGCCAAACACACTACAATCACAATAGCATCTCATGCTGGTTAGCGTCTTGATATCAGACGTTCGTTCTAATCGAGATTGTCCTTGCTGTCAGCGATAACAGGCAAATCATTCAACCAGCATAGCGTCAATCACACAAGGTATGTACACTATGGCTCGTATCAAAATGCCAAAACTGATACGTTTACTCTTCGTAATCATATCAGCGACATTCAGCTCCGCACATGCGGCCGATGAAGACTTGAAAATAGGTGATCCGGCCCCTGCATTCAGTCTTTATGACCAGAATAATCAATTACATTCACTGAAAGACTACAGAGGCCAATGGCTAGTGGTCTATTTTTACCCTAAAGATGATACGCCCGGTTGCACTCAGGAGGCATGTAATTTCCGTGATGACATACTAGTCATTCGCCAGTTGAATGCCCGTGTTTTAGGCATCAGCATAGATAATACTGATAGCCATAAAGCATTTGCACAAAAATACAGTCTACCTTTTCCCTTGCTTGCAGATTCGAAAGGTCAGGTTGCCAGAGAATACGGTGCCCTATTCAGTATCGGTCCTATCAAGTTTGCCAAACGACACAGTTTCATCATCAATCCAGAGGGTTTAATTGCTCAACTCTATCGCGATGTGGACCCCAAAACACATAGCCAGGACATCATCGATGCAATTACTGCACAAATTAAATCCGCAAAATAAACAGTGAGAGCGGCACATGCTCAAGTATCAATAGCTAAGGAGCCTTTGAATACTCAGGTGCTCGTGATGGCTTGCTAAGAATATAAACAGCCCCGTACAGCATCAAAGCAGCAACTGCAACCAGTATCCAGACATTGGTATCTGTAAATATGACCAGATACAGAAAACTCATCAGCATCACACTAACAGAAAAAACCTTGGCGACTACTGGGATCACCTGATATCGGTCCCACAACTGCAAAGGTGGCCCAAAGAATGTATGGTTATAGAGCCAACGATGAAAACGCTCAGAACTTTTTGAAAAAGCCCAGAGCGCCAGAATCATGAAAGGCGTTGTAGGCAACACCGGTAGCAACACACCCAGTGCGCCCAGTGCAAAAAAGAACCAGCCAAGTGAAAAATATACAGGTTTCAAATCTTCAATCGCATCATCAACAGAATGATTCGTCTTAGTACATCGGCGTGTTTATTGTATACATTTTAAATGCTCTGGAACAGTCGATAACGGTTATTCTGAATAAGCTGACTACCTTGTTTTTTTAAGCCAACAACCCCATGTCATGTATATGGATATCAACGCGCTCAAACACATGCTGGCTAATGGCCAGGACAACCTATTATTACGCTTCGGCCTCGGCCAGGCCCTGTTAAATAATAATCAGTATGAAGAGGCTATAGAACATTTTCGAAAAGCACTGGATTTTGATCCACAACATTCGGCTGCCTGGAAACTGCTAGGCAAAGCCCTGGCCGCAAGTGAACAAACCCGTGAAGCGATAAAAACCTATGAACAGGGAATTATCGTGGCAGAAAACAAGGGGGATATCCAGGCCGCCAAAGAAATGAAGGTCTTTCTTAAACGCCTGCTTAAATGATTTCAGCCCACATTCATCTATTGATTATTTTATCATCAATAGATGCTATTCCGTTAATATCCGTTGACTGCCATCGGGTTACTTAAACCATTTGAGATCATATAAATCATCACGACGGTCTTTTAAATTGGTCACCGAACCCTCATGCCTGAGCTGAGTCAGCTTATCCAGATCCAGATCGGCAATGATAGCCATTTCTGTATTGGGTGTACTCTCAGT
>JBFFSQ010000129.1:0-8446 GCA_041572275.1 Gammaproteobacteria bacterium
GGCCAGCGACACCGCCATGGGAATCAGAAACTGCGCCTGCACACTGCGCTCCAGCATTAACGGTGTTAAACCCGCAAACGTGGTAATCGATGTGAGAATAATAGGCCGGAATCTGGCTGCACCTGCATCACGTATGGCCTTAGCCAGTGGCCGCCCTGCATTACGATGACGATTGATATAGTCCACCAGCACCAGGTTATCATTCACTACCACGCCGGCTACAGCAATCATGCCACTGAGCGATAACAGACTGATATCCAGCCCCAGCAACAGATGACCAATGACGGCTCCAATCAAACCAAATGGAATCGCGGACATCACCATTAAAGGCTGAGCGTATGAGCGAAACGGTATCGCCATAAGGATATAGATGCCCATCAGGGCGAGGATAAAACCATTCACCATGGCCGAGATCAGCTCATCCTGATCTTTCTGAGAACCGGCCTTGCCCCAGATCACACCCGGATATTGCTGTGATAAGGACTGTAAAAAACTACTTTTCAGATCGACCATGACCTGGCCGGCCACTGCCTGACTTTCATCAACACTGGCACTTACCTCGATGACCCGTTTACGGTCAATACGCTTGATCTCCGATGGCCCAAAACCATAATCCACATCAGCTACTTCACTCAAGGGTAGCTCGGTACCATTGGCCAAGCGAATATACATGCTCTCAAGGAAGTACAGTGACTGCCGCTGAGTTTCCGGATAACGCACGAATACCCGTACATCATCGCGGCCACGCTGAATGCGCTGAATTTCCTCACCATAAAAAGCTTGTCTCACCTGTCGAGCCAGCATCTGTGTTGTCAATCCAAGATTTTCGGCTTCCGGACGCAACCGGAGTTGTACTTCACGTTTACCGGTTTCAAATGAATCCTGAATATCATACAAACCAGGGTAGGACTGTAACTGCAATTTCAGGGCATCCGCTGCATTTGCCAGCTGAACCATATCGGCACCAGTCAATTCCAGGTTAATGCCCGGACCAGAATGCCGCAAGGTCGCCTGGAAGGTCAGCTGGGTCACCGAAGCTATCTTGCCCACTTTTTCACGCCAGCGATTGATGATATCAGCACTATCCAGCTTTCGCTGTTCTGCGGGTGCCAGCTCGATCGCCACTTCACCTACGTGCCCACCTTCCTTACCCGTACGGCTCATTGACTGAAGACCAATGATCGAAACAATGCTATTGATCTGTTCTTGACCGATCTGTGCACGCAACTCCTGTTTCAATGCCAGTGCGGCATTTTCCAGCTGCTCTACCCCGGCTTCAGTCACCTCAACGGCCGTGCCCTGAGCATAACTGATGCTGGCGATGGCAATATCTCCTTCCACTTTTGGGAAGAATGACAGCTGCAGCCAGCCTGAAGCCACAATCGCGGCAAAGACAATAAAAGCAGACACAAACGCGGCTACCGTGGCATAACGCCAGCGTAAGGCCACCGCCAGAAACGGCCGGTACACGCCCTGGATAAAGCTCTCCACCTGCTCTGAAAACCGTTGTTGAAAACGACTGAATGGATTGTTTTGCGTCGGCGCCGTATCAATCCGGGACAGATGAGCGGGCAACACAAACAGACATTCCACCAGGGAAAACAGCAGGGTAATAATCACCACCATCGGGATCACCATCCACAACCGACCCTCGGCACCGGGCAGAAACAAAATTGGCATGAAGGCCACGACACTGGTCAGTACCGCAAACACTACCGGCTTGGCAACTTCCTGCGCCCCAAGGATGGCACCGGCCAGACCCAGTTCGCCATTCCTGTGTCGAGCGTGGACGTTCTCACCGACGACGATGGCATCATCCACCACGATACCGAGCACCAGAATGAAACCAAACATGGAAATCATATTGATGGAACCATCAAACTGCGGCAGCAACCAGAACGCGCCCATAAACGAAATCGGAATCCCCAGGCTGACCCAGAAAGCCAGACGCCAGCGCAGGAATAACACCAGGATCAGGAATACCAGGGTTAAACCAGTAATCGCATTACGGGTCAGCAGCTGCATACGGCTCTTGAAATATTCAGACTTGTCCTGCCACAGATTGATATCAATACCACTGGGTAACGTCTGTTTTTTCTGTGCAATATAGTCACGAATATCATCGGAAATTTGCAGAATATTCTGATCACCCACCCGGTATACCGTCATTAAAATTCCGGGATCACCGTTAAATTCACCGCGAAATTCTGCATCCTCAAAGGCGTCCACCACACGCGCAACATCCGCCACCTTGATCTGGCTGCCATCGGCATTGGACCGCACGATCAGGTTCTCATACTCATCCCCCCAGTAGACCTGGCCCAGGGTCCGCAGCACCACATCACCACTGGCAGTTTTCAGCAAACCACCAGGCAAATCCAGCGCCCCACTGCGCACGGTATTCGCCACCTCATCAAAACTCAGGCCGTACTGCTGCATACTCAACTCAGACAGCTCGATCGAAATCTCATAAGGGCGAGCATTCACCAGCTCAACCTGAGTGATTGAGTCCAACTCAGTCAAATCGTCACGCACGCGTTCTGCCAGGTGTTTGAGGGTCACTTCATCCACCTGACCTGAAATCACGACACTGGCCACGGTACTGCGAATGCTGATTTCCTTGATCACCGGTCGTTCGGTGTTTTGTGGAAAACTGGTGATGGTATCAACCCGCGCCTTGATGTCATCCATCACGTCTCGGGTAATGTAGTCTGGATTCACTTCTGCCACTACCACGCAGGCATTTTCCTGAGCGCGTGTTGTCAGCTTCTTGATACCTTCGATATCAAATACCTGTTCTTCGATACGGACACAAACCGAGGCTTCAATTTCTTCCGGTGAGGCGCCAGGGTAAACCACAGTGATGCTGACCATATCCAGTGAAATATTCGGGATCAGCTCTTTGCGGGTATTGGGTATGGATAAAATGCCGGCAACAACGATGAGCACCATTAACAGATTGGCCGCCACCCGGTTTTCCGCAAACCAGGCAATCATCCGATTCATTGAGCCACCTCAATGGCCTGCGGGTCATTCGACATCAGTGGTTTCAGCACCATGCCATCAATGGCGAGATCCAGGGCACTGATAATGACACGGTCATAATTCTGTAAACCAGTGATTAGATAAATCGATTGCTGATCCTTGTGCAGTACCTCGACCGGTATTTTAACCAGTTGCTCCTGTTCATCGAGCAACCAGAGTTCACGCCCAAAACGCAGAGCTGAACGTGGCAACACAAACACCTGTTCAATCACCGCACTATCGATATCCGCCGTCACAAACATTCCCGCCGTCAGGGGTGGTCGCCCCTGAAATTGAGGATCCTCAACATAGGGTTGCTTCACTTCAACGACAGCATAAAGCAGTCGATTGCGAGCATCGATCTGACCTTCAAACCGGACCAGCTCAGCCTGCCACTGCCAATCCTGGCCAGCGAAGTGTGCCGTCAAGGTCACCCGCGGGCTTAATTCAGCATCTAGTTCAGTCTCTGTGTTCCACGGCAAATCCAGTAAAAACAGTTGTTTCTGGTTGAGTGGTATTCGCACTTCAGCAGAGGCGATGGAATAGATCTCAGCGAGGACACTACCCGGTGCCACAAACTGGCCAACATCCACCTGCTTACTAACACTGCGGCCATCGAATGGTGCATAGATATGGGTTCTTTTATGCTGCAATTGAGCGATGGCCAGATCGGCCTGCGCTGCTTTTAACTGGGCTCGGGCTTCTTTCAGATGTGGCTCTTTCAGCGCATAGGCTGATAGCTTTTGCTGGTTACGACCCATGCGTTGCGAGTCAAAGCGGGCCTGTTCGGCTTCAGCCTCGGTGCGGGCCAGTAACTGTCTGGCTGCAGCAACCTGGGCTTCCGCTTTGGTAATCAACAAACGGTATTCACTGTCATCGATCCGCAGCAATAAATCTCCCTGCCTGAAAAACTCACCACTGTTCAGCGACCGGGACACTGCCACAACTTTGCCCTGGACTTCCGCTGCCAGCTGAATCCGCACCTTGGCTTCCACGGTTCCCTGACTACGGATGGGAACTGTTCGGTTTTGTGCCCTGGCCGTCACCACCTGTACTTCCGGAGGCATCTGGATTGCGGCCTGCTTTTGAGCTTTGGGTTTGAATACTACCAGCAGGCTGGCAATGACAATTCCAACAATCAGAATTGCCATCACAATAAGTCCCTGTGCATTGGGTTTATGTTGAGCCATGTGTACTATTAATCCGCTATTTTAGTCTTCGTCTTTTTCTAGCAATTCGACGGGCTCGTCTTCCAGTAATTCAACTTTCTCGATTTTTTCAAAACGGCTGCTAATTTTTCGTGCCGAAGTATTCACCGCTTCAACATCTTTGTTCGCCTGCTGAATATGTTTGGACAGATTATTCATCCGTAACTGGAAGCGATCAAAGTCTTTCGACAGCGATACCAGATGTTCCTGAATTATATGTACCTGTTTACGTGTCGCTGAATCCTTCAACACTGCCCGTGCCGTGGTTAACACCGCCATCAAGGTAGTAGGCGACACCATCCAGACTTTCAGACGTTGGGCTTCTTCAACCAGCTCATAATAATGCGCGTGAATTTCAGCAAACACAGCTTCAGCCGGTATGAACATCACCGCACCATCGGATGTTTCACCGGGAATAATGTATTTCTCAGCAATATCTCGAATATGCTTTTTGATATCCTGACGAAACTGACGTTCCGCCAGCTGACGTTCGCTCTCTGGCAAACTGATATCAGTAATACGACGATAACCTTCCAGTGGGAACTTTGAATCGATCGCAATATTGCCCGAGGGTTCAGGTAAAAACAGCATACAATCCACGCGCGTACTATTAGGCAAACCATACTGAAATTCAAAACTATTTTCCGGCATGACATTTCGTACCAATGCATTCAACTGCACTTCACCAAAAGCACCTCGTGAACGTTTGTCTGCCAGTACCTCCTGTAAACTCACCACATTACCGGAAAGCTCAGTAATCTTTTTCTGTGCCTCATCGATCAGAGCCAGTCGCTTCACCACATCGGCAAATGTCGCCGTGGTTTTTTCAAAACCTTCGTTCAGGCGCTTTTCGACCTGGCCACTAATCTCTTTCAAACGATCATCGGTGGCTGTGGTCAGGCTTTCGACTTTCTTACCCAGCTCTTCACCATAACGCCCCAGTGCTTCGGTCACCTGCTTACGCACACCATCCATCCCCTGATTCAGGTTTTCCTGTTGCAACTTTAATGCTTCAAGCTGACGTTCATCGAAACTCTGTCGATGTTGATGTAAGGCTGACTGAGTCGCCTCACTGAAACGCGCCAGACGCTCACCCTGTTGCTCAGCCATTTCGCCAAGCCGGCGCTCAATACTCTGCTGCAGCTCACCCTGTCGTACAATCTGAGTTTCGCGGCTACTGGAAAGTTCATGTCGAATTTCATTCTGCAATTCCAGTTGTGAAGACAACTGTTCCTTTAGCTCTACTTTCAACAGTCGAAACTGATTGAGTAACCAAAAGACCAAGACGACAAGCCCAGCTGAGATGCTCAGTAACAGAATTGTTGGATTAATTTCAGACATGCATTTCCCAGAGTTGTGGTTCCTGTTTTTCGCTCAGGATTATGACATACTTCAAGCTCTAAAACTGACACCACAACGCAATGGCGCAGATCCTACTCACCGGTATCGCAACACTGGATATCATTAATCATGTCGAGGCCTACCCACAGGAAGACGACGAAATCCGCGCCCTCGACCAGGAATTACGCAGAGGTGGCAATGCCGCCAATACCGCCAGTATTTTGCAGCAACAGGGGCATAACTGTAGCCTGGCCTGCACACTGGCAGACGATCTCTCCGGCCAGTTCATTCATGATGACATTAGTGGCCGCGGAATCCATTATGATCCGGCATTCATTATCGCCAATGCCACCAGCCCGACGTCCTATATCACGCTCAATCGGCAGACTGGCTCCCGCACCATTGTGCATTATCGAAATCTGGACGAACTCAGTGCCCGGCAGTTTCAGTCAATCGATCTGAACTTCTTTGACTGGCTGCATTTTGAAGGTCGTAATATCGATGAAACCGAAATCATGATGAAACAGGCATGTAAGCACAACGCTGTGATTTCACTGGAAGCGGAAAAACCACGACCGAACATCGAACGCCTGTTTGATCATGCCTCGGTCATCATGTTTTCCCGACCCTTTGCTGAATCCCAGGGTCACAGCCAGGCACAATCGTTTCTACTCGAACAAGCCCAACACTACCCAAAGACACTGATGACCTGCACCTGGGGTGATCAGGGCGCCTGGGCAATCCAGAACCAGCAGCTGTTCCACAGTCCGGCCATCGCACCGCCCCTGGTACTGGACACCATCGGTGCCGGTGACACCTTCAATGCCGGCCTGATACACAGCTTGCTCGATCAGCAACCGATCTCCCAGTCACTGACCCTGGCCTGCACACTTGCGGGCCAAAAATGTGGGCAGCTGGGCTTTGAGGGCTTAACGATATGATGACACGGTTGTGCCATATCAACGATCTTGCCGACCCCGGCGCCAAAGGCTTCGAACTACACCCTACCGACCCCCTGCAACAGATATTTCTGGTCAAAAAAGAAGGCCAGGTCTACGGTTATCGCAATAGCTGCCCCCACCGTGGCATTAACCTGGAATGGCAGCCTGATGACTTCCTCAACCTGGATCAAACCCTGATTCAGTGTGCCGTACACGGCGCCAGCTTTCTCATTGAATCCGGCGAGTGCATCAGCGGTCCTTGTGATGGCGCATCCCTTTCAGCCATCGAGCTGGTCATTGATGACAATGGCAATATTTCCTATGTTTACTAATCCCGGCATATCCAGTCATATCTCTGCGCGATGATCCAGCAACTCACTCGTCTCTTTCCACTCTGGGCCATTCTGTTTTCATGGCTTGCCTGGTCCCGACCCGAGCTGTTTAGCGATTACAAGTCAGCCATACTGCCGTTACTAGCCGTGGTCATGTTTGGTATGGGGCTGACGCTAACCATTGCTGATTTTTTACGCATCCTGAAAATACCCCAGCTGGTCGGACTCGGTGTCTTGCTCCAGTTTCTGATCATGCCCACTCTGGCCTGGCTCATTGCCACAATTTTCCAGTTCGATCCACTGCTAACGGCTGGCATGGTATTAGTTGGCGCCAGCCCAGGCGGTACGGCATCAAATGTCGTGTGCTATCTGGCACGAGGCAATGTGGCCCTGTCCATCACACTCACCGCTGTCTCAACCCTGCTAGCCGTGGTGCTAACCCCCTGGCTCAGCTGGTTATATATCAATGCCACGATCGATGTCCCAGTATACAAAATGCTCACCAGCATCATCACACTGGTGATTGTGCCCGTCACCCTTGGGCTTGTCCTCAATCAGCTCTTTCATCGGCACCTTAAACCTGTGCAACATGTCTTCCCGCTGCTATCTGTCCTCGCTATTGTGTTTATTATCGCGATCATCGTAGCCCTGAATGCTGAGCGTCTGGCCGAACTCAGTCTGTTGCTCGTGCTGGCCGTGGTTCTACACAACTTGTTCGGTCTAGTGCTGGGCTACACACTCAGCCGGTTATCCGGTTATGGTCCACGGGAATGCCGAACCCTGGCTATAGAAGTCGGCATGCAGAACTCGGGGCTGGCCGTGGCTCTGGCACTAAAATATTTCAGCCCGCTGGCCGCACTACCCGGCGCCCTGTTCAGCATCTGGCATAATCTCAGTGGCTCGGCACTGGCAGCACTATGGAGTCGAAACGCTGACAAAACCCCTTAAGCAGATGAAGCACTGCCACAGCAACGTTTATATTTTTTACCACTGCCACAGGGACAGGGAGCATTTCGCCCCGGTTTATCTATGGTTTTCAAATCACCATCCACATACAGCCAGACGCCAGCCTGCTTCTGAAACCGACTGGTTTCATGCACCTGACCCTGTCGACCACCCTTGTCATAATGAGCAACAAACTCAACCAAACCTCGCAGGTCACCTGGCCCGCCAGCCTGACATTGCACAATCTCCAGCCCGGTCCAGGTCAGATTAGCTAGCTCCAGATCCAGTGATTCAGGTCGTGTTTGCGGATACCAGCTGGCTAACAGGTAGGCTTCGTCACCCAGGCTATAGGCGGTATAACGCGATCGCATCAAGGCTTCAGCCGTTTCAGCTGGCTTCTCGCCGGATATGGCCATCCCACAGCACTGGCCTAGTGTTTTTCCACTACCGCAGGGACACACGCCCTCATTAATATCAGTCATTGTATATAACCTACTGAAATCATTACCAAATATTCATAAGCATATCGCAATATAACTATAAATTTATATTTTATTCAGACAAGCTGTTGACAATACTAAGGCCAATCCGTATTGTAAGTAAACGATCACTAACATGTGATTTTTTTAAACTAAGCAAATTTGAATAGGAGAAC
>JBFFSQ010000130.1:0-8394 GCA_041572275.1 Gammaproteobacteria bacterium
AGCAGCAGAAAAATCCTGATGTTTTTCCGTAATGGCCTGTAACAGCTTAATGGCTGTTTTGGTATTGCCTTTTTTAGCAGCTGATAAGGCTTTGCTATATTCATTGGCAACTTCAGTATCGATAGCAGAAGTTGGTGTAGGCGCTTTACTATCGAGAGATGCACAGCCATTGAGTAGTATCAGGCTCATGAAAATACCGATGTGGTAATAATTGAGCTTAAGGCGCATAGGGTTGTATTCTCTCTTTTTTTGCGTAGCGAATAGGCTCGAATTCGGCAAGCACTTTCAGGCTGTTTTTGATCCACTTGTCGTAAATTCCATCCTTGGTTCTGATCGTGTTGGAACTATGTATTTCTATTGATTTTTCTTCAAATGGATAGGCCTGTTCTTCGAGAAGAATGTCGTATTGCTCCAGTTCTTCATCGCCCAGGCCTTTTGGGCGCTGAGAATTAAGCAGGCCAAGAGCAAAATCATGGTAAATTTCAGCTACCTGGTAGGTCGCCGCAGTGGATAATTCAGCAATCTGGTAGCTGAGTACCGTTGCATAGGATTTCAATGCCTTCTGCATCAGGGCTTTTTTACGTTTCAGTGACTTTTTAAGCGGGACAGTTAATTTTGCACTTTTAAAATGAGCAAGTTCATTATGTGCAATGCTTAAAGCTGCATTAGCAGCCAAAAACTGAGTGCGTTCCGTACGCTGATTACCACCATTTTGTTCAGTCTTAAGTAAGGTATGTAATTCCTTGTACCATTTTCTTGTTTGTTTTTTAGCGCGATAATATTCAGCAATAATTAAATGCGCTTCTATATTTTGTGCAAAAGGTTGAGGTGATTTCTTTATATAGGCTTTGTATAGAATGATAGCTTTGTCTTGAACGCCGGCCTTGTCATAGGATTCCGCGGCTAACCAGATCAGGTCTTTCTGTTTAACAGGATCTGTCGTTGCCTTGGAAAGCGCATAAATTTCAATAGCTGCTTTGTTATATTGCCCCGTTTTGCTATAGCATAAAGCCAGTTTTTCAGTGATGCCTGATCGATATTTTTTAAGTTTAGGAAAGGTTATTCTATGTTGTTCAAGTACCTGGCTGGCTTTCTTCCATTGTTCCAGGGTAATGTACATGGTTGCTGCATCATACTCGGCAGCTGCGCGTAATGATGAGTTAGGTATACGCACGCCTACGCGCAGGAACTGCTGTGCTGCGAGCTCATATTGTTTACTGATCTTAAACTGTTCGGCCTGTTTGTAGATGCAAACGGCAATTTTGTCGCTATATTCTTTAACCTGTTTTTTACTATTGGTTTTATCATTAATCAGTGAGGTAAACGCCAGTTCAGCCGAGACGTAGTCCTTGAGTTCATAACGTGCATTGGCATCAATAATGCGGGCTGAACGAAGCAGTTTCTGGTTCTGAATATCCTGACGTTTGATAATCTTCATGGCTAGTTCAGATGCCAGTGTATACTGCTTCAGGTTGTATAAATCCTCAGCTGTTCTTACGGTTACTTCTGGCGCACGTTTGTCATTGGGGAATTGATTGCCGAAGCGTATGGCGCTACTGATGGCGCTAGATTCGAGTAACGTTCGTCTATCGGGTTTGGCCTGATCAATGAGTATTTTATAGGTTAGCAGGGCAGCAAAACCTGCTTCTGCGCTTTTGTTATGGCCAGGATACTGGTAAGCCGTTTTTTCATATTCAGTAAGTGCTTGAGAAAAATCTTTCGCTGAAAAATAAGATTCAGCCAGAAGAAAGTTAATCGATGCCGCATCGTTGGCTTGCGGAAAAGATTGCAGGTAAGTTTTATACCAATGGCCAGCTGATAAGTAATCGTTCTTTTTTTTGCTTTTTTGTGCAATCGAATGATAGTAGTTGGCCAGTTCGCTGATGTGTTTGACGAGCAAAGGCTTGATGGCTTGTCGGCTAGCCTCAGTTTGTTTTGTCCAGAAAACTGTATTGACACTGTATTGGGTAACAAAGGATTTTTTTGTGTTTAAAGCAAGATCATGGAAGTTACCTGTCTCATAGGCGGAGATCGCCAGAGAGTGGAATTCTGCTGCTAGTGCTTTGTTGGGGTGTTGCTTTGCATAGCGAAGATATACCTCGGCGGCATCTGAAATACGTTGTTTCTTGAGGAATAGCTGGGCCAGGTGGCGATATAACAGCGCTTCATATATGCGTCCCTGCTGGTTCTTAAATAATCGTTCAATGGACGCTGCACCTTCCTGGTAGGATAGTGACAGGCTGACTACGCGTAAGGTGTCATTAATAAAGTCGGCTTCAGCTTCAGTGACCTCAGCAGTCAGGCCGCCAGCAGTTAATTTCCCCTGTGACTGTTTGTCGTCAAGTATGCTGAGGAAGTTTTCGAGTGCCTCATCATATCTGGACTGTTTAAATTGGGACCAGGCTAACTTGAAGACGGCCTTTTCATAGAAAGTCGAATTTTTATAGTGGCTGACGATCGTGTTGTAAGCTATTTCAGCCTCACGATATTCTTTTGTGATAAAGAGGATTTCGCCACGGCGGAACTGTACTTCATCCAGGTAACGTGTATCTGGATAGTCTGAGACAATGGTATCCATTGCTGTCATTGCTTCTTTGTAGCGTCCATTCACCGTATATGCTCGAGCCAGTTGATAAAGAATCAGGTCATTGCGGGCATCTCCGGGGTAAGCTGACAGATAAGTCTGATAATGTTGTATTGCATCATCAAGACTGACCTGGGCCTGATCGAGATGTTTTGCGCTATCCAGTGATTGTTTGTATTCACTATGTTCCAGCTCAATATCAGCCAGTCTTCGCAGGGCTTCGCCATAATGTGTCTTATCATCGGTAGACTGAATGAAGTTTTTATAATTCTGGATCGCAGTCTCGCGATTGGTTGTAATGGCGACGGGTTCCTCAATATCTACTTCATGCACGGGCAGGTTTTTAAGGGTTTTTACCTGCGGTGAGCTGGCGCAACTTAGAATGATCAAACTTAAAGGCAGAATTAATATTCGGGCGAAGTGGCTATTCATTTCGATTCTGCTGTTAACAATGAGTCGTAGAGGCGTGCTTTTGAGTACTGGGCGCGGTCATGATAAAGCTTAAGACGGCGCCTGTATTGCTGGGCCTCATTCAGCGCCATGTCTTCAATATTTGCCTCCTGTTCCTTCAGGGTCTGAGTGACTTTAAGTTTTAAATTCTCAATGGTTTTATCTTTACCTTTGATCTGTTGTGAGAAACGATTGAATACAGCCGGTGAATTTTTCTGCGCACCTTTAAGCGAAGCCAATGATCGGTTCATCTCAGCAATGCTTGCGTCCAGCTCTTTAAGTTCCTGTTTAGCCTGCCAGAGTCGTACCGGGTAATCAGTGCTGATATCCCAGAATACCAGGCCATATAAGAGACGGAATTTATCTGCCTGTTGTTCCAGGTCAGTGTGGTCTTGCAGGCGTTTGAGTTGCGAACTTACACGATTAAGTTCTGCCAGTTTTTTACGTTCAGTGTTATCAGCAAGTTTCAGTTCGGCCGATTTGGTTTCAATAGCTTTAAGCTCGGCTGCCAGGGTATGTCGCTTTTGTATGAATGATTCGGCCTGTGAGAGTTTTGGGTTTTGAATGGTGCCCGCCAACCTGGTTTTGAAAGCGTTACGTTTTTCCTGCAATATCAGGTTCAGTGCAGGCAAACCCTGTTGCCATTGATTAAGTCGATAGATCAGGTGGCTAAGGTCCTGATGTGAATTTAAGGCATCTTGAAACTTTGTAGATGTAAACAGAGGTAATAAATAGCGATTGGTCTTCAAATCCAGATGGCTGAAACGCTCAAATGAAGTAATGGATTCCTGGCCCAGACTACTGATCTTTATCTGTTTTAAAAAACGACCATCCCTGATTTGCGCAATGATATTATCCACTTCCTGTAATTGTGCTGAGTATCTGTCGATGGCATAACTATATTCATTCAAAGCCTGTTGCTTGTGTCCAAGTTTTTCAAAGGCGTGTGGGATAGCTGTTAAGGATTCAAGAGATGAAAGATCGGTGTTTGATCGTATTTTTAGTTCTGCCCAGGCAGATAGTGCTTGTTTGAACTGCGCCTGTTTATACCGGGACCAGCCCAGACCTAACAGGGCCTTGCTTGATTCTGAATCATCCAGTCGTACTTGTTCAAAAAACTGTATCGCCTGCTCGTTATAGTTGTATTGCAGGTAGCTATATCCCAGTGCCAGATTAGCTTTATCTTTGAGTAACAAGCGTTCAGCGTCATTGGTTTCCATTTGTGCTAATTCTTTCAACAGGTTGGTGCCCATTTCCATGGCGTCACTGTTAATCAGGCCGGCGCCGACATTGAACTGAGAATAAGTGTGCCAGATGGAGTTGTTGTCCATCTGTGCGAGTACTGTAAGGGCATCGTTATATTGTTGTTTCTGGCTGTAAATAGTCGACAATAAAAACTGTTGTTCTCCTGCTTTGTTGCTGTCGCTTAATTGGTTGACAGATGACAGTGCCTGTTCTGCATCATCAATAAAACCGTAGCGGTAGTGGGTTTTACCAATGTTAAACCAGGCTTCATTGCGAATATCGGCATCACTGTCTTCGTCTAATAAGGTCTGAAAAATATCAGTGGCTTTATGGTTGAGTCCATAGGACAGGTAAAGGCCACCAAGTAACAGGTCAGGGTGTTTGTTGTCTGTCTGGATTGTCTGATTTTTTTTTGCAACGAGTAAATCCGTAATAGCAGAAAAATGTTTGTTCTGAAAGAAATGATAGAGTGATACACCATAAGCAAGATCGTTAACAGTATGTGTTTGTTCATCAGCGGCATGGATAGAAAATGCCTGCAGAACAAAACACAAACCTATAACCAGTTGAGGTTTTTTGTAACGACGTGAGGTGGACATAAATGCGAGTATCCCAGAGTCCATTATTCCCAGACTTTTATTTCAAAATCCGGTTGTTCCTTGCCTGTGTTATCTAGTATTTTCAGTTCCACAAACTGGGGCTCAGTTGTTTTTTCAATGATTTGGGTTGCACCACGACGGTATTCACGTTTATTTGGCCCAAGGCCGGTAAACAAGGCGGTAATTTCATGTTTGCCCGCAGTCAGGTTGCCAATGTAAAGGCGTTGCACACCACCTCGATGAAGGGCGCTAATTTCACGTTCAGTGTATAAATAATTGCTGACGATTTTATCGTCGATTTTGAGCTGTATAGAATCGAGCTGAAATAGTTTACCGGCATCCATCGATACAAAAACACTGAATTGAGTGTTGGCAGAAAACAGCAAGTCTTCTTCAAGGATAAACAGGTCCCGATTTAATTCCAGAACTTCGTTTTTCAGATTTTGTATTTTTGAATTGATGGTTTGTTGAGGTGCTCTGGCTGAATCGGTAGGTGGATTGGCAAAGACCAGTGAATTCATCATGACCCAAAACAAAATAACTTGTGCAACGGTGTTTATTATTTTCAAACTCATTTACCTGATTTAGATGTTCTGTAGTTTGTGACTGTAAGCTTGTTGAAATGGTTCTGTATTAGAAAAGACTAATACGGTTGATGAATCCAGCTACAGAGACAGTTTTCAGCCGCTATAGATTAGCAAAAATTTATAGTTAGCAGAAAGACTTAAAGTCGATGTGTGAACTGGCTCACTCAGGCTAAAAAATATTTAATATATGATAAATGTCATAAAAAAAATGTATTATTCATGACCTATGTCCATTTTCACTGAAAAATAGTGCTTGAAAGAGCGATTTGTTGGACATGGAACCTAAAGCAGATGTTGGCAACGGAGTACTGTGCTTCAATGAACAAGAACAATCAACAGTCCCAGGCTCTGATGAAGCAATTGCTAATCGGCCTGTTTGTCTCCGCTACGATGTTTACCAGTACTCTGCTGTCAGCTGGTGATCTGGAACGTCGTCAGGCCAAACGCATCCATGATCGAATTACCGGTGTTTCACCCAGCAATGCGGTACTTGATCAGATGGAGAATCTGATCCTTACTGACAGTGCTGAAGCTGCCGCCTATGAGGCAATGAACAATCCGGCTTTTTATAATGTTACCCTGAAAAATTTCGCAGCCCCCTGGACCAATGAAGCTCAGACGGTGTTTACACCGCTGAATGATTATACGGCGACGGTTATCGGCATGATCCGTGATGATGTGGATTTTCGTCAGGTATTGTGGGGCGATATCCTCTATGTTGGCAATGTTGGTGGCATTTCAGGCTATGCCAATAATAATAACGACCATTACATTGAATTAGAGAATTTGGGGCCGGTGCTGGGTGATCTATCCGATCCAGCCATTCTGGAGCAGCGGGTCCAATCCAATGTGACAGGCTTACCCAGTGCTGCTACTGCCGGTGTGCTGACAACACGGGCTGCGACCGAGGCCTTTTTCATCGGTGGCACCAACCGCGCCATGTTCCGGTTCACGTTTATGAATCACATGTGTACTGATCTGGAGCCAATCAAGGATATCAGTCGTGTGCCTGATCGGGTACACCGTGATGTATCCCGCAGTCCAGGTGGTGACAGTCGCATCTACCTGAATAACTGTGTCGGCTGTCATGCCGGTATGGATGCCATGGTGGGGGCTTTTGCCTATTATGAATGGAATCAGACCAGCAATCAGCTTGATTACACGCCGGGTACCGTGGCGAACAAGTACCTGATCAACCCTAATAATTTTCAATACGGTCACATAACCACTGACGACAGCTGGTTGAATTACTGGCGAAATGGTCAGAATAAACTACTGGGCTGGGATCCGAGTGTCAGCCTGGATGAAAATGGCCATAGCACAGGTAATGGAGCCAAATCTCTGGGTGTCGAGCTGGCCAACAGTGATGCCTTCAGTAGCTGTCAGGTGAAAAAAGTTTTCAAAACATTGTGTTTCCGTGATTCTGATGACTATGCGGCAGACCGGACAGTTGTGCAGACGATTACTGGTGACTTCAGAAATAACGGTTACCGAATGAAAGATGTTTTTGCCAAAGTGGCAGCTTATTGTAAGGGCCCATAACACCCGATGTTGATCAACATGTTTGATTGCGGGATAGAGGATCAGGTTTTGGAGAAAATAACAAAACAAGGCAACCGTGGATTCATGAGTCTGTATGCATTTTTTGCATCTGTCGGTGCCCTGGCTCATCTGCTCAGAATCTGGTTGATGCTATCACTAGTGGCGGTGGTAACGGCCTGTGGCAATAGTGCAGAAACCGAAGTCAACCAGAATGGAATTGTGACGGCGACCTCTGTCTATACCGGCCCGGCACCCGCCACGACTGATGTGCAAGCCTTTAAATTAAATTTTTGGGATAACCTGATGCCCACTAACCGTTGTGGCGGTTGTCATAATGACGGTGGTCAGTCACCTACCTTTGTTAACGAAAATGATGTTAACAAGGCTTATTCGGAGGCCATTAAAGTAGTCGATCTGATGGATCCGGCGGCATCTGCTGTGGTAACCAAAGTGGCCCTTGGACATAACTGCTGGGAGCCTGTGGACAGTGTTTGTGCCGGTTATATCCAGAGCAAAATTGAAGACTGGATTGGTGTTACCGCCGATGATTCCGGTCGTGCTATTGAGCTGGTAGCACCGGCAATAAAAGAGCCTGGTGCCAGCAAACGCTTCCCGCTTACAGCACAGGATAATGATCCCAACAGCTTTGAGCAGACGGTTTACCCCTTATTAACGGCTCATTGTGCCAGCTGTCATGCCGATACTTCAGCCACCCCGCAGGCGCCGTTTTTTGCCAATAGCGATGTAAGCACCGCTTATGAGGCTGCTAAAGTAAAAATGGATCTGGAAACACCTTCCAATTCGCGCCTGGTACTGCGTTTACGTGATGAGTTCCATAACTGCTGGAGTACAGACTGTCAGACTGATGCCGTGGATATGCAGACTGAAATTGAACAGTTTGCAGGGGCTGTGTCTGTTACCGCGGTCGATCCATCCTTGATTACCAGTAAGGCCTTGTTGCTGGAGGATGCCATTGTCGCTAGTGGTGGTGATCGCCAGGAAGATAACGTGATTGCGCTATGGGAATTCAAAACTGGTAGCGGCATGACTGCCTATGATACCAGTGGTATCGAGCCCGCTTTGAACCTGACATTTAGTGGCACTATTCCGGTGCCGGTTGACTGGGTGCTGGGTTATGGTATCGAGTTCAAGGAGCCAACGGCCCGTGCCCAGGGATCGACTACAGCCAGTAAGAAACTTCATGATTTTATTAAGGCCAGTGGTGAGTATTCCATCGAGTCCTGGGTAATACCCGGTAATGTGACCCAGGAAGAAGCACGCATTATCAGTTATTCCGGTGGCTCGACCAGTCGTAATTTCACCATGCGCCAGTCACTCTATAACTATGAGTTCCAGAATCGTACTGATCTCACCGATGCCGATGGCT
>JBFFSQ010000131.1:0-8341 GCA_041572275.1 Gammaproteobacteria bacterium
AGCTTGTTTTCGTTCTGCTTTTGCTCAGTTATATCTGTGACTACAGCTACAATTCCGTTCAGCTCTCCCTTTGTGTTATAGCGATAGTTCCAGTCTGTTTTCAGAAGAACCAGGCTACCATCATCACGTAGACTCGGTCCTTTAAAATTGCCTGGCTTCGGCCTCTCATCCAATATCTTTTTAAAACTCGCTCGCCAACGATTTTTCTGCTCCTTATTGACCGCGCAATCCCAGATTTTACGTCGGATGAGGCTTCCGGGCGGTGCTGCAAGGATGTCATACATGGCTTCATTGCAGTAAATGATATTACCATTGAGGTCACATTCCTGTATGCCATAGGGAATAGCCTCTATCAGGGAATTATGAATTAGATCTTTAGCATAAAGCTGGTTATCGAAACTGCGCTCTTTCTGTTCAGATGTCCAGATATAGCCTACTAGAATAACAGTGAATATTGAGATGAGTAATGTGAATCCATCGTTTAGTTCTGGGTTTATATGGTCTCTATTCAATAACAGGCTAATCGATAGGGCGAGAAGTAAAAGTGGAAGGTAACTTTTATTGATGTATTCTGACAGTTTAATGAATAGTGTATGTGGCTTTTCCTTGCCATTACCTGAACTTTTTTGTTGCAGGATTGCTGCGAAGTATATCGGCACAAAACCAACCGTCCAGGCAACATCAACATAGCCACTTGTATAATAATCTAACGCCAGTAAGGAATAGGCATATTCGGCATTTGATAGTGCATGTATCAGTATACCTATTACTATTAATAATACACTCTGTTGTGACTTCTTATCATATCGATACCAGGTATCTGAAAAGGCATGGATAAAACTGGTAAAAAATAACAAGGGATAGGATAGTGAAATAACAATATATAAATTTGAAATAGCCTGTTTTTCAATAAGGGGGCTGTAAATAACAAAATGGATAATTAACAGCGTAAAAAAGACTACACCAATTCGTGTAATTTGATAGAGCATTGCGCTGGTGGTGAGTGCTTCCTGCCTGAAGTGAATAATCCCCATGGTAATGAGCGGTGCCATGATCAGATAGCCCACATCAGCCAGACTTGGATACGGTGGGTAAGTGTTTTGTAGTAAATGATGGTAGTCCCATACCAGCATGCCCAGAAACCAGATCAAACAACCACTAGCGATATAATGCCAGGCTCTTTTTCGGTTGCCTGTGCAGGTATGAGCAGTTTGAAATGACTTTAGTGCAGTAGCCAGTGAGAACAATGTCCACGATACATCATTCCAGCTGCTTTTAAAGGCAGTGGGGATATTTAGAGGAAGCAGATTTATCAGTATGGCTACAATTGCAAAAAGTGATATCAGCAATTGATCGACAGGTAATTTTGAAACAGCCTTGACTGATAAAGAATGGTGCATCTTGCTTCTTGCGCTTTATGCGTTGAATTATGCTTTAATGTGTTTTACAGCGGACCTTCGAATACAGGTCAGTTATCAGTAAAACTCCGTTTAAAAGCTTTATTATTCCTGTTTTATAGTACACCGTGCTGGGGTATTCAAGCTGAGTGCTCGTATGAATGACAGATGGTATAGAGCGCTATTTTATTACCTCATAAAATCTGATGGTCAGGATTGAGCGCTTTCTATACCAGTATTGAGGTAAATCGTTTCAAGTTTTAATCCTGGTATAGAAAACCACCAGTATCATGGTTGTAAGTGACTGTTATTTATAGATATTATGCTTTTTTCTTATATATATTCTCATAACAGTAGTTGGTCGCCTCAACAAAACCACTGACACTACCACAATCAAATCGACGACCTTTGAATTTATATGCCATGACACAGCCTTTCTTTGCCTGGGTCATGATGGCATCGGTTAACTGCACTTCATTATTTTTTCCAGGTTTAGTATCTCTGAGGATATCGAATATATCCGGAGTTAATATATAACGCCCGATCACGGCCAGATTGCTGGGTGCTTTATCAGGTTCGGGTTTCTCGACCATATCTGTTACCCGATAAATATCTTCACGAACCTGATCGCCGCTGATGACGCCATAGCTACTGATATTCTCCATAGGCACTTCCTCGATGGCAACAATAGTGCAGCGGAACTGGTTATATAATTCAGTCATTTGTGCCATTACACTTAAGTCATCAGAGAGGCATAGGTCATCCGCTAAAATGACACCAAAGGGTTGATCGCCAATTAAGCTTTCACCAGTTAATATGGCATGTCCGAGGCCTTTCATCTGGGTTTGACGAGTATAGGTAAAGGTGCACTTTTCAATTAAGTTTCTAATTTCTTCCAGCTGCTTTTCCTTACCGGTACCGGATATTTCAGTTTCCAGCTCATAACTGATATCAAAATGGTCTGGAATTGCCCGTTTACCGCGACCGGTTACAAAGGCCATATCTGTCATGCCAGCAGCATAGGCTTCCTCTACACCATATTGAACGAGAGGTTTGTCAACGATCGGGAGCATTTCTTTAGGCATGGATTTTGTGACGGGTAAAAAGCGTGTGCCGTAACCGGCAACCGGGAATAAACATTTCTTTATCATGAATCACTCCAAATTATTTGCATGATGATGTAAATGCACTAAACATGCCACCTACTATCGTTATGTATTTGGTATATAAAATGCTTGTTTAATCAATGTAAGCCATTCCGTAGCTTAATTGTGCATACTGAATGTGCCGATTATACAAAATGTCTGCCCGGAATTGTGCACGTTTTTATTAATGCACCATTCATGTGCGGTTGACACTGTATTGTAGAAACGATTGTGAGCAGATGAATGACTATGCGCCAGGCTACTAGTACCGCTACTTTTGAACTCGATGAGCATGCGCTTTCAGACGATTTATTGCGCCATTTAGAGAAAATTTATCCTGAGCAATATACAGTTGTTTATGAGCGCCTGCTTAATTTATTACAAGAAAATTACCCATCGATAAGCACTGGTGATCAGGCGCTTTGGAGTCATCAGGACATTTTACTCATAACCTATGGCAATAGTATTCTTGAAGTGGATACTTTGCCCCTGGACAGTCTTAAGAAATTTCTAAATACGTATTTACACGACAGTATCAATTGCGTTCATATACTACCTTTTTTTCCTTATAGTTCCGATGATGGTTTTTCCGTTATTGACTATCGAAAAGTTAATCCAGAACTCGGGAACTGGACACAGATAAATGATATTGCCAATGATTTCAAACTTATGGCTGATCTGGTTATTAATCATGTCTCCCGTGAGAGCCTGTGGTTTTATGATTTTGTTGGAAATA
Source organism: Gammaproteobacteria bacterium (assembly GCA_041572275.1). Taxonomy (GTDB): domain Bacteria; phylum Pseudomonadota; class Gammaproteobacteria; order SZUA-229; family SZUA-229; genus JBFFSQ01. Next base: position 3,279 of record JBFFSQ010000131.1, read on the forward strand.
ATCAGCCTGCCTGTGATTACTTTATAGAGCAGGATCCTGACGTTGATTTGAGTCTGGTGACGCGACCTAGAAATACACCCCTGTTAGTTCCAGTTAATACTCACCGTGGAACTCGCTACCTCTGGGCGACATTCAGTGAGGACCAGATAGATCTCAATTTTGCCAATCCTGATGTACTTCTGGAGTTTGTCGACATATTTCTTTTCTACATACAAAACGGCGCCAGACTCATTCGCCTTGACGCCATTGCTTTTCTCTGGAAACAGCTGGGGACCAACTGCGTACATCTACAACAAACTCATGAAGTAGTTAAACTTTTGAGAACGATTATTAATCATTTACATCCAGATTGTATTTTGCTCACCGAAACGAATGTTCCCCACAAGGAAAATATGAGTTATTTCGGTGACGGTGATGAAGCACATATGATATATCAGTTCCCACTGCCACCTTTATTACTACATGCTTTGAATCGCGGCACAGCCATACACCTTTATAACTGGGCCAGTCAACTACCTGAATTACCGGATAACTGTACTTATCTGAATTTTACGGCTTCACATGACGGTATTGGTCTGCGTGCTCTGGAAGGTATTCTTAGTCAAAGGGAGATTGATGATTTACTCGACAGCATGCATCGCTTTGGTGGCTTTGTTAGCATGAAAGCGAATCATGATGGTAAAGACACACCATATGAAATCAATATTTCCCTGTTTGATGCAATGCAGGGAACTCGCCGTGGTGCTGATCAATGGCAGGTACAACGATTCTTGTGTTCACAGGCGATTATGTTGAGCTTGCAGGGAATACCCGCTGTTTACCTTCATAGCATGACCGCAACACCCAATGATTTGCACAGTGTGGAGTTAACCGGTAGAACTCGATCGATTAATCGCAAACAGTGGCAGTATGATGAGTTATCAACTTTGCTGGATGCGGTACATACACCGAATCATGAAGTGTTCTATGCGATGACGGAATTATTGAAGCTAAGGCGTGCTGAAACCTGTTTTCATCCAGATGTTCCGCAGCGAATTATTAATACTGGCAGTTCTGTGTTTACGGTGTTGCGACACGACAGTAACTCTGGGCGGTATCTATTGGCTTTAAATAATGTCTCCGCAATTCCACAGTTGATCAACTGTGATGACGATGATTTAACTGACAGATCGGGCTGGATTGATCTGATTACTGGAATTGAGCTCTCCACACCATTGGCTGCAACCACACTACAGCCCTATCAGGTAATGTGGTTGCTGGCGACTTAAGCGTTATCCTGTTCAACGGCGTCATATAACTGTTCCAGTATATCGGGTATGGCGCTGATTACTCGATTCCAGCTGGGAATGAAAGGTGTTTCCATTGGGTTGTCTAGAAAATGTTGACCGGCATTGACGATGTTTTGTGCAAATACCTCAACAGCATGTTCTTCGGTATGTCGATCCACATGCAGGCCATTCATCATGGCATCATTGTAATAGGTTTCAATAAAATCTAGTGCAATACGATAATAGGTTGCCTTGATACTCCTGAAAGTCTCTTTATTGAAGACTACGCCGTTAGTGGCTAGCTTTCTAAAAATGGCTTTTGAAATATCAGTACACATTTTTGACAGTCCAGCATCCGGGTTTTCACTGGACAGAGATTGATGCTTATGATCATAGACATCAGCAATATCAACCTGGCACAAACGGTTAGTCGAATAATTACGTTTGACTTCTGATAGCACACCAATTTCCAGACCCCAGTCACTGGGTATGCGAATGTCGTTGAAGACATCAGCTCGCATCGAAAATTCACCTGCTAATGGATAACGGAAGCTGTCCAGATATTCCAGGTATTCAATAGAACCGAATACTTTCTTGAGCGAACGCAGCAGAGGTGTTACCAGTAAGCGACTGACACGCCCATTCAATTTATTGTCAGCTACGCGGGAATAATAGCCTTTACAGAATTCATAATTGAAATTTGGATTAGCAACAGGGTAAAGCAGTCGTGCCAGCATATCGCGTTTGTATGTGAGTATGTCGCAATCATGGAGGGCGACCGACTCGGCCTTACCCGATGCCAGTATATAGCCATAGCAATACCAGACATTACGGCCTTTCCCCATTTCGGTCGGCGCCAGGTTTTTTTCCTGTAGCATTTTGTCAATAGCACGTAAGCGTGGACCATCATTCCAGAGAATGACGTGATGTTGTGGTAATCTGGAAAAGAATTCACGGGCATGGTGATATTGTTGCTGGTTAGCACGATCGAGACCAATAACAATTTCACTTAAATATGGAACTTTTTCCAGTTCATCAATAATGCCGGGTAATGCTTCTCCTTCAAGTTCAGAAAAAAGAGATGGCAATACCAGAGACATCGGACGATGTTTTGAAAAATAGAGTAACTCTTTTTCAAGTTCCTCAACCGATCGGTGTGTTAAATTATGGAAATTAGTGATAATCCCGTTCTGATAAAAATCACCCATTGTTCATTTCCTGTATTGTGTTAATTAGGTTCAAGATTTCCACATTCCAGCCTTCAGGGCCGGGTTTGTCCGATTCAATCAACTTGGGGATATGGTTTATATCTGGTCTTTTACCATGTGGATTACGTATTAAAATAGGGTAGTCAACCTGTTCAAACATTGAGACATCATTAAAACTGTCGCCCAAACCAATGGTGAGCCATTGTGTTTCTGGTTCGAGGTTTTGATATTTTTTAATCAGCCATTTAATGGAGTCGCCTTTGCTGACCGGGCTAATTACATGATGGAAGCGTCCACCTTTGGTCAAGGTCAAATCTTTATCGTTCAGGAGTTTGGTGAAGTTATCCAGTGACGTATCTGTGTCATTCCATACGATTGGCTCTGAGGCTTCACGTTGTTTTGAGGCTTGTGCACTTTGTTTATCAAGCTCGGTCAAATCCATCAATGTTTTGAGGTCGATATCATCGAAACCAAACATATCGAAATTATATTTGGCTCTAATTTCAGCCAACACTTCTTTGATATAAGCATAGGGCCTGGCGAAATAAAATGTCTCCATAGTATCTTCATCGCTCTCTAGTAACGTTTCGTTGAAGTAGACAACCGCTCCATTCTCACAAATAAATGGATCGTTATTACCCAGTGCTTGTCTGAGTTGTTTGATTTCAGTACTGGTTTTGCTTGAATTTAGTATTAATGGAAAACCGAGTGACTTGAGTTGATTAATAGCAGGCAGTGCAGCTTTCCAGCCATAGTTGTTATGATCCAGTAAGGTTCCATCCAGATCGGTGAATACAAGTAGCTTTTTCATTCTTTTCCTCTGGCACTTACCTTGAATACAGGTTGATCATTGCCGTTTTTAGTATGCTCATAAACTGAGAAACCTTTAGTAATGGGATCGAACCGTGGCTGTTTATCATTAATCGTTACCGAGCCATTAGTGTTTTACATGCAATCGGCATGTTCATTATCTTGCATGTTTAATGCCTAACAGATTTTATCTTTAATAATCAATTGATTAGAGCCTGTGAGTGGATATCGCTGTAATGTGTTGAAGCATGTGCGCACAGATTTGGTGCGATTTTCTGGGGCTGTAATGAATTGCACTAATTAGAAACAGGCTGGTGACACCTGGTCGAACTTTACCTGTAGTTGATCAGCTAGTGTGATGTTAATTGCGGTTAAACAGGCTAAGAGAAGTAATTTTCGAGGTTTTTAGTAATAATTACTGCCAGAAACGGCTTTTGCTTGAAAATAATCAGGCAGACTCCTATAACTAATTGTATATCAAGGTTTTATATCAATTCCTGGAAGATACTCGTAGGTATGTATGCAATCCAGCTCGGTCAGTAGCCGGCGAGAGGGGGCATGATTAGACCTTTCATTCTTTTAACAATGATGCAGGCATCGACAGATTATTAATGTTCCTATGCTAGATTCTGACAAGACAGTGGAAAAAAACGAAACTATACAAGGAGTTGCTGAAAGCATACCGTTTAAGCATAGAGCGTTGGTTGTTGTTTTTATCGCTGCTTTCATATCCATTTTAATAAGCATATTTGGTTTAACGCTAGCCAAACGTGTTATCAATATTGATCAGCAATGGACTGATTATGACCAGGATGCAACCTCTGCTGCGCATGCCTTAGGTCAAATTGAACGTCATTTTGGCTATGGCGGTTTTATTCATAATTTTAAAAACTATGTGCTCAGGCAGGATCCAGATCTGATTGGCCTGATTTATGATGACCTGGCTGTAACGTTTCAGGTTATCGATAATTATCCCCTGGATGTGGAACATCAGGATGTTGCACACGCGATCAATGCTATTCGAAGTGTGATTGAAGTATATGAATCAAACTTTGAGCTGGCTCAGAAACTTGTTGCGGAGGGGAAGTCACCAGACTTTATAGACCAGCATGTACGTGTGAATGACAGACCCGCTTTAGAGGCCTTTAAGCTTCTCAATCAACATGTACTAGAACATAGCCAGGAACAGGCACATAAAACCAGCCAGGCAGTTAATGAAACACTGGTTTTTTTAAGTTGGGGTAGCTTGTTGTTGCCGGCTGTCTTATTTACAGCGGGTATTATTCTTCTCTTTATTCACTATAACGTGCGGACACATCAGAAATTAGTCGCTACCAGTCAGTATCTGAGCGACCTGTTTAACGCTGCGCCTGATGCCATGTTGATTGTTGATAAAAAGGGAGAAATCAGAGACTCCAATGTCAGAGCGACAGAGCTATTTGGTTATAGCCGTGATCAGTTTCGTAACATGAATGTCGAAGAGTTGATGCCCGATCGTTTTCGAAATAAACATAGCATGTTACGTCAAGGAGCATTTGTTACACCCCAGCATCGATCTTTTGCAGAGCAGGCAGAATTCTATGGATTGACTGAAAGTGGTAAAGAAATACCTATAGATATTAGTCTGAATTATACGATCAAGGACAATGAAGCGCAGGCGATTGCAACGTTGCGTGATGTGTCTGAGCGAAAGCAGATTGAAACTACCTTACGGCAAAATGAAAATATGCTAAATAAGGCGCAGAATATTGCCCATGTAGGTAGTTGGGAGTGGAAT
>JBFFSQ010000132.1:0-8233 GCA_041572275.1 Gammaproteobacteria bacterium
AAGCCTTGAGTAACACCAACCACATCATCATTTTTGGCCATCTCATTTAATATAATAGAAAATTCATCACCGCCCAGGCGGGCCAGGGTATCGGTTTGACGAATCTGACTCTTTAGGCGCCGAGCAACTTCTACCAGTAGTTCATCACCGACTTTATGCCCCATTGAATCATTGATACTTTTGAAATGATCCAGATCGATAAACAGAACCGCAATCTTGGTCTCATTACGCTCTGCCTGTTTGATGGACTGTTTAAGACGGTCATCAAATAGAAAGCGATTCGGTAGATCAGTGAGTGGGTCGTGATGGGCTTGATAGTGCAGTATATCTTTCTGATTTCTTAATTCATCCTGAATGAGACGTCGCTTCTTGATTTCTAGAGAGAGTGAAATTGCATTTACTACAGAGCCTGCAAACTCCTGCTCATCCGGCTGCCATGATTTCTGCTCTCCCACTTTTTCATAACAGATCAAGCCGACGACCTTACCTTCCTGAACAATCGGCAAATCCATCATTGAATAGATATCTAACGGCTTAAGATAGCACTCAATAAATTCACGAGTTCGTGCATCTTCTCTGGCATTATCAGCCACCAGCATTTTGCCTGTGAATATAGCCTTAAAGTACTCAGGATAGTCATTCTCTGCCAGCACTGCACCACTTTCATGTGTGTTTGAGGTACTTAAATATAAATCAGTACACGTCATTCGTGTTTCATCATCGCTTAACAACCAGATACTGACACGTTCAATGTGTAATGCTTTTGCAGATAACTCAGTCGCTTTATTAATCGTTACATTATCATCCTGATAATCTACTTTTGACCATTCCAGCAATGCTCGTTGATAATCTTCTTTTCTTTCCAGAACATTCTGTATTTTAATAATATTCTCATTAACCACCTCAGCCATAACAGAGATTTCATCATGTCCCTGCACCACAATAGGTTGCGCTGTTTCTTGCTGCTGATTGAGATATTGAAAGAAATTCAACAGTCCATTTTGAAATGAATCTATAACAATTGAAATTGATCTGGCTATTACTGAACCAAATAGTATTCCTAATAAAATCGTGACTGCACTTACAACGACAAGGGTCATCGCAACAGCATTACGCTTCTCCGACATATGGTTTATAGACTTCTTGGCCGATTCGATAGCGCTGGCGATAACACTATTCCCTAGCAGCTTCATTTTAGGCAAGACCTCTAAAACCAATTGCTTGTTGAGGTTTGCCCAAAACATCATAGCGCTTTCATATGCCCGAGCTGATGCATCAAAATTATCCAGCTTTTCAAATTCAAATGCCTGGTCTGATAATCCCTTTAAGCGCATCCATTCACTCATCATAAACTGGTAATCATGTTTGAAGGATTCAAATACCGCAGCATCCGGACTTAAACGATATTTCTTTTCATGCAATCGTGTAACATACGTGTATTGCCAGATATTTGATCCGTTATTTATTTTTTCGATGGTCTTCTGAGACAGTTTCTGTTTAATTTCCACACGCTTGGATTCTACATACTCCTGAATCTGCAGCGTAATGTACTCACCCTCTGCTTCAAGTATATTGGCCTGTTTATTTAATTCCGTTAATAATGACACCCCTCTTAAATACAGCGTTTTGTATTCATCTGTTGATTGACGAATTTTCTGCAAATTCTTAAGCACATCATCAGCTGCAACACCATCAATCTGATTCAATATCAAATAAATTTCATCCACGTTCTTCATGGCATCATCATAGGCCTGATTAGCAGCCTCGAAGTTATACACTGAACCATTGGCATTTAAACGATACCTCTGCTCTTCAAGTATCAATTTACTGGTATAGCGTTCGATTTCGGTGGAAAAAATTAGGTGATCAAGTTCTGTACGAATTGCACTCAGACCATTATTGGACACAAACGATAGAATTAGTGCAACTATCACAATTAACAATACGAGTAAGTAAGTTTTATTTTTTATTGATAATCGATTGCTAATATTCATCCTGTTTAAACTCCCTCTGCGCTCAAAGCACTAACTCATACCTCTGTCTAAATTTTGTTGTCAATTGTTGAATAGTGAGTATAGACTGATTATTGCCAATAATAATTTGGCCGCTATGTGTTGAACTTAAAAACTCAACAATTGATTTGTATTTATAAAGGAGAGAGTTAATGGAAATTAATGCTTTGCCTAAATACGACATGAGCGATAACCCCACAAACTGTTGCCCTCGCTTCAATTCAGAGGGCTGGGACGAACAAGAACTGCACTTTAAAGATAAACTATTTGTAAAAGCCAAGACCAGAAGCATTTTCCATATCCCCATCAATATGGGCTCTGTCTTTCCTAAAACATTAAGTGCCATTGAAAATGCAGATGCCATGAGTGAGGACAATTTTCTCGTTTTATCCCGCGACCCAAGTCCATGGACAGGCGAACACTTTTTCGCAGTCACTCATGATGTTCCTGATCAGGAAATGGCGCATCTAAGCGGTCATTTTTTAACGAAAATATTCGAAGGACCCTATAAAGATGCGCCCAAAATGGAAAAAGAAATGGAAAACTTTGTTCGTAACCAGGGAAAGAAGGTAAAGAAAACCTATTTTTTCTACACTACATGTCCCAAGTGTGCGAAATACTACGGTAAAAATTACATGGTTGCTGTAGCCGAAATCGAATAATCAACTGAGTTTTCTAGCCACATGTAGGGTGGATTTGTAAAAAGCTATCCGCTCTACACTTAGCAAGCATTGAATGCTCATACATTTATCAGCAAATACTATTTTGATGTGATTAACTTCGATTTATATAGAAATTCTTTAACATGCCGTGTCACTAAAACGGATAAAAAATTTTTTAATCTTGATGTTTTTTGAAGGTCTTTCAACTCACCTTCATAGATTTCCCGAATAAGTGCTTCTTTGAGCTTATAATGATCAGCAATAGAGTGAATGGCTTTTGAGTGTTGCTGATACTCTTTCTCGGAACGATATAGAACATACATAATAACTTCCCCAAAAATTTACATACATGTAAATGGTATCTCTATCTAGCCAGCCCAATTTTCATTTACAGCCAGCTAGAGCCGATTCATATCGGGAGGGGGGGTGTGAGAAGGCTTCAATAAATATTGTATAGAAGAAAGATGACATTACTTTGACATTTTTATTACAGAAAAAAAGCGGCATATACTGATACAGTCACTTGCCACACGTAATTTAAACCACTGTAAGACATAGGACAGATAGGCCTGGCTAATCCGTCCTCCTCTTTATAAACCCAGCACCCTGGACATTCTGCATCTGCAATTGTGAATCAATCCTTCAGACTACGCACCGATAACTGTTTCACCTTCGAGTAACTGATCCAGAGTCTCACGGCGACGAATGACATGAACACTATCACCGTCCACCATCAGCTCTACCGCTCGCGGCCGAGTGTTGTAGTTCGAGCTCATGCTAAAGCCATAGGCACCGGATGATTTCACGGCCAGGACATCACCCTGTTCAAGCATCAGTTCGCGATCTTTACCAAGAAAGTCACCGGTCTCACATACCGGCCCTACCAGGTCATAAAGCTTTCCTTTTCCGCTACGAGGCAGTACCGGCACAATCGCCTGCCAGGCACTGTAGAGGGCAGGGCGCATCAGATCATTCATGGCCGCATCAATGATGGCAAAGTTTTTTTCTGCGGTGTGCTTGAGATACAGCACCTCGGTAAGGAGGATACCTGCATTACCCGCTATGGCACGTCCAGGCTCGATCAATATTTCCAGCTTACGCTCTCCCAGCTCGGCCATCAGTGCCTGTATCTGTTCAGTCGGTGATGGTGGTGTTTCATCGCGATAACAGATCCCCAGGCCACCGCCCAGATCCAGATGATGCAGTTCAATGCCTTTTGCACTGAGCTGGTCAATCAATTCAAGTACGCGCTTAAGCGCGTCGACAAAGGGCGCAACCTGGGTCAGCTGGGAGCCAATATGACAGTCGATACCCTGCAGGTTCACATTTGCCATGGTGCTGGCACGCTCATACACAGCCACGGCCTGATCATGGGCGATGCCGAATTTGTTTTCTTTTAATCCGGTCGAGATATAGGGATGGGTTTGTGCATCCACATCGGGATTAACCCGTAGAGATACCGGTGCCTGTACACCCAGCTCAGCTGCTACCTGATTAAGGACTTCCAGCTCGGCTTCTGATTCAACATTGAAACAGCGAATACCGGCTTCCAGTGCAACTCGCATTTCATCACGGCGCTTACCCACACCAGAAAAGACGATATTTCCTGCCTTACCACCGGCTTTCAACACGCGATGTAACTCACCCACGGAGACAATATCAAAACCTGAACCTAGACGTGCCAGTACATTGAGTACCGCCAATGAAGAATTGGCTTTCACTGCATAACACACCAGGTGCGGATGCTGTCCGAGGGCATCATCAAAAGCCTTCCAGTGGCGCTCCAAGGTTGCTCTGGAATAGACATAAGCCGGTGTGCCATACTCATGGGCAAGGGCCTGAAGATCAACGTTTTCCGCACACAGGCGATTATTCTTGTATTCAAAAAAATCCATGGTGAAACTTAACTCTAGTTACTTGTTATTGTGCTGTTCTGTCTGTTCGGGCAAATACAGATCACCGGTTTTGCCACAGGATGATAATAGACTGGATAATGACAATAGTGCGACGACCAGTAGCAGGACGCCATTTGCCCAACAGAATTTCATAACACTTCTCTAAGTTTTAACGCGAACATAGTATTATCCTATCTTATGCGACTAAAAAGCAGTATTTTTCTCTGGGTTTCTCTAGCCACCGTTATTCCTCTCACCGCGTTGATACTCGGTATCACCGCCTATAGTGAGCGCCTGTATCAGAAAAATGTCGATTCCGACATTCAGGCCAGTCTCAATAATATTATTTCCGAACTGGATTTCCGTCTTAAATATGAACGGGCAGTAATTCATTCGTTGGCGACATCACCCTCTATGCAACAGTTTTTCCCGGTGCTCAAAACGGCCGCTGAGGGTGATCTCCATGCCTACTATTTTGAAGAGATCGATAAACTCAATCTGTTCCTTGCTGGCTTCCAGCACTCTGTTCCGGGGCTGGATACCGTGCGCGTCCTCGATACCGATGGCAATACCCTGGTCAAAGTCCGCTTCGGTAAGCATTTACCGGCCCTGTTTGAGGGTATGGAGGATGTGCCCTATGCGGAAGAAGAACTCAGGGATGAAAAGTTCTTACACTGGATGCACCAGATCGAACCCTATACCCTGGTCTATGGCCAGCTCCCTCTGAGCCGTCGTGACTTTGAAGCCGGACAGGAACTGGGATTGCTCAATTCCATCGTGCCGCTGGCCGACGACCAACAACTCATTGGTTTTCTATCCGCCCGTGCCCTCGGGGACCAGCTAGATCGTATCCTCGAAATTCTACCGCGCAACCATCATTTTCGAGTCAATATCGTAGAGTTGAACCGTGCCAATCCACAACGTCATGGCATGCTGCTGTATAGTGATCAACACAATATTCGTTTCAACCAGCCCCACGAGCCGGATGTCAAACTCCACAGTTATGTCAGTGATAGCCTCTGGCAATATATTCAGGCCGATACCAGTGGCACCTTCAGTCAGGTCCAGACACCTCATCACTATTATTTCAGTAGCTTCAACCCCTATAATCACCCAGACATCAGCTGGGAGGTTATTCTGCAACTTGATGATCAGCACCTGTCAGCCCCATTCCAGAGTATCCGTATGGGCCTGCTGGCCTTTGCCCTGCTTGCATTGGGCATCAGCCTGCTACTGGCTAATCTGGGTGCACGCCATATTGCCCAGCCCATTTCCCGTTTTGCCGAGACCCTGAAACACTATGCCGATGGTAAAGAGGCCCTGACCACCCACTTGCCCAAATCGTCTGAAGAAATCCAGCAACTGGACCAGTCCTTTCATTATCTTGTGGATACCCTGGAAACCACCCAGAGCGAACGTGACCGTGCCCAGAATATGATGCTACAAAATGCCAAGCTCGCCAGTATCGGTGAAATGGCCGCCGGCATCGGCCATGAAATAAACAATCCACTGAACAATATTCTTTCCTACACCAAACTCATTGAGCGTGACATGCCCGAGTCTAATCAGGCTATCAAGGAGGACTTAACCGGACTGCGCAATGAAGCCCTGCGTGCCGGCCGTATCGTTAAGGGCATACTCAATTTTGCCCGTCAGGTCCCTCCGGAATACACCCGCTTCAGACTCGATGAGTGGCTCAAGGATTCCTTGTTGCTGGTCGAACCTGAGGCCCACAAACGCCATGTCCACACCGAGCTGCTTGCATCACCCGATCTGATGCTCGAAGGTGACCGTCAGCAATTACAGCAGGTGCTGGTCAATCTGTTGATGAATGCTATCCAGGCTAGTGAACAGGGCCAGAGCGTTCGGATCAGTGCCGAAGAAGCCCCCCACAATCATATCCGTATACTGGTTGCAGATTCAGGCAAAGGTATTAGCAATGACGTTAAAGACAAACTGTTTGACCCTTTCTTCAGCACCAAAACCGTAGGCGAGGGCAGTGGTCTGGGGCTGTCCATCAGCCTTGGTATTATCCAGTATCACCAGGGTGATTTAACATTACAGAACAACAACAACGGTGGTGTAGATGCCATCATCATGCTGCCCATGACTAACACGAATACAAACCATGACTGATCAAGCCAACGTTCACTTCATCGACGACGACCCCACGGCCGGCGATTTATTTCGTCGTTTCAGCCGTGGCAGACCTTACAACATCAACATTTTCCGCGACCCGAAACAGGCGCTGGCTGATATTCGCGAGCATGGTAGCCAGCTGGTGATCACTGACCTCAGTATGCCGGGAATGTCCGGTCTGGAACTGCTCGAAGCCATACGACAAACCGACCTGGAAGTGCCAGTGATCATGATTACCGGTTATTCTACCGAGGACAATGCCATCAAGGCCTTGCGTATGGGCGCCACCGATTTCATCAAAAAACCCTTTGATATGGATGAGCTGCTCGGCCAGGTCGATGACACCCTGCATAAGGCTGAACAACGCCAGGATAAAAAGAGCCAGCGCCCTCGCCTGGAAGACCAGCAAAACCAGTTCGGCATGACCGGGCATTCCGAGGCCATCAAGAAAATCTACCGGATCATCGACAAGATCTCTGATATTCGTTGCAATGTCATTATCGAAGGGGAATCAGGAACTGGCAAAGAGCTGGTCGCCCACGCCATTCATAACCACAGTGATTTTGCCGATCAGCCTTTTATTGTCATCGATTGCGGCTCGCTCACCGATACATTGCTGGAAAGCGAACTGTTTGGCCATGAAAAAGGCGCCTTTACGGGTGCTAACGCCAGCAAACCCGGTCTCCTGGAAATTGCCTCGGGTGGTACTATTTTTCTGGATGAAATCTGTAATATCTCCGACAGCATGCAAATGAAACTGATGCGTGCGGTGCAATCTCAACAGGTTACCCGTGTCGGTGGTCTCAAGCCCATTGATATCGATGTGCGCTTTGTCGTCGCCACCAATCGTAATATCGAGGAGATGATTGAAGCCGGGCAATTCCGGCATGACCTCTACCACCGACTCAACGTGGTAAAAATCATCATGCCACCCTTACGGGATCGCCAGGGAGATATCGACTTACTGCTGCAACATTTCATTGAGGAGTTTTCTCAACGTTACCAGCGTGACGTCACCGGTTTTGATGAAGACTCCCGTCAACGATTGCAGAACTACAACTGGCCCGGCAATATCCGTGAACTTCGTAATCTGGTGGAGCGCAGCATCGCACTGGCCGATGGTCCGATTCTAAAAGTGGATAATGATGTAATGAATGCACGTTCCGATGAAGCCATCGACGCCGATGCGCCGACGCTGGAACAACTGGAAAAACGCTATATCCTGAAGATTCTTGATCGTTGCCATAACAACCGCGAACAGACCGCCACTATTCTGGGTATCAATAAATCCACCCTGTGGCGCAAGCTGCAAAGCTGGCAACAGGACTAACGGCTAGATCTAATAAAATATCGCCAGCCAGATAGTATCCTGCTCATCATCGGTCCAGGCCACACGATGTTTCTGGTGCGCCGGGATCTGGATATAATCACCAGCACCCAGCTCGTGACATTCACCATCCACCATTTCCAGTCTGGCACGCCCCTGTAACACCAACACCCATTCATGCTCTGCCTGATCATACCA
>JBFFSQ010000133.1:0-8188 GCA_041572275.1 Gammaproteobacteria bacterium
ATCATAAAGTAATCGCGTACCATTCGGGTCTTCAAAAACCAGGGCACGATCACGACTGCAAAATTCACCATCATGACTACCAAGGGGCGTAACTTTTACATTAGATGCAAAAGCATACGGTGATAGACAACAGGAAAAGCTTACGAATAAAGTGGATAGAATGAGGGGAAGTTTAATTTTCTTTGTCACTTGTTGTACCTCTGAGAAGATTGGTATTATTGATTATGTCATAGTCGATATACACTAATACAGAATACCTGTTTTGTTTTGTTTTTTTCTAGCACCATGTAATTGTACACTTTTTAACCAGAAACAGACTTGAGTACGATTAAATTCAAGATAAAGTATAATTAATAGTACAACATAACAATAGTCATATAGACACAGCATCATCTAAGCATTACGATCCAACTACAACAGCACAACCCATAAAAAAGGAGAATTAAAATGGGAGCTAGTTATTCAGTAGGATCAAATGTTATTGGCCTCATTGTCAGAGGCAAGCACAACGACAAACACAGACCAGGCAAGATGGAACAACACGCTGACTGTATTTTGCCAGGAGGTGAACCAGTTGGGTTTTATGGTGGAGGTGGAGATGCCTCAAGTGGCTCAAGCGGATCTAGTTTTGGCAGTTCAATAGAATCTTGGGCCAATGGTCCCTCACTTTCATGGAACAACACTGGCCTTAATATGAAGGGAACGGTAGCACATTATCAAGAGCTCCAAAAAATCCGCCCCATGTATCTGGACATTAATCTTGCAAAGAAATATAAAGTCAAGTCCACTGTGCTTTTGCTAGAAGTCACGAAATCGCAAGCAGAACTATTTGTACAATACTGGAAAAACCTTAAACTCAATCCAGGTGCATTTAATATTCTAGGTGGCAATTGTTCAACCCACGCCTCTGAGGCATTTGTGTCAGCTAAAGTGTCTACTTCTGGCATTCCAGGTTTAGATACACCCGACAATTTATATAGCCAATTAAAATCAAAGCACACAGGAAGAGTCAGAGTATATAGTGGGCATGTGGGTGCAAAATATTTAGGTAAAAATAAATATGACCTGGTTATTGAATAACATTGTTAGTCCACGCTTTATTAGCTCATATTGTTATTTAGCATTAATGCTTATAGGAGGTTGCGCAATGTCCGCAGATATCGAACTGAACTGGGAATGGCCCGCTGATCGAGTCATTGAAGATAGAATACTGATAAAAATTACAGACATAAGAAAAGCAAGCAGTGGTTTATTTGGAATCAAAAAGTCACCCTCACTGGCAAATAGCTTACCTGATCCACAAGTCATCAGTGGTGTGGTAGTTAACTCCGGCAGCAGCATTGACACAAAAAGTGTAAAATTAGTTGCACCACAATTAGAAATTCAAGAAGTAAAAGCAGGTTCATATGTTATGTTGGGCATAGTTTCCAGTACTATTTGCATATGCATAGCACCTGTCGACAACAAAGAAACTGATTTAAGCAGCATAAGCTGCCCATAATAGCCAGTGTTAATCAGCCTCCTGATATTCATTGCATTAATTTATATTGTTGTTTTGGTGACCCTGTACTTATATCAGGACAGGTTACTTTTTATCGGTGCAAAACCAGGTTATCTGGCTTATATAAAACTTGAAAACGACACGCAACCACTTATTTCCAATAATCACTTATTGCAAGGATGGAAAGTAGAATGCAAGTCATCCAATACAGATATTGTAGCAATCTACTTTGGAGGTAATGCAGAAGACACAAGCAATATGCTTAGCGTATTAAAAAAGCTAACCATTAATTCGGCCTACACTTTCAATTATAGAGGTTATGGTTTGAGCGAAGGCTACCCCAGTGAACAAAGCATATACCAGGACGCATTGACTATCTATCAGCATGTAATAAACAACTCTCCAGGTCATCGGATCGTTGTGATTGGGCACAGCTTAGGTTCGGCTGTAGCTGGCTATCTAGCCAGCAAG
This sequence comes from Gammaproteobacteria bacterium, assembly GCA_041572275.1. Classification (GTDB taxonomy): domain Bacteria; phylum Pseudomonadota; class Gammaproteobacteria; order SZUA-229; family SZUA-229; genus JBFFSQ01. The sequence goes on from JBFFSQ010000133.1 coordinate 1,973, forward strand.
AGAAATATTCACAAACTTATTCTTCTTTCACCACTCAGCAGTGTTCCAGACATTATCAAAATACGCTTTAAAAACCTGATACCTAAAGCACTAGTTAAAAATAAGTTTGAGCTTAACAAACTTTCCACTCAGATCACTGCTGAAACCCTGGTCATTATAGCACTTAGTGACTCAATTATTCCCAACCACCATTCATTAAACACCTACGAAAAAATTAGTTCAAACAAGAAACTGATTGAGATTTCCAATGCTAATCATAACAATCTATTATCATTTGACTGTACTATCGGAGACATAAATCTATTTATTCATAGTTAGATAAAAGTTCAAAGTCTACTACTAACACTTAGAATCTCTCTTAATCGTTATCTCCATATTCATCAATCACATCCCTGGCTTTTTTCTCATCGTCATCATCGACACTTACCGACACAAAATCCATTGTAGCCAACTCACCGATACCACCTTGTAGGTAGTATCCGTCAACATAGGCATCAATACCATTTGCTTCTAGCATTCCTTTGACAATATGCGCTTCTGTAATATTGGCTGCCCTGTAAACTTTAATCATAATTTCAAGATCCACCACTTATTCAAAAAAGTGCCAGCACATCTTTAGGGCGGGGCCCTTCCATACGCTTATAGCCATAATACACCAGCGGATAACCACCTATTCCTAGAGTTGATGTCATTGCTTTACGTTGTGATGATTTCTCAACATCTATCTCTAAAAAATCGACATCATTATCAGTCAGTGTTTCACGTATTTTTTTACAGTAACCACACCAACTAGCTGAATACATCACCAGACGATTACTGCCATCATCATTAAAATGCTTATTCATATAATAGCGTTCAGATGAACTTAATACGTTGTTGCCATAGTTCATGGCCAGCGCAGACACTATACGATCTTTATAAAAACCATAGGCACGTTCATTTCCGACAATAACATTTGGAAACGAATTAACACGACCGTATTCATCCCATAAGGCTTGATTAGTCTCATTGTTATCCAGAGGATGTAGTGAAAAATCTACACGACGCTGTTTTAATAGCCTTATAGTATCAGCGCATGGTTTTCCGCACTTGTCATGAGTAAACACCAGGGTTAGCGGATTATCCTGTTCATCAAATGCACCTTTTTGAGTCGAGAAGCTAAACAGATCAGGCTTGATGATATAAACCACACCGACAACCAGCGCCAGAATAATTAAATTCTTCATGTGCTTTGATTACTCCATTTTATATCGCTTAATTTTTTATTGTATATTTCGAGCGTCAATCACTGTGTTTGCATCTTCTGGATAATCACACTTGTTGTATTACCCTCTTGAGTGCCATCTGGGTAATGACGAATATAATCAAATACATCTGGTTGTTTCACTGTTACCATCTGGCCAGCATGAAGATCAGGTATATGGTAAGGCTCATTTTTCAACAACCCTTTGATTGTAGTGGCTGACCAGTGACTAATTTCGACCCACATCCACTCATTACCTCCATCAGGTGTTTCAAAGGGTGCTTTCACCTGAATATATTCACCCGGTTGTAAACCCGCATTAAAGATACTGCGAAGAGCCGGCAATTTTTCTTTAGCTTTTTTACTCGCTGCAAGAAGTTCATCATTGTGGTTGATATAGCTAACAGAGTCTTCTGCACCAAATAGAGATGTGATCATGGCATCCTGTCTGGCATGCTCGTCATTACCGTCATAACGATTAAAGGTTATGTGGATCAGGCGGTTATAGGGATCACCCTCCTCCCATACGCCCTGTTGAAACGATAGACGTGCCACGCCAGTGGCATTATCACTGAGTGAATCGATATGTGAGTCACGCACAGTCGGGTGATTGATGGCTTTGATATCCAGATCAAATTCACCGACTTTATTAAACGTAGCACCTTCTGCCATAACCTGAGTAAAAAGATTAATAATATTTCCCATGGAACGATTCATTGACCAGGAAAAATTATCCACTACCACATCTGGTAATCCGAACTTTTGCATACCCAAACTGATAGCCCTGATAAACTCACCATCCTTGTAGGCATGGATAGTTATATGTGAAGAAATCACCGGTACACCCTTGTTCCAGTCTGTCAAACGACTTTTATGCCATTCATCTGGTGTGAATATTTGTCGTGTCATCTCATCCCACAACATACCTCCTGACTGGCGGGCAATGTCTTCAAGCAGCGTAGTAGCCTCATGCAAACCCACCCAGACATACTGCTTTGGATACGAGAAATTTAATATCAGCGCCTGTTGAGACTGCTGTAATTGCTCAGCCTGTGCCTTAGTCAGTCCACGAGCCGAATACTTGATAGCGTCTAATGTCGGTGGGCTATACTTTTTTTGTACATCAGTTTCCACGATAGCCTGCAAAACCGGGACTGTAGCGACATCAGGTAATTGATCAACCAGTTTAAATCTTGATTGCTGACTACCCAGCTGCTGCTTTAAAATCGCAAGCGGGTCTTTAACTGACTGGGGTAGAAAATACACAGCAAACTGATATTGAATAGAATCAGCCATCGGTGAACCTGCAGGTATCGCTTTCGGCTTAGATGCTGCTGATGTAAACATCGGCAACAGACCGATAAACATCACAATAACAACCAACGGGTTTTTATTTTTACTATTAACCATCAACCAATAACCTATTTAATTAACTCAATCCATGGTTCAAGACGCTTGCCGAGATTTAACCGGACCTTGTACCTTGGTGGTATAGGCTCAGCCCTATAAGCATAATCAGCATCGTTGCCTATCAGATCGACCAGCACTTGTGAAAAAGGTAACGGCACATGCACCTCATCAATATATAAATGGTGAATAGTACCGGCAATCTCATCATCATCCCAGGTTAAACTGATCTCACCACGTAGCAGCATATATTTTGATTTATCTGAATATTTTTCTAGCAACACCTGCTTATCGAGACCAGCATCAATTGCATAGAGGCGCGTTTCCGAGACTTTCAGATCAACAAAGTGATCCTCATATTGCTTAATTTTTTTTGCCAGTGATTTGTCGCCAGGATCATTAGCGGCATTTTTACGCATTTGATCGAGCAGTTGTTCGGCAAATGTCAGTGTTTTTCGATAACTATCACCCTGATATTCCAGCACCAGTATGGCATCTATTGCATGTGTATCCCACTGGTAAAGATACTTGTCTTTATTACGTTTGATCTTATCTAAATCAAAACCCAGATTAGATAACTTAACCTCATCTAACCAGGCTGGGTGCCTGTATCTACCATAGAAAAACCCCGACTCCATATCATCAGTCAGAACACGCCAGTTAAGTAAAACTCGAGTACTACTGTCTTCATCCATTCTGGAATAGTACCTCTTCACAGTAAGTTCTCGTTCGGTTAGCTCTATACTCGACAACGGTTCACCAGAGCGATTATATGCAACACCTGATAACACAACGATATTCGTTAACAGCAGCAACAAGATAGACGCAAGCATTAATCTAGGCATGACTATCCTCCGACAACTGACTTTGTAAGCGAATCCGTTTATATATAAATAACAACAACAACGAGGTTAAGGCGATCACCAGGAAGAACAAATACTTCGGCATAATATCCCACCACCAGTCAAACATCTTGGTGTACAAAAATAGCACGAAAAAAGCATTCGCAGTATTAATCACATCCGGCCATTGCTTGCGTATTCCCAACGCGATTAAAGCGGCGCTACCGACAAAACCAATGAGCTGATAAAAACCTTCAATAATTGAAGTCGACCAGGTCAGGTAACTACCATAACCCCAGTTAGACAGGACCAGTACAGGTATAAAAAACATCAGACATCCAAATACTCGGTAGATGGGTACAAAGCCGCTGTAATGCCGTTGCTTAAACCAGAGAGGAATAGTGAAAATAATCAATGCGGGTACGAAAAAGTTTTCTGGACGTTCACCCACATATAGCCAGTACATCCCTGACCAACTACCAACACGTGCGGCGATAAATCCAGCCAGGGACAGAATACCCATCGCCAGCAACAAGCGCACGTCAAACGCATAGGCCAGCAAAAACCCATAAGCTGCCCACACCAGTAAGGCTTTATCCGAAGGCGTAATATTAAAAATCTGACCCAGCATCACCAGGTTAAGCACCAGGCAGGAAAAACTCACCATACTCAGCAGCTTGGCAAAATAACCCGTTGCTTCCCGCTGTGATACCCAATAGGTCATGAACAGCGTAATCAGTGGCGCCGCAACCAGAATCGACACCTGTACTGATGTACTGATAAAACCCCAGAATTGATAAAATAGAAAAAACACACTGGCAGCCAGCGCCAGGGCGCCGCTAAATGAAGCGATTTTCATTCCCGTGGATAACTGTTTCTGACGCGAACTGGTATCAATATCGAACTTGTCAGTCAGCGACTTGAGCAAATCCTCATGATACTGAGCCAGCGCTTCACGCTGCTCATTAGCGAGCTGCAGTACTTTATCTGCCTCGAGCAACTTTACTTCATCATAAAAGGCCTGAATCTGATCGGCTCTTATTTGCGCTTTTTGTTTATTGTCCATAATTTATACGTTTTTATATTAGAAATCAGCGATAAACACACATCAATAAGGCTTGTTTATCATCGAACTTATTTATTATTTTCAAGTAGCTACTTTAGCAGCTTTTAGACGTATCTAAATAGTTTTTACAACGACAATAACACTCTGGCTAAAACTGTTTATTTGTTAACCAACAAAAAAGGCCGTCCAATAACTAATCATTGGCCGGCCTTTTATTGCTTCAAATGAAGAAAATAATAAATTTACAAACTATCAATCACCGCATTAAATGTTGCACTCGGGCGCATAATCTGTGATGTTTTGGCCTTGTCCGGGCAATAATAACCACCCAGTTCCACGGGCTTACCCTGCACACTGTTTAACTCATCCACAATCTTCGCTTCATGACTGCTAAGTTGTTCCGCGATCGGTGTGAACATGGCTTTCAGTTCACTGTCATCATCCTGTTCAGCCAGCGACTGTGCCCAGTACATGGCGAGATAAAAATGACTACCACGGGTATCCAGTTCACCCACCTTACGTGAAGGTGACTTGTCGTTATTCAGGAACATGCCATTGGCTTTATCTAAAGCAGCTGCCAATACTTTTGCTTTGTTATTGCCCGTTTTAATCGCCATATCTTCAATCGATACGGCCAGTGCCAGAAACTCACCCAAAGAATCCCAACGCAAGTGGTTTTCTTCAATCACCTGCTGCACATGCTTTGGTGCTGAACCCCCTGCACCGGTTTCAAACAGGCCACCACCGGCCAATAACGGCACAATTGATAGCATCTTGGCACTGGTACCCAGTTCCAGAATCGGGAACAGGTCGGTGAGGTAATCACGTAATACGTTACCGGTTACCGAGATGGTATCTTTGCCATCTTTCACACGTTCCAGGGTATATTGAGTTGCTGCAGCCGGAGACATAATGCTGATCTCCAAACCACTGGTATCGTTATCCTTGATATAGGTTTCGACTTTCTTGATCAGGTTCGCATCATGGGCACGTTCCTCATCCAGCCAGAAAATCGCGGGTTGACCAGTTAAACGTGCACGGGTCACCGCCAGTTTCACCCAGTCCTGGATCGGCAGATCTTTGGTCTGACACATGCGCCAGATATCACCCTTTTCAACCCGGTGCTCCAGCACGACATTACCCTCATCATCGATCACCCGTACCGTGCCCGGCGCTGGTATCTCAAAGGTTTTATCATGCGAGCCATACTCTTCTGCTTTCTGCGCCATCAGGCCGACATTGCTCACATTACCCATGGTGGTGGGATCAAAAGCACCGTGGTCCTTACAGAATTCAATCGTAGCCTGGTACACACCGGCATAATTGCGATCGGGAATCATCGCCTTGGTATCTTTCAACTGACCATCAGGACCCCACATTTTACCGGAAGAACGAATTGCCGCCGGCATCGAGGCATCGATAATCACATCACTGGGTACATGCAGGTTGGTAATGCCCTTATCAGAATTCACCATCGCCAGTTCAGGACGAGACTGATAAACGGACTGGATATCAGCCTCAATCGCCTGACGTTTGGCCGGCGGTAAATCGGCTATCTTGGCATACACATCACCCAGACCATTACGAGTATCCACACCCAGGTTTTTAAAGGTCTTGGCATATTTCTCGAACACGTCTTTGTAATACACACTCACTGC
>JBFFSQ010000134.1:0-8185 GCA_041572275.1 Gammaproteobacteria bacterium
CCTCATGACTCAGGCGAGCCATTTGCTGAAACAAATCCTGAGTCCACATATCCGGATTCTTGCCCGGTGCAAAACCATCCAGATACCAGGCATCAACGCGTGCATCGAGTTGCTCGAACATGGTTTCAGCCTCACCTAACATCAAGGTGAGACTGACACGATGATCAAAAAGATTCAGCTGGTGGTAACCCTCGATGGCAGGTGGGTATGCCTGTATGAGTTCAGTTGAATACGGTTCAAATTCCGGCCAGACAGACAGGGCTCTGTGTAGATCGTCACGACTCAGGGGAAATTTCTCTGCTGAAATATAATGCAAACGACTCTGTTCATCGGTGGATTGTAACCAGGCATGAACCGTTGTCAGGAAATTCAACCCGGTACCAAAACCGGTTTCCGCGATAACAAAATGATCACGCCCCTGCCAGCGCTCTGGCAGGCCATTATTCTGCAAGAAAACATACTCGGTTTCTTCCACACCGCCCTCACGTGAAAAATAGACATCGTCAAATACAGTGCTAACAGGTTGCCCCTGCTGCCATTCAATGTGGGCCTGCTTCATGGAATCCGATTCAATTTTTATAAGTGAATGAATTATACTCTCTGAATTGCATACATGTGGACACGGCATGTCTGACGATCAAATTGCTGATTTACTCAACCTGGGCCCGAAGACTGCTTCATGGCCGCAATCAATTGGTGTACTTACACGCAACGATCTCGAATACATGGGCACCATAGACTGCTGTTAAAATCCTTAAAGCTCAGGGCAATCCCGTCAGCCTGAACCTGGCCTATGCTATCGAAGGCGCCTTGAGAAATGAACACTGGACAAAATTACCGAATTCGGTCAAACAGACACTTAAAACAGCGTTAACCCAAACTTAAAACAATAAGAAACCTATGCCCACAATTTCAACCCAGGCCGCCTATCAACATTGTCTGAACATGGCTCGCCAGCATTATGAAAACTTTCCGGTTGCCTCCTGGATATTACCGCGCAAGATGCGTCTACCCGTAGCCGCCATCTACGCCTTTGCCCGTAGTGCGGATGATCTGGCGGATGAAGGCCAGCAAAATGACGCCAGCCGTATCGAAGCACTGGATGAGATGGGCCGACAGCTTGACGCCACCTATGCCGGTCAGCCACCGGATAATCCCATCTATATAGCTCTGAGCGATACCATCCAGCGTTTTGATTTGCCGGCAGAACTGTTTCATGACCTGCTCTCAGCATTCAAGCAGGATGTCACCCAGAAGCGTTATGCCGACTTTGGTGAATTGATGGATTACTGTCGACGCTCGGCCAATCCCGTTGGGCGACTGTTACTGCATCTGGATGGCAGCACCGATCGCAAAAGCCTTGGGCACTCGGATGCCCTGTGCAGTGCGCTGCAACTGATTAACTTTTATCAGGACATGGCTCAGGATTATGATGAAATGGGACGCATCTATATTCCCCAGGACGAAATCCGCGCTGCTTTCGTCAACGAAAGCTACTTTAAAAACCGTATCACTGATGGACCGATGATCCTGTTGATGCGTAAACAGTTCCAGCGCGCCAATAAACTGCTCAATGCCGGTGCACCCCTGGGCAAACGCCTGAAAGGAAGATTCGGTCTGGAAATTCGCCTGATCACTGCGGCAGCTTCACGGGTGCTGCAGAAACTCGACCAACAGGATGATGACATGTTCAGCCGTCCACGTTTGAAAGCAGGTGACTGGCTATGGATCACATGGACGGCAATACGCGCTAAATAGCAACCCGACTTGGACTTGCTACTTGAAAAAGCTTCCTTGATACTACCCCCCCATGACTCCAGACGAATATTGCCAGGATAAAGCCAGCAGCAGCGGCTCCAGCTTCTACTACAGCTTCATGTTCCTGCCCGCGCTCAAGCGCCGGGCCATTACCGCACTCTATGCCTTCTGCCGTGAAGTCGATGATGTTGTGGATGAATGCCATGAAGAGTCCATCGCTCGCATTAAACTGAACTGGTGGCGCCAGGAAGTTGCCAAACTTTATCAGGGCGAGGCCTCGCATCCGGTAACCCAGGCACTGCAACCCCTGCTGGATGATTTCAATCTGGCAGAAGAGTATCTGCTGGAAATTATCGATGGCATGGAAATGGACCTGAACTATTCCAGCTACCAGAGTTTCAAGGATCTGTCTCTCTACTGCTATCGGGTTGCCAGTGTGGTGGGTCTGTTATCGGCCGAAATCTTTGGCTTTGAGAATCGCCAGACCCTCCGCTATGCCCACGACCTCGGCATGGCCTTCCAGCTTACCAATATTCTCCGTGACGTCCGTGAAGATGCCGAACGAGGTCGTGTTTACATACCTGTTGATGAACTGGAGCAGTTTGGTGTCACCATCGATGACCTGCATCGCCCCCTGGCGTCTGATGCCACCCAGGCCCTGTTCAAATTCCAGGCTGACCGTGCCCGTGACTATTACCGCAAAGCCTTCGAAGAATTACCCGATGAAGACCGTTACGCACAACGCACCGGCTTGATCATGGCTGAAATTTACCATTCACTGCTCGACGAAATCGAAGCAGATGGTTTCAAAGTACTGCAACAGCGCATCAAGCTGACGTCTCTGCGCAAACTCTGGCTGGCCTGGCGTGCAGCACGGCGTGAAAAGAAAAATCACAAACGCTACCTGCGTCAACACGACACCTGATGAAACACGTAACCATCGTCGGTGGTGGCTGGGCAGGACTGGCGGCGGCTGTTGAGCTCAGCAAGCACAACATCCCTGTGCACCTTTACGAAGCATCAAAACAGCTTGGAGGACGTGCCCGCAGTCTGAAAAAGGATGACATGGTGCTGGATAATGGCCAGCACCTGATGATCGGTGCCTACTGGCAGCTACTCGACCTGCTCAACACCATTGGAGTTAATGAGCAGGCAGTCCTCTTAAGAACCCCCCAGCAACTGCAGATGTTCGATACTCAACGGCAATCCGCCGTATTCGAACTGGCACTGCCCAGGCTACCGGCACCGCTGCATCTACTGGTGGGAATGCTGCGCTGTCCCTCACTGACGCTGAAAGAAAAATTCACTACCTTGTTGCGCTTTGATCGCCTGCTCAAAACACCAATCAAGAATGATCTTTCTGTCGATCAGTGGCTGGAGAATGCACAGCTGCCAGCAGCTTATGTTCAATACCTGCTCAAACCCCTGTGCCTGGCCGCACTCACCACCCATACTCATGAAGCATCTGCCCGTGCCTTTCAAACGGTCCTGAACCAGACCTTCAACGGACCGGCAGGCAACACTGACCTGTTATTTGGTCGCCAGGATCTGGGCCACATTTTTCCTGATGCAGCCCATGCCTATATCGAATCCAAAGGTGGCCGGGTATATCTCCAACACCGCGTTACCGATATCAGCCTGGATCAAAATCGGGCTAGTGCCATCCACGTTGGTGAGCAATCCATTGCCGTTAACCAACTCATACTGGCAACGCCCGCGCATATCACCGCTCGACTGCTCGCAGCACATACAGCTACTCAATCAATTGCTCAACAACTTGAACAACTGAAATACGAGCCGGTAACCACGGTCTACTTGCAATACCCTGCACATATACAATTACCCTTGCCGATGATCGGTGTGCTCAATGCCACCACCGAGTGGCTATTTGATCGCCAACATTGTGGCCAGCCGGGCCTCATCGCCTCAATCATCAGTGCGGGTGGTCCACACATGGCAATGGATAAGCCACAACTCGCCGCTGAAGTTAGTGCTGACATAGCGCAGTTATTTCCCAACTGGCCGGCTCCGCTCATCACCACGGTCATTCGTGAGAAAAAAGCCACCCTGCGCTGTCATCCAGATGTCGACCAGAAACGACCAAACTCAACAACAGCTGTGAATCAGCTCTGGTTGTGTGGTGATTATGTTTACATCGAAGAGAATAATCAGCCCGGATTGCCTTCAACACTCGAAGGAGCCGTACGCTCTGGTGTAAAATGCGCACAACAACTTATATCGACTTGCTATGACCAGAAGTCATAACAACATTGCCAAGAGATCAAGCATGCAATATCAAGCTCCAGCAGACTTACTTAAAGACAAAATCATACTGGTCACCGGTGCCGGTGATGGCATCGGCAAAGCAGCGGCCAAAGCCTATGCTGCCCATGGCGGCACTGTAGTCCTGCTGGGCCGTACCACCCACAAACTGGAACAGGTGTACGACGAAATTATTCAGGCAGGATCACCCGAGCCAGCCATTTACCCAATGAACCTTGAAGGCGCTTCTCCCAAAGACTTCCAGGACCTGGCCGATACCCTGAAGGACGAATTCGGTGCCCTGCACGGCCTGCTGCATAATGCCGTTAACCTGGGTGCCAACACCCCGATACAGCATTATGATATTGAACTCTGGTACAAGGTCATGCAGGTCAACCTCAATGCTCCCTTCATTCTTACCCAGGCCCTGCTGCCACTAATGATCGACACACCGGAAGCATCCATTGTCTTCACACTGGATGATAAAACCACGGCTTACTGGGGTGCCTATGGCGTTTCTAAAGCAGCCTTAAAAGGTATGATGCAGATCCTGGCAGATGAAATGGACACGGACAAACCGGTCAAAGTAAACGCCATTGAACCCAGCCCGGTTCGTACCGCTTTACGCATGAAAGCCTTCCCCGGTGAAGACCCGAATGAAGTTCCACAACCGGACACAATTATGGGTGCTTATTTATATTTGATGGGACCGGATAGTGATAAAGAAGTTGGGCAGGTGATTAAAGCATAAGTGAAAAGTTTGCAGTGGGCAGTTGGCAGTAATGATTCATTAACTTCATACTGACCACTGCCAACTGCCCACTTTTTTACTTTTTTTACTTCATAATATCCACTTCTATACCCTGTGCCCTTAGTTTCTCAGCACGATCTTCAATATAGCGCTGGAAATTAGGCTGCTGTTTATAGGCAGAGCTGGATACATAATCCATGATCGACTGTACGTGGAAGCTTCTAAGATACGCTTCGGAGCGGAACACTTCTTCACCCCGGTCATTAAAATACACCAGACTGGGAGCGTACTGAATATTCAGCTGTTTTGCCCAGTCACGTATTTTGACCTGCTGGCCATCAGGGCGTGTCATCATATCGTCAGACCACATATCTAGCACAGCCACATCAAAGCGCTTGAGCAAGGTCTGCGACTCCGGCTGTTTTAAAATATCGCCGTGTAATTCATCGCAGGTGCTGCATTGTTTCTGTTCGAACATAACCAGCCGATATCGACCTTTGGCAGGTTGATCAAAACGATATGGAACAGACATGGTTTCCACTTCGCGATGCAGTTTGCCGACAGCCTTGGCTGGGGAGACACGGGCCAGATACGAACGGAAGTTTTCAGTTTTATCGTGGCGCTCCAGCACATAATCCAGCGCCGCATTGAATTTAGCCGGGTGGTAATAACCATTGGCCCGTAACACAGGCTGGCCCTCTTCATTGAAGAAAATCAGGGTCGGCGTATACATTACCTTCAGACTCTCGGCGAATTTTTTTTCTGTGGTGACACGATCTCCCAGAGTCACTTCCCGATCACCCCATATGTTGATGGTAATGACGTCAAAGTTATTGCGAGTCTTGTCTGTTATTGCGCGTTGTCCAAAATTATCTTCCAGCAACTTTTTACAGTACGGGCAACCATCCTGATAAAAGAACATCATCAGGCGTTTGTTGGCCTCTGCAGCTTCAGCAATATCTTCGTTGATATCCAGAAAGGAATTTTTGAACCAGGTTGGTTGCTCATGGTAACCAGGGTTAACCATACCCTCGGTCAGCTCGCCTGCTTCTTTAGCATAGCTGTAAGAAAACAACGCACCAACACAGAACACCAGCACTGTGGTGACAAACTTAAATTGCATCATGACCTCCTATTTTCGACTTGAACGGCCACGCTGATTAGATTTACCCATAGTCCTGCGGGTATCTTTATAGTTTTTCTTTTCCTGTCGCGTCACGGCGGGCAGCTCATAATGCAAATCCACCAGTGATGCCAGTTCGATCACCTGCTTCTCTGTGAGTTCACGACTTTTTCCCGGACGCTGACTTTTATTCAATACCACCGAACCATAGCGGACACGCATCAGGCGACTCACCTTGAGACCAACGGCTTCCCACATACGCCGTACTTCACGGTTACGACCTTCCATCAACACCACATGATACCAGTGATTAACGCCCTGACCACCAGAATCCACGACTTCTTCAAATCGAGCTTTTCCGTCTTCCAGTTCCACACCATGGGTAAGGCGATGCAACATCTCATCAGTTGCCACACCCAGGGTACGTACTGCGTATTCACGCTCAATGGTATTGGATGGGTGCATCAGACGGTTGGCCAGTTCGCCATTATCCGTCAGCAAGATGAGACCGGACGTATTCAAATCAAGGCGCCCCACTGCTACCCAACGACTGTGTTTCAGTCCGGGTAAATTCTCAAATATGGTCGGCCGTCCCTCCGGATCACTGCGAGAGCACACCTCACCTTCTGGTTTATGATAGGCGATCACACGGGGGAATTTTTCATCCGCCGCCTTGATGATAATTTTACGGCCACTGTACATGACCTGATCACCGGGCTTGACCTGGTCACCAATATTAGCCACTTCACCATTGAGCTGGATTTTGCCTTCCTTGATCCAGCTTTCAATTTGACGACGTGAACCAAGTCCTTGCCGTGCCAGTGCTTTTTGTATACGTTCTTTATTCATAAATATGCCAAAACCCATGGGTTTCAATGATGAAACAATTCTTTGCCACCGTAATTCTGCTCATCACAAGCCAAATCAGCCAGGCCGATGCCACATTGACTGTTAAAATCTTTGACCGCCAGGACAACAGTCAACTCCTGACATACTACATCAAGGATGGAAAAGTACGTATCAGCGAAGAAGGCTCGAAGCGAACCAATATCTACGATGAAACTGAACAGCATTTTCTCAGTATTGATCAGGCCAGCGGCAATATATCACGAATCGACAAAGACATTCTGCGTCAGCGCGTCGAAACCCTCAATAAGCAGCGCCTGGAGAAACTAACCGAAGTTGAAAGCGGCCTACAGGAAAAGCTCCAAACCATGGATGAAGAGGAAAAACTGATTGCCGAGTCGCTGGTGAACCAGCTGAAGTACCCGGAATTTTACGGCGCCCATACCTTCATCAAAGTGAAGCCAACTGAAAAGAGTAAAACCATTCAGGATATACCCTGCCAAGTCTACGATATCACACGAAAAGACACCCAGCTGAAACAGATCTGTATGGCCAGCGGCAAAGCGCTGGGACTGTCTGTCAAAGACTATCAGAGCTTACGGAATTTTTATCATTTTAACTACAGCACTCAAACCCAGTTATTACTGGCCATGGGTAAAACCAGTTTTACTCATATTGATTATGAGCAGGAAAATATGCCCGGCATCCCCATAGAAGTGATCAGCCTGCATCAGGAAGGTAATAAAACCGATTTATTACTAGAAAGCCTGTCGATCAAACCTATTGATAAAGCGCTGTTTAATCACAAAACATCTAAAAAGTGAGCTAGAATGTTTTGATGCATAAGTAAACAGGGTGTTTGATATGCTGAGTACCAAACTGAAAAAAGTACTATTTAAACTGAGCAATCTGTACTTTCCTTTCAATAATTTAAGTCCAGAACGGCTACAGGAAATTGTCAATCACATCCGTGTGATTGAATTACAGCAGGATGAAATCCTGCAAATCCGTGGCAGCAATAGCCATGACTACCTGTATCTGCTAGAAGGTCAGATTGACGTATTCTGCGAAGGCAGTGTCCAGACCATCCAGGAACCGGCTGAGACCCGACACAAACCCGTACTCCTTCCCACCGGCAACAAAAGCTGCAACATCATTGCCCGCCAGGATTGCATCATTTGTCATGCTAATCGCGACCTTCTCGACATCATCATTGCCTGGGATTTCATTGGCCACGAAGCCAAAGCCAATATCAAATACATCGACCTTATCCGTAATACGCTGGCACTTAACCGTCTGCCCATCGAGTACATCGACAAGGCCTTCTCACGTATGCAACGACAGAGGCTAAAACAGGGTGAACATATTACCAATCAGGGTCAGCACTGCGATGCTTATTACCTGATTCTCTCTGGCCGGGTTCAGGTTCAGCACCTCGACCACCA
>JBFFSQ010000135.1:0-8175 GCA_041572275.1 Gammaproteobacteria bacterium
AACCGGTCTGGTATTTCACATCAACACCGTAGGCACTGGTGTCCTGGGAAATGACCAGCAACTCTTTGACCCCGGCGTTGACCAGATTCTGGGCTTCATCCAGGACCTCGCCAATGGGACGACTGACCAGATCACCGCGCAAAGCCGGAATGATGCAGAAAGTACAGCGGTGATTACAGCCTTCCGAGATTTTTAAATAGGCATAGTGCTTCGGTGTCAGCTTGATGCCCTGGGGAGGGATCAGGCTGGTATAGGGGTCATGTTCAGGTGGCAGATGCTCATGTACGATATCCATCACTTCCTGGGCGGCATGGGGACCGGTCACCGCCAGCACCTGAGGGTAACTATTGGCCACAATATCGCCCTTGGCACCCAGGCAGCCGGTGACTATAACTTTGCCGTTTTCATTCAACGCCTCACCAATGGCTTCCAGGGATTCCTCGACGGCATCATCGATAAAACCACAGGTATTTACCACAACCAGATCGGAGTTGTCGTAATTGGGGCTGATTTCATAGCCTTCGGCACGGAGTTTGGTGATGATCTGCTCAGAATCAACCAGAGCCTTAGGGCAGCCGAGGCTGATAAAACCGACTTTTTTTGCTTGTGACATAGATAACCTGATTACGCGCGAATGCGCTATTTAACTAACTGGGAGGGATTTTACCAGAAAACACAGCCTAAATGCTTCGATCTCTAGGTGTTTTATGTGGATTGGGTTGAAAACCAGATAGCTGTACCAGGTGAGAGGATTATGCATATTCAGTGTTATTTGATGGTGATCATTTAAGGTCTTCTGGCTCCCAGGTGCAATACTCAAAATTGTTTTTACAGCACGCTTCAGCGCAGCCAATAATTAAATCTTTACCAATGTACAGAATGCCGCCGTAATCGAAAGTAAATTCAACGACCTTTTTATTCATTGCTAATGTTCCTTTAATTGAACATCCAGTCGTTGAATAGTGATCATGTTCATCTCTAGGTGTAATTTCGATACCAGTACGCAAAACATGCTCAAGGATATAGATGTTTATTTTTTCACAGCCATAGTTATTTCTGTCGGTAATCGTGTAATTAGAATAGATTTTGTAGAAACTACGGCTTGGATCATGAATATTAGTTGTTTCCTTTGAACTGCAGGAGATCAAAGAAAACACTAAAGAGAATAAAGTAATAAATCGCATTGCTCTATCCGGCAGCGTGTAATTTATATGATTTAAGGGCTGAATAACCTTCGGAATTGTTTTTATCTTTATGTGCAATTTTTCCGTGCGCATAAATATCATCAATTGATAGTCCGTACTTGACTACAAGTTTATCAATTAGCCAAAATAATAAATCGAGTTGTTTTTTATTGGGTATTTCATAGATTTCATTCTCAGTAGAAAGTACACCAACTATTTCAACCTCTATTGAGTCATGGTTATGAGGAAACCGAAATGGATTGTCATGATCTATGCTTTGATAACAATAAATAAATTATTGTATAAAAAGCAATCAAATTTATTTAGACAAATTAAATGCCTTATACCTTCCATGGCTCAATTATTTAATATTTCTACTAACCACTAACTACTAACCATCAACCTTTCTTCTAATCCCCATCAATCAATCGACCAATACCACCCAGCATCGAACCTTCGCCCTGGCTATTGCCACCATGAGACGGTGCCTGTTCAATAATACGATCAGCGAGTCGAGAGAAGGGCAGGCTCTGGATCCATACCGAACCGGTACCTTTAAGGGTTGCCAGGAATAAGCCTTCGCCACCAAAGAACATACTCTTCAATCCTTTTGTCATTTCAATGTCGTAGTCGATACCATCGGTAAATGCGACCAGACAGCCAGTATCCAGGAGCAGGGTCTCATTGTGTAGTTTTTTTTCAATCACTGTGCCACCGGCATGCACAAAGGCCATGCCATCACCTTGCAGGCGTTCTAGAATGAAGCCTTCACCCCCGAAGAAACCGCTACCCAGTTTTTTATTGAAGGCAATATCGATCTGGGTGCCATAAGCCGCCGCCAGGAAGGCATCTTTCTGGCACAGCAGGCTGCCCTGAATTTGTCCGAGGTTAACGTCGATGATGCTGCCGGGATAGGGGGCAGCAAAGGCGACATGTCTTTTGTTCTCGCCCTGATTGGTGAAATGCGTCATGAATAATGACTCACCGCTGATCATGCGCTTGCCGGCACTGAACAGCTTGCCCATAAAACCCTGATCAGGATTAGAGCCATCGCCCATTTTTGATTCATAACTGATGTCATCTTCCATGTAGGTCATGGCACCGGCTTCAGCGATGATGGTTTCACTCGGGTCCAGTTCAACTTCGACCATTTGCATATCGTGACCAATGATTTTGTAGTCGACTTCATGACAACGCATGTTCCTGTCCTCTATTGATAAAACGATTAGTAGTTTGTCCGCGCCGGTGCAAACAGGCGCACATGTTTGCTCTTAAATAACGGGATGAGTACCATACCGGCAACAAAGCCACCAATGTGAGCGCCCCAGGCGACACCACCTTGCTGGTCACCGGCCATCAGTGAGTTGAATATCTGCAATACAAACCAGAAGCCCAGTACCCAGACAGCGGGTAGGCGCGTGGTATGGATGTAGAAACCGAAGGGTATTGCCACCAGTACCCGGGCATGGGGGTAAAGCAGTAGATAGGCGCCGAGAACACCGGAGATGGCACCACTTGCTCCGATCATCGGGGTGGTGGATTGAGGGTCTGGAATGGCCTGAGCCAGTGCGGCGGCAATACCGCAGAGCATATAAAAAACAATGAAACGGGCGTGACCCATGGCATCCTCGACATTGTTACCAAATATCCACAGATAGAGCATGTTGCCGATCAGGTGCATCCAGCCGCCGTGTAAAAACATGGAGGTGATCAGGGTGGCGACAGCGGGCACACTGACCAGGTCGGCGGGTAGCACTTTGATGTTGAACAGTACGGCTGGAATCATACCGAAGCTGTAAATCGCTTTCTGGATGTGGTCGCCCAGCGACAGTTGCCAGAAGAATACCGCCACACAGGCCAGCAGAAAACTGATGGTGATGATCGGTGGAATCCGGGTCGGGTTGTCGTCGTGTAAGGGAAACATTTAGGCCAGTTCTTCCAGGGCCTCAATCGCTGTTTCCCGAACCTCCGCATCTTTATCTTCCAGCAGTGGGCGAATATAGGTTTCGGCGTCGCGACTGTGGGATAGTCCCAGGAAATAACAGGCGTCATTGCGGATGCGGGCTTCGTTGTGGTGCGTGTGTTCACCCAGGGCATCGATATTGTTTTTGAGAATATCCTGGCCCGCCAGATCTTCGATAATGGCGCTCACCCCGAGGCGAACCGACAGGGTGGTTTCAGTGTTAGCCATCAGTTGAATTAGAACCTTGAACCATTCCGGGTGCTGTTCCACCATCTGCTGTACCTTGTCCAGCTCACCACTGGTCATCAATTCACCAAAGTACTCGCCCATGGCTGCCGGGTCGTTGACTTTCTGCACCCATGAGGTCAGCTCGCTTTTCGTTCGCAGGCCGGTGAGTTCGAAGGGGCCGATTTTGACCCAGGGCACCGAGCGGATATTGAGCTCAGCCGCCTGTTCCGGGCGCTGCTGAATATTCACTACCTGCAGCTCGCTAATGGACCCCGCTTTGATCAGTTCAGATAGAGATTGCAGAACTGCTGGGCAATGTTGACAGCCGGTGGCAATAAACAGCAGTACTTCTGGGCTTGTGCTCATAGGTTTTCCAATAATTGTTTTCCCGGCAATCTAGCATAAAAAAGCGACTGACTTCCAATCGGGCTGGGGGTACTCTAACAAGTGACAATGATATAAGGGGGGAGACGATGTCCATCTGGTATCAATCACCAAGCCTCACATCACTTAATGCACGTGGTATGAATACCGCCGTATCAGCCCTGGGAATTGAAATTACCGAAATCGGAGAAGATTTTCTGAAGGGTACCATGCCGGTGGATGATCGAACTCGTCAACCGTTAGGCCTGTTACACGGTGGCGCATCGGTGTTGTTTGCCGAAACCCTGGGCAGTACGGCAGCGAATTGTTGTGTGGATCCTGATCGAGCCTATTGTGTGGGTATGGATATTAACGCTAATCATGTCCGCAGCATGCGATCTGGCCTGGTTATGGGTGTTGCCAGGCCTTTACATCTGGGGCGTAGCAGTCAGGTGTGGGAGATCAATATCAGCAATGAACAGGAGCAGATGATCTGTATTTCACGGTTGACTATGGCGGTCATACAGAAGCCATGAAAAAATGCTAAAATTCGGCGCTATTGTTGATTAATGCTGCTTTGTTTAGGTTATTTATGAAAAAATTAGTTGTTGCTATAAATGGTGAACCCCAGGTGGAGTACGACCGTACCAAGACTCTGCCTGAGCACCAGATGACATATCTGGATAAAATGGATCAGAAAATGGATGAAGGTATTCCCCATGGCCCTGGCCATATTTTTGCACCGGACATGCAGAAAAAAGCGGAATTTGTCGCTAACCAGTTAATCGGAGCAATAAAAGCCGACAATGAACAGTTGATTGCGGCTACCTTGTCTTATCTGGCCAATCGCCTGCCCGATTTACAGCAGGTCAGTGCTGAAGATAAAGATGATGAAGTCACCATCAAACTAATTTACGATCAGGCCTATACACCGCCACAGCCGATCAGCTTCGTGAGCCCGGACAAACTTAATAGTTAGAAAACCACCATGCAAAATCATACGACAGTTGTACTCGGTGCCAGTAATAAACCTCATCGCTATGCCAACAAGGCGATAAGAATGCTGCAAGAGTATGGCTATCATGTGATCCCGGTTCATCCTAAACTGGAAAACATCGAAGGTCTGGTGGTGAAGCACACACTTGAGTCCATTCAGGAAGAGGTTGATACCCTGACACTTTATGTGGGGCCCCAGCGCAGTGGCGACCTTATTGAGAGTATCATCACTCTCAGCCCCGCCCGGGTCATTCTCAACCCCGGCACAGAATCCGAAGCTCTCGAACTTGCACTTCTGCATAATGATATACCCTTTGTGAAAGACTGTACTTTATTGATGCTGGAGTATGGGCGGTATTAAAGTTAGTGGCAGAAAGCAGGTTTGGGAAGTAGGAGTTTTTCCCGTGCAGTGAACTGAGCAGCATGCTTTATAGTGATTAATTTATATAGTGTATGAAGGCTCAAGTAAAACTAAAAAATTATTAGACATAAAAATAAATCATAGGGCAAATATAATGAGATTATCAATAAGAACGAAATATCTATTTTTAGTCATAATTGGATTGGGTATTACGGCTTGTGGCAGTGATAGTGATAGTAGAGTTGGTGTGCAATCATTATCAACAGGATTAAAAATATTTGCTACATCAGCTGATCATACAGGTGATTTTTTAAATGATCCTTTATTGCCAGGTAATCATGCTATTGAAAAAGCTGATTATTTCTGTAATCAAGATGCTAACAAGCCAAATGGCAGCATATATAAAGCTTTACTTGTTGATGGAATCTATAGGGATCCCGTTAGCTTTACAGATTGGGTTCTGTTGCCAAATACGACATATTACCGCCCTCTTGGAGATACTGAAATCAGTACCACAACGAGTTCTGCTATCTTTCCTGTTTTGAATCAGGATCTAATTAACAGTGTTGAAATTGACAATTGGATTTATCCACCGGGTTCAATAGACCCATACATCTGGTCGGGTATAAGCGATCTTGATACTTACGCCACTGATGGAGCGAGAAACTGTAACAACTGGACGTCAGGCATGTACGATCAAGGTATTTATGGTATTGGTTATGAAACCACTTACAGAGCGATATCAACTGTTAGTATATCAATTGATTGCAGTTCTAAGCTTCGTTTGTATTGCGTAGAACAGCCTTAAAACCAAATAGATTTATCACCAGTAAGCTAGGATGCAAACTTGAGATGCTTGTAAGTTATATTATATAAAAAGATTAAAGTATAGAGATCAATGATAGAAACGTCGTTTGATATAGACTGGTATTTTATTATGCATAACGTATTTAGTGATAAATGTATCAGAAGGAAAATATTTTGATAAGGACATAGACACGGTATAGTGGTTATTCAAATATTGTGCCATTGTTAGGTTATGAGTCATGTGTTACTAAACAAGGTAAGCCTAGAAAATTCAAGGTCTAACAAATAGTTCAAGCAAGACTGATAAGCCTTAATATCTATGTCATATTTTTAACTTGCACTACTAATCATTACAATTGTTTAGCTTTCTGCTTGGTTGTTGCCCATTAATATTGAGTTAAGAAGTTCAAAAAGGTCAATTGAAAGCCCTCAAAATTAGTTGCTTTCTACGATTCTGAGCCTTTTAAATAGGTGGTAGAGAGCAATTGTTTATGCAATAAGCGTTTGTTGCTATTTACTCAGGATTATAGTGTATTTAGAAAAGACCTTATGTGGTTGTATATTACAACCCCTCAGTTAATCTTTTTCGCCGCCAAACCAGTTGAAGATGTTAAGGCTGTTTTTAAACGGGACTAACCTGGCGGTTGGGATTTTATTATTTATCATATCGATATATTGAGTCATTTGATGATTTTGTAAATTGTCTTCAGTGAGCGGCTCTTGTGTGAATTTGGTAGCACGGATCATGCTGTTTATGCCTTCGAGCATAGCATATGTGTTATCGGCTAATAGAATAATCTCTTTGCCTAAGTGCCAGTAAATATCGAGATTATTTAAATCCATTGGGTCAAAAGGTGGTACTAATGGCACCACGTCTTTTGGCGTTACAACACGGATGACATCTAAGTGTTTGAACTTGTTGGCCCCGGTGATGTTTGTTACTTTAGGTTGGCCAAAGGTCACGACTTTGCCTATTTTATAATTATCAATATCCAGGTACATGGCTAAAACCACTGCGGCTGCACCTCCTAAGCTGTGTCCCGTGGTATTAATGACATAATTTGATCGAAGCTGGGGTTTGATTTCATTATAAATGGCCAGTGCTGCTTGCAAGAATCCGCTATGTAAGCGTGCGCCTGTATGTTTATCATCTGTTAGCTTAAGCTCAACATCGATAATGGCATTTTCAATATTGGCAGTGCCACGGACGGCGATAGTCTGCGTCTTATTAATATCATTAGTTATTAAATAATAAAAAATTTCAATCTCAGGAATATTGTTTTGATGTGTCAGTATGTGCTTCTTTAACGAACTGAGTTCTTGAATCTCAGGTACCGTCTGGTAGGCGACATTGGCAAAGTTCGCATATTCCTTGATCTCCGGGAAGTTAACGGTAGTCTGTGCCGGTTGTGTTGTGGCTAATGCACTGGTCGTATTACTTATGAATACAAGTATTATGATTAGACTTGTGTATTTGAATAAACGCTGGATAAGCATATAAAGCTCTTAAATGATGTATTGTAGATTGGATGATAATTTTTTAAAGCGATAGGTGGCTGTTTGGCTGTCTCTTAAGCTATTTGCAAAGTACTGATGTGCTGAATTATTTTCAAACCGACGTCACTCTAGCCTTTGCCGCTAAAAAATGGTGAAAATAGCACAAACCGACGATTTTTATAGCGATGCTTTTCCCATTTTTTGACTTAGAAATTGCGCCGTGACCGTATCCATCGTGTTCACATGCATGTTGAACCACTGAGGCCAGTCATGAAAAATGAATTCCGCCAGTGGTTCTACAGCTTTATTCTCTAGCCACTGCTGATGTAATTTTTCGATTTTCCCTAGCACCCGTTGGTGTTCGCCGCTGTGCATAGCGTAAGCGGGAAAACCAAATTGCTCCATAAGCTGGTTTTCACGATCAAAATGTTGGCGAGTATGTTCTACCCATTCTTCCATTTTGTGTGTGATTGCCATGTCATCTGTTTGTCCCTGCATGGCCTGCTCCAGTAAGGTACCCAGTAGATTAATCAGTTCGACTTCTTCCCTGTGGGTGTCATTCATGGTGTTGAGGGCTACTTGAGGGATTGACTCTGGGTCAAGTATTGGTGATTGATACGTGCTCATAACTCTTGCCGGATGATATTCTGGATATTGAAAAAGGGTATCTTACCCACTATGGGTGGAATATGATTAACATCAACATATCATCAATCCAGCCAATCTCAATAGTGTAATTATAATCAGCTGGTTACTCAAAGTTGTGCACTATTAAC
>JBFFSQ010000136.1:0-8160 GCA_041572275.1 Gammaproteobacteria bacterium
ATCAACGCTTTAGCGCATTTCACTTGTGGCATATTTCGTGCAAAATAAACGGCTGACAGAATTTTCACCACTGAGCTGATGAAATTCTATCGCTCAGTAATTACTAATTTCGATTTGGAGGACTTCAATGTCTGCAAATGACGTTTTAAAAATGATGAAAGACAACGATGTAAAATTCGTTGACTTCCGTTTCACTGACCCACGCGGAAAAGAACAGCACGTTTCAGTACCGGCTCACACTGTTGATGAAAGTACTTTTGAAGAAGGCAAAATGTTCGACGGTTCTTCAATCGAAGGCTGGAAAGGCATTAACGAATCTGACATGATCATGATGCCTGATGCATCAACTGCTGTTATGGACCCCTTCTGTGAAGAAGTCACTATGAACATTTCATGTGACATCATAGAGCCAGCAACTATGCAGGGCTACGAGCGTGACCCACGTTCTATCGCCAAGCGCGCTGAAGAGTATATGAAATCTACGGGTATCGCTGATACTGCATACTTCGGTCCTGAAAATGAATTCTTTGTCTTTGACAGCGTTGCATGGCGTAATGACATGGGTGAAGTATTCTACAAGATCGGTTCTGAAGAAGCCGAGTGGAGCAAAGGCGAGCAGACTGAGACTGGTAACCTGGGTCACCGTCCTGGCGTTAAAGGCGGTTATTTCCCTGTGCCTCCAGTTGATTCACTGCAGGACCTGCGTTCTGCCATGTGTCTGGTTATCGAAGACATGGGTGTAGAAACTGAAGTACATCATCACGAAGTTGCAACTGCAGGTCAGTGTGAAATCGGTGCTGTATTCAACACACTGGTCAAGAAAGCTGACGAAGTTCAGAAACTGAAATACGCCATCCACAATGTGGCCCATGCCTATGGTAAAACTGCTACCTTCATGCCTAAACCACTGGTTGGTGACAACGGTAACGGTATGCACGTGCATCAGTCTCTGGCTAAAGACGGCGTAAACCTGTTTACTGGCGACCTGTACGGCGGTCTGTCTGAAACTGCTCTGTACTACATCGGTGGTATCATCAAGCATGCTAAAGCACTGAATGCTTTCACCAATGCTTCAACTAATTCGTACAAACGTCTGGTGCCCGGTTTCGAAGCCCCTGTAATGCTGGCATACTCAGCACGTAACCGTTCTGCTTCTATCCGTATTCCTTTCATCAGCAATCCTAAGGGACGTCGTGTTGAAGTGCGTTTCCCAGATAACACTGCCAACCCATACCTGGCGTTTGCTGCTATGTTGATGGCTGGCCTGGACGGTATTGAGAACAAGATCCACCCTGGCGATGCTATGGATAAGAACCTGTATGACCTGCCTCCTGAAGAAGAAAAGGCCATCCCACAGGTTGCCTTCTCTCTCGACGAAGCACTGAAAGCACTGGATGCAGACCGTGAATTCCTGATCAAAGGTGGCGTATTCACTGATGACCAGATCACTGCCTACATCGAACTGAAAGACGAAGAAGTACAACGCTCTCGTCTGGCTGTTCACCCAGTTGAGTTTGACATGTACTACTCTGTCTAAACGGCAGAGTGCCACTGCGAAGCCATACGGCTTTGCAGTGGATCACAAAGACTCAAAACGCCCCGCAAGTCGGGGCGTTTTTTGTTTGCACAAGTACATAATTCAAACTAAGCTCAACCTATGAAAAAAATACTTATTCTGGCCTTATTGGCCCTGCCCTTAATGGCCCAAGCCGCGCTTTACAAGTGGGTTGATGATAATGGCGAAGTGGTCTATTCCGACACACCACCACAAAAACAGGCTGAAGAAATCCGGCCACCCAGCCTGAATGTGACACCAGCGGTCAAATACAAGGCCAAAGAAGCGCCAGCGGCTGACGAAGCGCCAGTAGCTTTCAGCTATAGCGAATTTAAAGTGACCAGTCCCGCCATGGAAGAAACGATACGCAATAACAATGGCTCCCTGACTGTCACTGTGTCACTGACACCGGAGCTCAGTACTGAACACGGCCATACCATCGCTTTTCTGGTTGATGGCAAAGTCAAAGTGAAAAATTCAACCAGCCTGAGCAAGACTCTGACATTCATCGAGCGTGGCACCCATAGCATTTCAGCCAAGGTTAAGGACGTTAATGGCAAAACAGTTATTGCTACCGACAGTGTCACTATACATATGTTCCGAGGCTCCAAATTACTTCCCAAACCTGCACAGAAAAAGCCTAAAGCCCCCTAATTGTGCACACCAACCTGAGCTTGCATGTGCGCACCATTATGGTGCACACTGTAAGCTAATCATCTATATACAGGTTGCATGATCTTTATCACAGGTAATCACAGCCCATTCGCCCCACATCTGTGCGATTTAAGCCATTGATTCTAAAGAATAAACTAAATCATCTACATATCGCAGATATTAATCTCAGATGTAAAAACTTTTGGTTTAGATCTTGCTTTAATAAACAGTATGTCTCACAAATTACCACAACTCGATGGCATTCAACGGACAGTACTCGATAACCTGAGCACAGCTGTGGTTTTGCTTGATGCTGATCTCCGCATTCAGTATTTAAACCCGGCAGGTGAAAATCTGTTCCAGATTAGCTACAAGCGCGCATTACATCTGCCACTGGATAAAATACTCTTCATTGATGCCAGATTCCTACAACGCCTGGACAGCGTGCTAGATAACCATCAGCCCTTTGCCGAGCATGAAGTGAGCCTGCATATCAGTCCAAGTCAAAAAATTACGGTCGATTACATGGTCACTCCCATACAGACGTCGGATCGAGATCCCTGCCTGTTGCTGGAAATTTCTCAGCTGGACCGACTGTTGCGCATTGCTCGCGAGGAAAAACTGCTTAACGAACAGAGCGCCACCCGTAATGTAATTCGAGGTATGGCGCATGAAATTAAGAACCCACTGGGTGGTTTACGCGGTGCAGCTCAGCTACTGGAACGCGAACTGCCCAACGAAGACCTGAAAGAATACACCCAGATCATCATTGGTGAAGCCGACCGTCTACAGAACCTGGTCAATCGTATGCTGGGTCCCAATAATGTGCCTAACAAACAGCTAATCAATATTCATCAGGTGCTCGAACATGTCCGTCATCTGGTACAGGGTGAGTTACCTCCGGGTATATTTTTTAATCTTGACTATGATCCCAGCCTGCCAGAGCTGATGGCGGATAATGAGCTGCTCATTCAGGCCGTGCTCAATATCACCCGAAATGCGGTAGCCGCACTCGGTGAAGCCGGTGAAATCACCTTCCGAACACGTCCTCAGCGACACTTTACCATTGGGCATACCCATCACCGTCTGGTATTGCAGGTCGATATTATTGATAACGGCCCAGGTATACCGGATGAACTCATAGACCAGATCTTTTATCCCATGGTGACCGGTCGAGCCGATGGCACCGGCCTGGGACTGTCCATTGCCCAGTCGCTGATTAATCAACATAACGGCCTGATCGAATGTCACAGTCAGCCAGGCAATACCGTTTTTACAATTTATTTACCTCTGGAGACCAGTAATGCCTGAACAGCACATCTGGGTCATTGATGACGACCAATCCATTCGTTGGGTGCTAGAAAAAGCCCTTAACCAGTCCGGCTTTTCAGTCAGTAGTTTTGAATCTGCCGACTCAGCCCTGGATTCACTGACAAACACACGACCCAATGCCATTATTACCGACATCCGTATGCCAGGCATGGACGGCCTCGATTTTTTACAGTTACTCAGTGAACAACACCCGAATATCCCAGTCATCATTATGACGGCCCATTCTGATCTCGACAGTGCTGTTTCGGCCTACCAGGGCGGTGCCTTTGAATACTTGCCCAAACCCTTTGATATTGACGAAGCAGTCGATCTCGCTCAACGCGCCTGCAAAAAAAGTGAAGAGCAGGCATCACGTGACGGTTCACAGGTCCATGAAGATACACCTGAAATCATTGGCGAAGCACCGGCCATGCAAGAAGTATTTCGTGCCATTGGTCGTCTGTCCAAATCTAATATCACTGTACTGATCAACGGTGAATCCGGAACTGGTAAAGAGCTGGTCGCCAGTGCCCTGCATAAGCACAGCCCACGGGCCGATCGACCCTTCATCGCCATCAATACTGCCGCAATACCTAAAGACCTGCTTGAATCCGAACTGTTTGGTCATGAACGTGGCGCCTTCACCGGTGCTACCGCACAACGTCGTGGCCGATTTGAGCAGGCAGATGGCGGCACACTGTTCCTTGATGAAATCGGTGACATGCCATCGGATCTACAGACCCGTTTATTACGTGTGCTGGCCGACGGACAGTTTTATCGCGTCGGTGGCCATACCCCGATCAAATCGGATGTCCGCATCATCACGGCCACCCATCAGGATCTGGAAGAACGGGTCAAACAGGGTCTGTTCCGTGAGGATCTGTTCCATCGCCTCAATGTCATCCGTATACAAATTCCCCCCTTGCGTGAACGCAAGGAAGACATACCCGCCCTGCTGCATTTATTTCTGCAACAATCTGCCCAGGAAATCGGTGTTGAAGCCAAACATCTGTTACCTGATGTAGAGGCCTATCTGTCTAATCTCGACTGGCCGGGTAATGTTCGGCAACTGGAAAATGCCTGTCGCTGGCTCACGGTGATGGCCTCCAGCCGTGAAGTACACATGTCGGACCTGCCACCGGAGCTATTACCGCAGTCTGTTGAGCCGACAGAAACGGTTCAACAGAACTGGGAGTCCTCGTTACAACGCTGGGCTGAACAGCAACTGGCTCTCGGAAAAGAAGACCTGCTCGACGATGCCATGCCAAAATTCGAGCGCATCATGATAGAAGCCGCCCTGGCCAAGACCAGTGGCAAGCGGCAGGAAGCGGCCAAGTTATTAGGCTGGGGGCGTAATACGCTGACGCGAAAAATCAAGGAACTTGAGATGGAATAACTAAATGTTTCCCGTAGGGAACTTACACGCGTACATCTACTTTAAACCTGTAACAAGCTTCGCTTTAAACATAGGCGCTGTTGTTGTACCAATAAAAAAGGCCTGATAAATCAGGCCTTTTTAACACTAATGCATATCTACTCAATTACAATGTTTTACACACAATGTAGACAGTTCCAGCTTGAACACCATATATCGCATCAGGGCCATCATTCTGAACATCACCCAGAATACCATCACCATCATCCAGGTTACGGTCCAGGATTTCACCAAATTCGGCCGCCATATTATTCATGCAGATAATAATACCTGAAGCAATCCCGGTATCATTATCACCGCCACTGCCACCGCCAGCTTCTTCAACACCAAATACGCCACCAAAAGGATGGGTCGGAGGCACCATTGAATCAGCGGCAGTAAGAGGGGCACCGGTAATTAAGCCGGCCTGACGCAAATGTTCCCAAACCATTGCACTTTCATCTGCTGAAGCAATAGATGTCCATCCACCATCAATCAGGCCATTGCCATCACCATCGACAACAAGACCACCCCAACGAGCGTTCGCATTAGGATCATCACCCGGCAACGCCGCATAGCGATCCTGGTAGGAATAAATGGCTGCTGCAATACCATCCAAACTACTGATAGCATTTCTGACCCTTGAATTGTTGATCATTTCCTGGCCTTTGAGCACGCCGCCCAGTAATAAGCCAATGATGACCATAACGATTGCAATTTCAATCAGCGTAAAACCAGATTGACGTTTATTCATTGATACTCTCCAAAAATTTGACGTTTACCGATTAACAGCAATAGTTATGCCAGGGGATAATATTGCATTTAATACACGTAATTTAGCACAGTTTTAAAAAAATACATGAAATAGTAAGAAAAAAACAATGACTTAAATGATATTTCTCAAGCGGTTTCGAAACACTGCCAAACAATCAACACCTAAGTGGTGCGGGACAACAAATATTTCACATAATAACCAGGGCCGAAACCCGATAACCCTAAATATTGTGCTACAAACGACCCGCTGCTAGCATTTTCGCATAAACAATATTCGGAGAAATCCAGGTCACAATATCATTAAAGGTAACACCGGTTTCAATACGGGTACTGGCATAAAAAAACCGGTCATTGCTAATATCATAAGCTGGTAGACCACATCCACTATTCACCGTCGCTTCACCGGCATTTTCGTTCTCACTGGCACTGGGATTGCTCCAGTTACTGCCCATGCTGAATACCACAGCCACCGCACTATCGGCCACAATGTCTGCAGAGGGTGCACCTGCACAAGCCACTCCAGTATTGCTACATACCTGCAAATTCGGGTTTAAGTTGATCACACCAACATTCCCCATTTCTCCCGTCACCACAAAATCATCACTACCATTACCATCTGCATCCGAATTGGTAATACTGTAACGGTATGGATTTCCCCATGGGTCGAGTAATAAACCATCACAATTCACACCTCCCTGGAGTCCAAGAGTAGTCGATGCGATAAAGCCATGATAACTGTTACAATTAACAGCACCACCACCATCAGACACCCCACCAAGGCCCGGTTGTGTCGGACAGGGTAATCGATCACTAGCTATAGCAAAGCCATACAATGCTTCTTCAATGGCTTTCATTTCGCGCTGAGCTTTCTTAATATTGTTACTTTCACGCTGGGCACCCATAGGCGTGATGACCGCGGCCAGTAAGAAGCCAAGTATTAACATTACTATGGCAACTTCGATCAGGGTAAAACCCCGATTGTCAACCAGGCGTATCATGGACATACCCTCACCGTCATATCTTCCTCAATACAATAAGCCACATCATTAACCGTTCCGGTCTGATAGTCCTCTGTTCCATCATGTGTATTCGTCGCATTATTACCTTCCAGGTAATTACTAATGTCATTCTTGGTTTCTGCATCGGCTGGCGACATGTTATCGGTTGTCCTGATTTGAGCACCCTGACGCTCACCAGAGAAAAATACAATAGCGGCAAAATCAGTAGGGTCACCATTCGTGGTTAAACAATTAGTACAGGCTCCTACTGTTGGTGTGGAGGTATTACTGGCATCATAGTCTGCAGCCACGGCATAGAAAAAGTGATCTTTCCAGTTTTCCCAGAAACGGCGTTCAACACTATTGTAGCTACCTAAAGCATCAGTATTCAAATTACTACAACTCGTGTAAGCAGGGTCCACAGCACTGTAATCGCTCTCCAACAAATAATCACTGCCTGGATTTGAAGTTGCTGCAACCGTAGCATTGACATCCATAGGAAAGCGTCCCATATAACTGCCCGAGTCTTCTATATATTCAGAACTGTCTCTGTAATCACCTAAATCAACCAATGCAGGCCATGGCAAACGAAAATCATTAGCTCCACCGGAACCACAACCCGGAGGAAGTCTCCTTACACACCCATCACGCCTACACTGTCGGTCACAATTTCTATTGTCGCTATTGCATTGTGCCCGTGCCCCACCTCTAAGACCTGTACAATCAAAATCAATATCACACTGTGCATAACAATCAGAACAAAGAACTGGGCAAGGCGTGCCACCACCCCCACCTGGATTAGCCAAACCGAACTCAGCCACACATTCAGCTAATGCCTGGGTTGTATTCTCGACTATGGTTGTAAAATTAGCGCGGCGTTTAATTTCATTAAATATTTCATCCTGACTAATGGTAATAATACGATCATTGAAATCCGTGTTATCACTACGTACTGAAGTAATAAAATCATCCACCTGATCAGCAGCTGCAGTGATCGCTGTGTTATCGACACCATTAAACACTTCCATAAATTGGTTCGCTGTGAAATCACCACCACAATCTGTGCCCGCAACATATGTTCTATTTTGACCCACAACCGGTGGCCCGGGTGCAATAATTAACGCCACCACCCGATCTTGTGCAGTTGTGCCCTTTATAATACTTCCACTACTGTCGAATAGCCTGAATGAACCATTACTATCATCATTAAGCATTTCACTACGTGACAGACCGGAAGGATTCGGTAATTCCGCCGGATCCAGGGCGAGATTATTCTTATATTCACCAGCAACTGCATACCACAGACAACTACCAGAACCGTCTTTCACCGGTGCAATGCCTAAAGACTTCCAGGGAAAACGTCCAAGTTTATTTTCATATTGATTTCCACAATTACCCAATGAGATACCTTCTGAAACTGAACCCGCATCTTCTGGACATGGAAGAAAGCCCAT
>JBFFSQ010000137.1:0-8149 GCA_041572275.1 Gammaproteobacteria bacterium
CACGCTGCAGCATTTCCACCAGTTCACCACGTTCCATCTGCTGTACCAGTTCTGTATTACTGACCATCGCCGCCTGAACCGGTAACATCTGGCCCAGCAACAAACCCAACATAACCAGCAACAGTCCTGATTTTTTCAACACCGACATGATAACTCTCCTGACCTCTGAAATTCTTCTTAGAAAACGCAAGATTAATTGATGGTGAATACAGCTGCAATATCAGGCCCTGTCTCACAGGGCATTTCGGCTGACCAGGTAGTATTTATGATGAGTACGTCACAGAATGACTTTGAACTTATCTTCAGTAATGAATACATTATTAGTTCAGGAAAAAATAACAGATAACCAACCATTAACCATTAACCATTAACCATTAACCATTAACCATTAACCATTAACCATTAACCATTAACCATTAACCATTAACCATTAACTAAAAACCCATCCCCCCAGGCATGTTCCCTTTCATCATCCGCATCATCTTCGCCATGCCACCATTGGCAAATTTCTTCATCATCTTGCGCATCTGCAACTGCTGTTTCATCAAGCGATTGACATCCTGCACCTGGACTCCAGCACCAAGAGCAATGCGGCGTTTGCGCGAACCCTTAATCAGATCAGGAAAACTGCGCTCTTTAGGTGTCATTGACTGAATGATGGCGATCATACGCTTGACGTCACGGTCATCCATTTTACCTTTAACTTTATCCGCCATACCGCCCATGCCTGGCATCTTGTCCATCAGGCCACCAAGTCCACCCATATTCATCATCTGTTCAAGCTGGTCTTTAAGGTCATTGAAATCAAATGTTTTGCCTTTCTGGACCTTTTTGGCCAGTTTCGCCGCTTTATCTTTGTCGACACTGCGCTCAACCTCTTCCACCAGACTAAGCACATCACCCATACCCAGAATTCTGGAGGCCAGTCGATCAGGATGAAAAGGCTCAAGGGCATCCACTTTCTCACCGGCACCGAGGAACTTGATGGGCTTACCGGTTACCTGACGGATCGACAGGGCCGCACCACCACGGGCATCACCATCAGTTTTGGTGAGTACGACACCGGTCAGCTCCAGACTGTCATTAAAAGCCTTGGCTGTATTGGCCGCATCCTGGCCGGTCATACTATCGACCACAAACAGGGTTTCAACCGGATTAATGGCACTATGAATACGCTGAATTTCATCCATCATTTCAGCATCGACATGCAGTCGACCTGCGGTATCGACTAACACCACATCCTGGAATTGTTTACGTGCCTGGTCGATAGCCGCGCTCGCAATGGCGACGGGATCCTGGTCTTTATGACTGGGAAAGAATTCGGCACCGACCTGGCCGGCCAGCGTTTCCAGCTGTTTAATCGCAGCAGGGCGATAAACGTCACAGCTCACCACCATGACATTTTTTTTATGACGCTCTTTGAGTAGTTTGGCCAGCTTGGCAACAGTGGTGGTTTTACCTGCCCCCTGCAAACCGGCCATCAGCACCACTGCCGGCGGCTGGACATTCAGGTCAAGCGCCTCATTGGCTTCACCAATGGTACTGACCAATTCATCATTCACCACTTTGATCAAGGCCTGCCCAGGCGTCAGGCTGCCCAGTACTTCCTTACCCACAGCGCGTTGTTTAACCCGATCGACAAAATCCCTCACCACAGGCAAGGCCACATCGGCTTCCAGCAGCGCCATGCGCACATCGCGCAAGGTATCTTGAATATTGTCCTCAGTGAGTCGGCCCTGACCACGCAGGTTCTTTATCGTCCGGCCCAGGCGTTCGCTTAAACTATCAAACATGATGAATTACAGTGCTTATACAAGAAGTCGCGATTATATCTGAAAAATGTCGCCACTGGATAATTGATGGATATCCCAGTCATCGTTGAGCAGTGCCCGGCACTCATCCATAATCAGGGTTTCATCGCCAGGTTTCAGATGACTGATGCCAAGTTTGGGGCGATGTTTGAGTTTTTGAAGATCGGCTGCCAGCAAGCTGGGGCAAAAATGCCGGGCCAGCTTGGCCAGTTCAATATCATGGTTAGCAAAGGCCGATTCAATGATCAGCAGATCAATGCGGTCATATTCGTTTAACACTGGCCACAGTGTATCATTACTCGAGGTATCACCCGTATAGACCAACACCTGCTTGCCTTGTTTTACGGCATAGGCCACTGCAGGTACCGTATGACTGACTTCAATCATTTCAATACAACGGTCAGCCAGAACGACAGTATCACCAGGCTGCATGGGCTGGAAGGTAATTACTGGTGAATCCTTGGAAGGTAATTCAGAGAAGTCCGGCCAAATCTCCCAGTTAAAGATATGCTTCTTGAAACTATCAATGGTTGCCTGCAGGGCATGAATAACCAGCGGCTGCTGCAAATCGGAGAACAGGGTATCCACCAGTAAAGGAATACTGGCAATGTGATCCATATGGCTATGGGTAAGGAAAATATGTTGCAGCCTGGACATTTCCTGCAAAGATAAATCACCCACACCCGTCCCCGCATCCAGCAAAATATCATCATCCACTAGAAATGAAGATGTGCGCAGATTTTCACCAATCCCGCCACTACACCCTAAAACACGTAACTGCATTATGCACCCTAAGCTGAACTGTTCTGACCCATTCCTGACAAAATGCTATCACAGGTTATATAAAAGTCAGCAAATTCATGAAAATCCAGACAATTTTGCTCATCTTCGTGAGCACTTTCACACAAGTATAGTCAAATCTTTAAAAATTAAGCCCTAATTCAGGCTTGGCGACTGGTGATTAACGGTATTTTTATTTACCCTAGGCGATAAATAAATCAGCCATCATGTCATTACTGTATAATGATGATTTCTGCAAAACTATTAAAATAAGATTACCACCTGAATATGAGTAACATAAGCGGCTTTATTGCACTTAGTCTTTACCTTGTTTGTACACTGGGACTGATTCTGCGTTTGCTGGGCAAAACACAACTGGCCTCAAAGTCCATTGCCAGCTTACTAATTCCTGGGTTTGTGGGTGTCTTTTTCCATCTTCTTCATCTATACAGCACACTGATTTCAGACCAGGGCCTGCAATTTGGCTTTTTTAATGCGGCTTCAGCCATCGGTGCCATCAACAGTCTGCTAATCCTGCTCATGTCACTCAAACGCCAGACTGAAATCATGGCGACAATTATTTTACCCCTTACTGCTCTAACTATCATTTTCGAAGTTGTGTTTCCAGGCAGCCTCCTGTTACCTCCGGAAAGCCCTATAGGGCTGCAAATACATGTTCTAGCTTCCATTATTGCCTACAGCCTGCTGGGCCTGGCCGCATTAATGTCATTACTTCTGGCGATTCAGAACCATTTGTTGCATAACCACCATCCAGGCGGCCTGCTCCACCACCTGCCTCCTTTGCAGATACTGGAAAAAATGCTGTTTGATTCAATTTTCGCAGGCTTTATCGGCCTGAGCATTGCCCTGGCCTCCGGCTTTATTTTTCTGGAAAACCTGTTTGCCCAACACCTGGTGCACAAAACCATCCTTGGCATTATTGCCTGGCTCGTCTTTGGCATCCTGTTGCTGGGTCGACTAATCATGGGCTGGCGTGGCCGCACCGCTATTCGCTGGACGCTGAGTGGATTTGTCACCCTGATGCTGGCGTATTTTGGCAGTAAATTTGTGCTGGAATTCATCATTGCGTCTTGACGCCTAAGCACATCACTTTAATAATTATTCCCCCAGTCCACAGGAACAACGCGTCTTGAACGACATATCCACGGGTACCCTGTTTACCCTGCTTTTTATTCTCATTATTCTGTCCGCTTTTTTCTCCAGCTCAGAAACTGGCCTGATGTCACTGAACCGCTATCGGCTGAAACATCTGGCAGACAATGATCAGACAGGTGCCAAGCTAGCCCAGGCATTGCTGAAACGCCCGGACCGTTTATTAGGCCTGATCCTACTGGGCAATAACTTCGTCAATATCCTGGCGTCTGCACTGGCGACCATCATTGCCATGCGCCTGCTCGGGGAAGCAGGCATCGCCATTGCTACGGGGCTACTCACCCTGGTGGTGCTTATTTTTGCAGAAGTGGCACCAAAAACCCTGGCCGCATTACACCCGGAACGCATTGCCTTTCCTGCAGCCTATGTCTACACCCCGTTACTGAAACTGCTGTATCCCCTTGTTTTTCTGGTCAACAGCTTCGCCAATGCGGTCCTGAGATTATTTGGTGTTCGCCCCGGCAGCATCCAGCATGAAGGAGTGAGTGCTGAAGAATTGCGCACAGTGGTGATGGAAACCAGCCAGCTCATCCCACAAAAACATCAGGACATGCTACTGGGCATCCTCAATCTTGAAAATGCCACCGTGGATGACATCATGGTACCGCGCAATGAAATCACGGCCCTCGACCTCGATGAAGACTGGGAAGAAATCCTCAAGGACCTAACCACCTGCCAGCGCACACGCTTACCGGTCTATCGTGGCGACATCAATAATATTATCGGCATTATCCATATGCGTCGTGTTATCAACCTGTTGAGTCACGATGAACTAACCCCAGAAAACCTGGAAAAACAAATCCGTGATGCCTATTTCATCCCGGAAGGAACTTCGTTATACCAGCAGTTGGTTAATTTCCAGTTGAACAAACGACGGACTGCTCTAGCCGTCGATGAATACGGCGATATCCAGGGACTGGTAACACTGGAAGATATCCTTGAGGAAGTGGTCGGCGAATTCACTACGACCTCACCACTAAACAATCAGAACATACACCCTCAAACTGACGGCACCATTCTTATCGCCGGCAGCACCCATATCCGAGAAATCAATCGTAGTCTCGACTGGGATCTACCAATTGATGGCCCGAAAACACTCAATGGCCTGATTCTGGAACACATGGAAATGATTCCCGAACCCGGTACCAGTTTAAAAATTGATCAGTACCCCATCGAAATCACCAAAACCCAGAACAATGCCGTACAGATGGCGCGCGTCTTCGCCACTATCAAACCATCGAAATTACAGGACAATGACTCAGACGACCTGAACAGGGATGATGAAAATGGCGAAAACTAAAATCCAGTACCAATGTACCAGTTGTGGATCGATCCATTCCAAATGGGCGGGTCAATGTGTCGATTGTGAAGCCTGGAACACACTCATTGAAAGCATCCAGAAGCCTGAAACCAGCAGTTCGCGTTTTACCGGTTTTGCCGGTCGCGCTTGCGTTCAGACCATGAAAGACATCCAGCTGCAGGAAGAACCGCGCAGTGCCACTGGTATTGGCGAACTCGACCGTGTACTCGGCGGTGGCCTGGTCCACGGCTCAGTGACACTCATTGGTGGTGACCCGGGCATTGGTAAATCCACCTTGCTAACCCAGACGCTAGCAACACTGGGCCAGAAGATGAAAGCCCTGTATGTCACCGGTGAAGAATCACTGCAACAAGTGACGCTACGTGCCAAACGGCTGGGACTGGGTGATGACAGCTTCAGCCTGCTCACGGAAACCTGCGTCGAACAAATCCTCGAACTGGCCAAATCAGAACGCCCTGATGTCATGGTGATCGACTCCATCCAGACGGTGTATACGGAATTACTGCAATCGGCGCCAGGGGCAGTGGCCCAGGTTCGAGAAAGTGCCGCCCAACTGGTGCGTTTTGCCAAACAGACCAATACCGCCCTGTTCCTGGTCGGTCATGTCACCAAGGAAGGCACCCTGGCCGGGCCGCGAGTACTTGAACACATGGTGGATACGGTACTCTACTTCGAAGGTGATGCCGGTGAGCGCTATCGCATGATCCGGGCAGTAAAAAACCGCTTTGGCGCGGTCAACGAACTTGGCCTGTTTGCCATGACCGAACAGGGCCTGAAAGCCGTCAACAACCCTTCGGCCATCTTCCTGTCCCGTCATGATGAACCGGTACCGGGCAGTATCATTACTGTCACCCGTGAAGGCAACCGCCCCCTGTTAATCGAAGTACAGGCGCTAGTGGACGAAAGTCATCTATCTAACCCTCGCCGCGTCACCCTGGGCCTGGATCAGAATCGCCTGTCCATGCTACTTGCCGTGCTCCATCGCCACGGCGGTATTGCCATGTATGACCAGGACGTATTTATAAACATTGTCGGCGGTGTCCGTGTCACTGAAACTGCCACCGATACCGCAATGCTGCTGGCCATACTCTCCAGCTTCCGCAACAAACCACTGCCACAACAACTCGTCACCTTTGGTGAAATCGGCCTGGCGGGTGAAATTCGTCCGGTACCCAATGGTCAGGAGCGCCTCAAAGAAGCTATCAAACACGGCTTCACCCATGCCGTCATTCCTAAAGACAATATGCCGCGCAAGCAGGACCTGCCAGATGGCATGACCATTATTCCTGTCCATCGAGTGAGCGAACTGCTGGATATTTAAATATCTGATACGAACTAACGGCAAAAAACCGTTTTTAAATCGACTTCATTTGGTTGAAGCCTTTCACCCACGTTTATCTAATGATGTTTTAGTGTAAAATGCCCATTCGCAAAAACTCATATTAGATTCCAATGGCCCGAAAACCCGTCGTTAATTTTGAACAATCACTCGCTGAGCTGGAACAGCTCGTAGAGGCTATGGAACAGGGTGACCTGCCTCTGGAAGAGGCCCTAAAACACTTCGAAAAGGGTATTTCCCTGGCTGCCAACTGCCAGCAATCTCTCCAAAAAGCCGAACAAAAAGTCCAGAAACTTGTTGAAAAAAACGGCGAATTACTGGAAAAACCTTTCGATCTCGACGAATAACCCATGGCTGACAACATATTATTCAAGAAAGCGATGGATGCGTTCCGTGATCGTGTCGATCACGCACTCGATCACTGGCTACCGCAACCAACAGGACCGGAAGCCCATCTTCAGGAAGCCATGCGCTATTCAGTCGTGGGTGGTGGCGGCAAACGAGTCCGCCCGATTCTGGTCTATGCGGCTGGCCAGGCCCTGAACCTGGAACTGGAACAACTGGATGCACCCGCTGCTGCGATCGAAATCATTCATGCCTATTCACTCATCCACGATGATTTACCGGCCATGGATGACGATGATTTACGCCGCGGTCGCCCCACTTGTCACAAAGCCTACAATGAAGCCACAGCCATTTTGGCCGGTGACGCCCTGCAGGCGATCGCTTTTGAAATTCTAGCTTCCGATGACAGTATGCTCTGCGACACCGGCACCCGCCTGGAAATGATACGCTTGCTGGCACAGGCCAGCGGCTCTATAGGGATGGCCGGTGGTCAGGCTATCGACCTGGCGTCCGTGGGCAAACAGTTAACGCTTGAACAACTTGAAAACATGCATCAGCTCAAAACCGGTGCCCTGATTCGCGCCAGTGTTTTGCTCGGTGCCATGTGCAGCCCCAAGGCTAATGCCAGAATCCTCGAACAGCTGGACAGTTATGCCCATTGCATCGGTCTTGCTTTCCAGATCCAGGATGACATTCTGGATATCGTCGCTGACACAGAAACACTGGGTAAGCCCCAGGGTTCGGATGAACAACAGAACAAACCCACCTATCCTGCCCTGCTGGGACTGGATGGCGCCCGACAAAGAGCCATGGACCTGCACAAGCAGGCTCTTAAAGCCCTGGAAATCTTTGACGAATCGGCGGACACTCTACGACAGTTATCGGCCTATATTGTGGAACGGAGCTATTAATGTCGAACACCGACCACGATTATCCTTTACTCAAAACTATTGATTCTCCAGCTGATCTGCGTGCGCTATCACTCGATAAACTGCCACAACTAGCCGATGAACTGCGTCACTATCTGATTCAGTCCGTTGCCAGCACCGGTGGTCATCTTTCAGCAGGACTCGGCACCGTCGAACTGACCCTGGCCCTACATTATGTTTACAACACTCCCAGCGACAAACTGGTCTGGGATGTTGGCCACCAAACCTATCCCCATAAGATCATTACCGGTCGTCGTGACCGCATGAACACCATGCGCCATCACAATGGCCTGTCTGGTTTCCCAAAACGGGAAGAAAGTCCCTATGACACTTTTGGTGTTGGCCATTCCAGCACATCAATCAGTGCGGCCCTGGGTATGAGCCTGGCCACGGCTCAAACAGGCTCGAACCAGAAAACAGTTGCCATCATCGGTGACGGCGCCATGACCGC
>JBFFSQ010000138.1:0-8109 GCA_041572275.1 Gammaproteobacteria bacterium
GGCCGTTAGCTCAGTTGGTAGAGCACCGGACTTTTAATCCGATGGTCCCGCGTTCGAGTCGCGGACGGCCCACCATATTCTGATTAACTGTAGCAACAGTTACATCACTGAAACCCCCTCACATAGAACTATGCTGAGGGGTCTTTTCAGCAAAACTCCCCATTTCAGTTCCATTTCCATAGCTTCCCCCGATGATCTTGCGTGCTCATTTTTTAACCTCGTATTGTCGCCCGAAAGGAGCCGACAAAATAATAATTCAGTAGTAATTGGGAAATTTTTCACAAATTTGGGAATATTTTCCTATATAATTAAGTTGTCAGTATAGACAGCTTGCATAAAAGACTTTTCAGTGTGACTGCTTTGGGCTTTAAAGTTCTCTTAACTAATTGATTCTTTAAGTTTTTTTGCTGTTTATTAAGCTGTTGGCAAAGTGAAGTGCTCAGGGATTGATGAGACCTTCAGTTTTGTATATGGCCATTCAGTTAAAGAATTAAGCTAGCGGGAGCATTCATTTATGTCACAGGCAAGTCATTCATCACGACTGCGCCCTATCGTTTTCAGGATAGTTGTATTCCTCCTGGTACTGATTCCATTGAGTTTAATGGGTTATAAGCTGTATGGACTTGATTATCCACTCAAAGGTCTGATGCCTGTGGTGAGTTATCAGGTCGAGCTTGCGATGCAACTGGAGGGTTATGGTGAAGATATCAGGGTCCGCACTTTTTTACCTCGATCCGATTCACGGCAGCGCATAGTAAAGGAAGTAAATGCTTCGGGACGTTTTGTGATGGAGCAACAAACCGAAGAACTTAATCGACTGGCGAGTTGGAAAGCTGAGTCTGTCGAAGGCATGCAAGATATTCGCTATGTCTATCAAATACAAACCAAACAGGTGCGCTACGAATTGCCAGGTGACCTTGTCATCCCTCAGAAGTATCCGAAAGAGCTGATACCCTATTTAAAAGAGGAAGAGGGTATTCAGGTAACTGACCCATTAATTCAACAGGAGCTGGATAACATTATCCCTGATGGTGAACGTTATCTGGCGGATGTTCTGAGTCGCATTCATCGACATTTACAGGATCAATTTGAGAACAGAAACTTTTCAGGTTTTACAGATGCGCTAACAGCGTTGAAACTGCGTGAGGCAAGTTGTAATGGTAAAGGGCGCCTGTTTGTCGCAATGGCGAGACGACTGAATATACCAGCCCGACTGGTTGGTGGCTTTATTATGGAGTCCGGCAGTAAACGGACCAGTCATCAATGGGTTGAAGTCTATGTCAACGGATTCTGGGTGCCGTTTGATACGGTTAATAATCACTTTGCGGAAATTCCTGCAAATTTCCTGACGCTGTATTACGGCGATGAAGCCTTATTCCGACACAGTAAGAATATTAATTTTCAGTATACCTTTACCACGACCAAAAAAATGATGCCTCACTACGATACTCAAGAAGTATTGGTTGGTTCGGTTCTTAATATTCTGAATCTGTATGCAACTTTCGAGCGTGTAGGTATTTCTCAGGATTTACTTAAAGTTTTGTTAATGATTCCTATTGGAGCATTGGTCACTGTTGTTTTCAGAAATGTGGTAGGCCTGGAGACATTTGGTACGTTTTTACCTGCATTGATTGCTGCTGCATCACGTGAAACAGGATTACTCTGGGGTTTAGTTGGTTTTGTTTTAATTATTCTGATTACAGCTGTTATACGTAAAGGCCTGGACTGGTTGCAATTGCTGCATTCACCGAAGATGGCAGTAATACTCGCCGTTGTAGTGCTGGTGATGATGATAATGACAGTTGCTGGAGTAAACCTGGGTTTGTTTGAGTTGGCTCAGATGACTTTATTTCCCATTGCCATACTGGCTATTACTGCTGAGCGATTTGCAATTATGACTGAGGAGCAGGGATACTTTAAATCACTCCATATTATGTTGATGACAGCAATAGTAATCGCTGCAGCTTATGCGGTGATGTCATCCTTATTTTTACAGTCAATGTTCCTGGCATTCCCTGAGTTGTTGTTTCTCGTAATGGCGTTAAATATTTGGCTTGGTAAATGGGTGGGCATGAGGCTCATGGAGTTTTATCGATTCCGCCATCTTATTTTTACAAGGAGTGAAAGATAATGATATCAGGCTGGTTTAATGCATTGCAGGGAATACAAAAACGGGCAAGTGAAGTGTTGTCGATTAATAATCGGAATCTCGAATTTATTTACCCTAACAATAAACGCAGTCACTTTCCGTTGGCTAATGACAAATTATTGTGTAAGCAAACGTTAACAGCGGTTGGTGTGGTTATGCCTGAGACTCATTTTAGCTATGGTAATTTCTTTGAGTTAAAGAATCTGGCCGAAGATCTATCACAACTGAATGAATTTGTTATTAAACCCGCTAATGGCAGTGCTGGTAATGGCATAGTAGTGATTA
Source organism: Gammaproteobacteria bacterium (assembly GCA_041572275.1). Classification (GTDB taxonomy): domain Bacteria; phylum Pseudomonadota; class Gammaproteobacteria; order SZUA-229; family SZUA-229; genus JBFFSQ01. The sequence continues at coordinate 2,435 of JBFFSQ010000138.1, forward strand.
CTCGAAAAACAGATGATGGCTGGTATTCAGCAGGTAATCAGTTCTTTTCTCTGGGCGATATTAAAAAACATCTATCGGACATTATATTTGGTGTTTTCTCTCACGACATGATGGACAAGGCCATTATTGAACAGAGAATTGTTCAACATGACATGCTTAATTCAATATGTAGCCTGGGTCTGTCGGATATTAGGATTGTTTTATTTAAGGATCAGCCAACAATAGCTATGTCAAGAATTCCAACCAGTGAATCTGATGGTAAGGCTAACCTTCATCAAGGTGCAATTGGTTTGGGTATTGATATAGAAACAGGCAAGACAACCCATGCGATAAAAGCTGGGAAATCAATTACACAACATCCAGATAGTCAGAAATCAATTATTGGTTTATCAATTCCATACTGGAAAGAAATTCTTGAAATGGCGATGAAAGCGGCAAAAGCGGTACCGCTAAAATATCTTGGAGTGGATATAGCTATATCTGTACAAGGGCCTGTAATGATAGAAATTAATGCCCGTCCAGGCATTGAAATACAAAATGCAAACAAGATAGCCATGAGAAGGGCGTTAGATTGCTTAGGGCAGTTATCAGTATATGCTGAGATGGGAAAACTAAAATGACTCGACTGTTAAAAGAGAGTTTTATTCCTGTTTTACTTGTAATAGGAGGAATATTCCTAATTATTATTTATTCGAATTATGTTGCTGATATTGATGCTGAGCAGGTGACTATAATCGAGATACCTTCACAGGTTATACAAAACAGTGAAGGCCAGGAAGTGCTGATTGATGAGGAGTCATTTTCACAGGTTGAAAAATTGCGTAGTGATGATCCTGAATACAGAGAAGCCTATCAACTGATACGAAACAAACAGTGGCAGCAGGCAGAGCAGGTGTACCTGGATATTATCAAAAAACATGATACATCACAGGGACGAACAGATCTTGGTTATATTTATTATAAAATGGCCGAGTATGAAAATGCTGTTAAACAGTTTGCAAAGGCAATCAAGCAAGAGCCTGTATTTATACCAGCATACTATTATCGTGCAAAAACACTGGGGAAATTAAAAAGATATGATGAATCAGCGAAAGATTATCTTGAATATATAAGTTATTTTCCTACAGACTTTTCTGCACATATGAACCTGGGTATTATGAGGTTAAAGAAGCAGCAGTATGCGCAGGCGGTATCAAATTTTACTATCGCATCAGATCTTGCGCCAGGTCAAAAAAAATCTAAAGCTTTATACTTGCTGGGTAAGAGTTATCAGAAATCCGGTACAAATTTCTATCCACTAGCAACCAAAGCATATCAGAACTCAATTAGAGTATACCCGGGGAATATAAAACCTAGAATGGGCCTGGCAAGTCTGTTAGAGATTACTGAGCAGGGCATGAATGATGCCATTGATCTTTATCAACAGGTGCTGCAATTAAAACCAAATCACTCACCAGCTTATTTTGCACTGGCAGCTATATATAATGCAAAAGGTGAACAAAGAGCGGTTAAAGATGCTTATAGTAAGGCTATAGAGTATAACCCATCTTACACTCCAGCAAGATTCAATCTTGGCTTGATATATCTAAGGGAGAAGAAATGGCGTGAAGCTGCAGATCAGTTTCAGTCCATTATAAATTTTAATCCCCAGCATGCCAGAGCGTATTTCAATCTTGGTAGATCAAACTATCGTTTAAATAATTACGACCAGGCACTCAAGAACTATCAGGCAGCCCTTGAACTGAAAAACGGTGATTATCCTGAAGTGATAGTCAATATTGGTCTTATTCATAGTGCGAAAAAAGACTATGAAAAAGCCATTGAATGTTACAGTGAAGCATTAAAAACAAATAAGAGCTCAGCAAAGCTTTATTACAACATTGGTATCGCTTATTCAAAATTTAATCAAATTGATAAGGCAATACAGGCATTTGAGTCTGCAATAGAATATAGGCCTAAATATGCACAGGCCTGGTACCATATTGGTCTATTGCATGCACGGAAGCAAAATGCCACCCAGTCAATTTACGCCTATCAACAGGCTGTACGAATAAAACCAGATTATCGGTCTGCCCAGCTCAATCTTGCAGTTAGTCTGACACGAATAGGCGAGCTGAAAAAAGCAGAAAATATTTATCGAACAGTCCTGGAGTCTCATCCTCGTTATGCCTCAGCATGGATCAATCTTGGCCTGGTATTAATAGATCAACAGCTGTTTAGTGAAGCAGAAGAAGTTCTCGTTCAGGCAGCTCAGCTTGAGACAGGTAATGATCGAGTGATGGGCTTGTTGGCCAAGGCTATGGCCAGCCAGGGAAATTATGCAGTCGCAGCTGAAAAATATCGTGTGGCACTTGATATCAATCCTGCAAGCAAAAAATACAGACTTGAATATGTTCGCATATTAGAGCAGTTGCAGGATTATGAACTCGCACTAGCTGAGGTGGTAAAGGCTATGAAGCTGTATCCTGATAGTCAATTACTCAATAAAGAATATCATCAGATTAATTCAAAGCTTAAGTTAAACAATCTATAAGGTTGAAGGTATGTTATTTAAAAAGAAAACACTTGCAGTCAGTTGCTCGTTATTTGTTATTAGTGGAGCAGCATCTGTTTCTGCGCAAGAAGTCGAATGGTCAGTAGAGACGGGTCTTGGTTATGAAACAAATGTTTATCATGCTCCTGATCACGATTATATAGATACAGCATTACCCTCGACACGTCCGGCAGGTATTGCGGTTTCGCCAGAAGAGATAAGCAGTTTTTTTATCCCGGTAGAAGCAGAAGTGAATATCCGTAACAAAGTTTATGATAATGCAGACTTTGTTGCTGGGCTGGGTTTTGATACAGATGTAATGCTCAACTCAGATGCTGATGATGCTACACGAACCAATGTCAAGTTTGATCTCGGTTTTGATTATGAATTAGTGAAGTGGAAATTCAGTAAGAAAAAAAATGATTACATTAAACGAAAAAGGGGCGATGCCTATATAGGTGCTTTTTTCTCTACCCATGATAATGTATATGTTGATCGTGATACTGGTGAGCCAAAAACAACATCAGGTGGTATAGATATTTCTGATAAATACAGCTATCAAAGTTTTGGCCTAAAAGGTGATTATGAACGTAAAGTGGGTAAGTTTGAGTATTTATTTGGATTTATTTATAAGGACTTAAATTATGATACGCCTTTATCAGGTGATGAATATGACCATATCTACAATAAATTCGAATTTGGTATAAAGCGTGACTTCACTAAAGCCACTGATCTAAAAGCTATTTATCGCTATTCTGTACGAGATTATAGTGATAGACGCTCACGAGATCTGTTGACAGGCACCTATTCTTCCGCCAATGATCTTGTTAAATATACCTACAATGCTTTTTTACTTAAGTTGACACATCGTTTCGATAAAAAGTTTAAGGCCAGTTTCGCCATTGAGAACACTGATCGGACCGATGAGTTCGAAGGTTACAATGATTATTCAAGACTGGATATGAGTCTGCGTGCACGCTATAAATATTCATCGGCAACGAAAATTCGAGGGAAAATAGCATATTCAACTACAGACTACGCTAATGCCTATAACTTTGATGATGCCACGCGGGGCAATAAAGAGAACTCAGGGTTAGATTTGAAAATTAAAGTTGAACAAGAGATGAATAAAAATAAGCTTTATTATATCGAGCTAGATTATACAGACCGGGAATCTACGGATGATCGTTATGATTATACTAACAACATCATAATGCTTGGGGCTAAGTGGAAATACTAGTCTGGCGATATCTTGGTGAATGCGTGTAGGCTTAAGATGATAATATTAATTAGTAGGAATAAAAAAAGCCCGATGTAAATCGGGCTTTTTTTATTAGTGGGTAAATAATTACTTATTTACGAACACCTGGACCATTCAGTGTCAAACCATTGCTCATGTAAGTATGGAAATACTCAAGAGCGCGATATTCTTCGCTCTGTGCTTTGAATGGTTTTGCGCGGACCTGTTTGTTACAGCCACCGTAACGGCGATGCAGTGTACCCAGGCCATCACCTGACTTGCTGCCACCGGCCCATTTATTACGGAACACAGGGAAATGCGTCGTATGACCCAGTGCCGGGCTCAGGATGTCTGCACGGATGCGGTTACCAGAGTTGTATGAATGACAATCAGCGCATGACATGTTGAGCTGGCCGCGTTTAGCGTAATAATGCTTCTTGCCACGCTCATACCACTTCATAGATTCAGCGGAGTTAACAATTTTTACATTGGTTTTCTTACCGCGTGATTTGTAAGCGATATATGCGCCGAGATGGGCAATTGGACCAGTTTTCCACTTTAATGGTTCTTCACCATTCTTAGTTCGACATTCATTGATGGCCATTTCCAGAGTCACTACTTCATTGCGTTGTGTGCTGAAGTATGGGTAGTTCTGTTTTATGCCTTTTGTCGCATTGGGAAAACAGCTGGCATAGGTTTTACCATTTTTGAATGGGGTGTTGAAAAGTTCCTCACCCTTGTCTACATAGGTTTCATATGGAGGAAATTCTTCAATATCTTCCCACTGTTCACGTGAGCCTTTATCGACAGAATATACGCCATTGATGAAATCATGTAATGGTGTGTCAGGGAAACGATCCGTATAGAATTTACGGAAGTCCTTAAGGTCCTGATCTGGGCTTGCTGCAATACTGATCGCAGGAGCTGCGAACATGCAGAGCACAGATGCAATAACTGCAAATTTTTTCATAGTCTATACCTATTTATTTAGGAATTCTGCTAAGTAAAAAAACGATTATTTGATTGTTGCTTCAACTGAATCGCTTTTACCTGTGTTATCAACCCAGCTTACTTTCAGCGTATCACCTGCTGCAGCGCCTTTGAACTTGAATGACAGGTATGGGTTTTTAGAAATTGCAGTACCCCAAAGTGCAGACAGCACATTTTTGCCATTATGTTCGCAGTTGACTTCCTGGATGAACTTCGCTGGTATCAGCTTTTTGGTTTTTTTATCTTTACGCAGACCAGTTTCCATAGGATGACTGATGAGTGTTTTAACAACTGTTACGCCACCTTTAACTTTAGCGCGTACTTTAATTGATTTAGCCATTGTGTATATCCTCTAACCTGTGATTAACCGCCGCAGCCGCCGATGGTGACTTTGACTTCTTTTTTGGTGGAATACAATTTGCCACCGGCTTTAACGACAGCAACAACATCAGATGTTTTACCCATCTTGATACGAGTCGATACAAAGCCTTCTGCACCAGCGCCCATATTAAATGTCGCAGTCAGAGGAGTAGCGTTATTGGATACCAACAGGCTAATAGATTCTGTACCAGAAATTTTGCTGGTTACAGTGATTGGTACAACGGCACCATTTTCAGCAATAGCAGGTGCTTTCAGTTTGATGTCACCACTGTCTGCCATACTTGTGCTACCTACAGCACCTTTCAGGGCTTCATCAAATGATTTAGCTTCGAAAGCAGCTTTTGGCCACGCTGCAAAAACTGCGCGTGGAGTAATTAAGCCTGCACTAACTGCAACACCAATTGCGCCAGCAGTGGCAGAGCTTTTTAAAAATGTTCTACGTTTTGTATTCATTATCATACCTTATACAAACCTTGTTACAGCGTATAAATAAACTCAACAACTTTATCAATCTCATCTTTGGTCAAAACC
>JBFFSQ010000139.1:0-8023 GCA_041572275.1 Gammaproteobacteria bacterium
GAACGACGCATTCCCCAGGATGGTCGTATCAAGATGCGTATCTCGAAGAACAAATCCATCGACTTCCGAGTCAATACCTGCCCCACCCTGTTTGGTGAAAAAATAGTCCTGCGTATTCTCGACTCCTCCAGCGCCCAGCTGGGTATCGACATGCTGGGTTATGAGCCGGAGCAGAAGCAGCTCTATATGGATGCCCTGGCCAATCCCTATGGCATGATCCTGGTCACCGGCCCCACCGGTAGTGGTAAAACCGTATCCCTGTATACCGGTCTGAATATTCTTAATACCGAGGACCGTAATATTTCAACCGCAGAAGACCCGGTGGAAATCAACCTGGAAGGCATCAACCAGGTCAACGTCAACCCCAAAGTCGGGCTGGACTTCGGTTCTGCACTGCGCGCCTTCCTGCGACAGGACCCGGACATCGTCATGGTTGGTGAGATTCGTGATCTGGAAACCGCAGAAATTGCCATCAAGGCCGCGCAAACCGGACACATGGTGATGTCTACCCTGCATACCAATGATGCACCACAAACCTTATCGCGTCTGGTCAACATGGGGGTACCACCGTTTAATATTGCTTCTGCGGTCAACCTGATTATTGCCCAGCGTCTGGGTCGGCGCCTGTGTGAAAACTGTAAAAAAGAAGATGATATTCCAAAACAAGCGCTACTTGAGGAAGGCTTCACACAAGCCGACATCGATAGTGGTTTAACATTGTATAAAGCAGTAGGTTGCGATCAATGTGACAAGGGCTATAAAGGTCGTGTCGGTATCTACCAGGTGCTGCCCGTATCCGAAGCTATTGGCCGCATCATCATGCAGGAAGGTAATGCCCAGGATATTGCCGACCAGGCACGAAAAGAAGGCATCCCCGACTTACGTCAATCTGCACTGAAGAAAGTAAAAGACGGCATTACCAGCCTCGAAGAGATTAACCGAGTAACCAAGGATTAAACATGGCGAAGCAGGCAGCAGCAAAATCAATATTTGTCTGGGAAGGCACCAATAAAGATGGTAAGAAGGTTCAGGGCGAAACCTCAGCCAACAACCCCAGTATGCTCAAAGCTGACCTCCGCAGACAGGGCATTGTGCCCAAACGGGTCAAGAAAAAAGCCAAACCTTTATTCGGCAGCAGCGATAAGAAAATCACCACCGGCGATATTGCTATCTTCAGTCGCCAGCTCGCTACCATGATGAAAGCGGGTGTTCCCCTGGTGCAATCCTTTGAGATTACTGGCCAGGGCCACTCCAACCCCAGCATGCGTGAACTCATTTTCAAAATCAAAGCCGATGTTGAAGCCGGCGGCACCTTTGCTTCGGCGATCAGAAAACACCCGTTATATTTCGATGACCTGTTCTGTAACCTGGTGGAAGCCGGTGAACAATCAGGTGCCCTGGAAACCCTGCTGGAAAAAGTAGCGACCTACAAGGAAAAAACTGAAGCCCTGAAAGCCAAGATTAAAAAAGCGCTCACCTATCCAATTGCAGTACTGGTGGTTGCTACTCTGGTTACGGCTATACTGTTGATTTTTGTGGTTCCTGTATTTGCTGAAATGTTTGACAGTTTTGGTGGTGAATTACCTGCATTCACCCAGTTTGTTGTGGGTCTATCCGATTATGTCATTGATACCTGGTATATCATTGCTGCCGGTATCATTGCCGCATTCACGGCATTTAACCAGTCTTATAAACGCTCACCTAAAATGCGCTATACCATTGACCGACTCATGCTCAAGTTCCCGATTACTGCAGACCTGGCATCAAAATCATCGGTAGCCCGCTTTTCACGCACCTTATCCACTATGTTTGCTGCCGGTGTTCCACTGGTAGAAGCCATGGATTCCGTTGCCGGTGCATCAGGTAATCGTGTTTACCGGAACGCTATTCTCAAGATCCGCGATGACATATCGGCTGGTACACAACTACAATCCAGTATGAGCCAGTATCCGGAGCTATTCCCAAATATGGCGATACAGATGGTCTCTATTGGTGAAGAATCCGGTGCCTTAGATGATATGCTCTCAAAAGTTGCCGACTACTACGAAGAACAGGTAGATAACGCTGTCGACAGTCTCACGGCCATGATGGAACCCTTGATTATGGTCTTCCTGGCGATTGTCATCGGCGGCCTGGTTATTGCCATGTACATGCCTATCTTCAAGATGGGTGAAGTGGTTTAACACAATCCCCATGACTTTCATTCAACTGTTACAACAATCGGACTGGGTCTTTTATGGCCTGGTTCTGTTTACCGGCCTCGCCTTTGGTAGTTTTCTGAATGTCGTCATCTATCGCTTACCCATTATTCTTGAGAATGACTGGCGTGAGCAATGTCATGATTTCCTTGAGCTGGAACCAAAGCAGGCGGCAGTAAAATTCACCCTCGCCCTACCAGCATCAGCCTGTCCCAGTTGCGGTCATAAAATCCGGTTCTGGGAGAATATTCCTGTCATCAGTTATTTGCTGTTAAAAGGCAAATGCTCATCCTGTGGACGTAACATATCCATAGAATATCCTCTGGTTGAAAGCATCACTGCCATACTGTCTATACTGGTCGCTCACCATTATGGTGTCAGCTGGCAAACTCTTTTAGCACTTCTGTTGACCTGGTCACTCGTGGTTTTAACCATGATTGATTTTCACAAACAGTTACTACCAGACAATATCACCTTGCCGCTACTCTGGCTGGGTCTTATTGCTAATATGTTTGATCTGTTCGTTAACCTTGAAACAGCGGTTATTGGCGCCATTGCAGGCTACCTCTCGCTCTGGCTGGTCTATCACTTTTTCAAATTACTCACCGGCAAAGAAGGTATGGGATATGGTGACTTCAAGTTACTAGCCGCACTGGGTGCCTGGATGGGCTGGCAAATGATTCCTCTCATCATCGTACTTTCCTCCTTTGTTGGTGCTGCCATTGGAATAGCAATGATTATATTTGTTCGGCATGACAAAAACATTCCCATACCCTATGGCCCCTACCTGGCGATTGCCGGCTGGATTGCCCTGCTCTGGGGCAACAGCATAACCCAGGCCTGGCTACGTCTGTATTAAGGCATTAGGCATATCAGGATGCTAGTCATTGGTCTCACAGGCGGCATCGGCTCAGGCAAATCCACCGTCGCCAATCTATTCAAAAAACTGGGCATCACCATCGTTGATACCGACATCATTGCTCGCGAGCTGGTAAAACCAGGCCAAGAAGCGCTCGCAGAAATCATCAACACTTTTGGTGACTCAATACTACAAGCAGATGGCCAGCTCGATCGTAACCAACTCGGTCAAATCACTTTCTCAGATGAGCATGCACGCAAACAACTCGAATCAATTCTGCACCCCAAAATACGCGAAGTTATGTTGGCACAATTAGATGCAGCTACTAGTCCTTATGCAATCGCCGTTATTCCACTTTTATTTGAAAGCAAGCAACAAGCAACTGTTGATCGAGTACTCGTAGTTGACTGTGATGAAAATACTCAAATACAGCGGGTAAAAAAACGCGATCAAAGAAATGAGCAACAAATCAGAAATATAATCCAACTACAATCTTCACGCAAAAATCGACTTGCACATGCAGATGACATCATCGTAAATAACGGTGATACAAACGTTCTGTTACAACAAGTTATGCAACTGCATCAAAATTATCTAAAACTATCCACTTCATCTCACTCTTCTGATAACTCAAAATCTTGATTATTATTTCTGTTCCTAATATTTCAATCTCTACAAGATAGCTAACAGACAACTCGATAATATATAAACTAGCGGGTATTTTTCACAAAAAGTGAGCCAAATATTATGGTTTTACGTATTTTTTATGTAACAATACAACACGCATAAATTAATGTCGTACAGGATTTGAGAATGCCTGAACAACTGATATTCGAACAACCACTCAACGAACGCATTCGTACTTTTCTGCGCCTAGAGCATTTATTCAGCCAGTTCGAACAACATCTGAATCATGACTCCGCCTGGGACACCCACAGCGCAATAAAAGCCATTATCGATATTCTGGCCATGGTTGGTCGTGGCGACCTGAAACGTGAAACCATAAAAGAGCTGGAACGTCAGAATACTAATCTTCAGTCATTTATTGAAATCCCTGATATTAACCACGGACGTCTAAGTATTCTTATTGATGAGCAAAAACAATGTATTTCTGATTTGCATGCTATAACAGGTAATATTGGCCAGCCCCTTCAACAGAACGAATTACTCAACTCAATCCGTCAACGACTGACAGTACCTGGTGGCCTCTGTGATTTCGACCTGCCTGTATATGCCTACTGGCTCAAACAACCCCTTGAGCATCGCCAGGCTATCCTGAACGAATGGTTTGAACCATTCGAGACTATGCGTACAGCTATTGGCTTAATTTTAAAAGTTATCCGCGAAAGCACTGACTCAATTGATGAACTAGCCGAAGGTGGTTTTTATCAGAAAAACATGGAAGCCAGCCAAACTTGTTTACTGATTCGTGTTCTGCTTGATGCCAATAGTAATCTATTCCCGGAAATCAGTGCTGGACGTCAACGCTTCTCTATTCGCTTTCTAAAGACTCAAAACCCATCACAGCGCCCCGAACAGGAAATAAAGGATGTACCCTTCCAGATTTCCTGCTGCTTCCTTTAATCAGAATATTTCTTAAAGAACCTGATGTAATAATCACGGCGCTAATTAGCACCGATACTCAAAGTGTCCTGACACCTTTCAATAAGAACCAAACAGACTTAGCTTTATTTAGGCCAAAAAGAAGAAATAGCAGCAACACCCTGAGCACCTGCCTGTCTGGCATCATCGAGATCCGACACGGTCATACCACCAAGTGCATAGACCGGGCAACTTACATTCTCAACAATTTTCTTAAATCTATGCCAGCCAATACCTGCAACCCCTGGATGACTGGTTGTTTCCTTAACCGGTGATAACAACAAAATATCAGCACCCAATTTTTCAGCCTGTGCCATTTCCTCTATGGTATGACAAGATACGGATAATAGTTTATCGGCACTGACTGGACGCTGGGAATATTCAAATAAACGCTGACTGTTTAAATGCAAGCCATCCGCATGGGTTTCGTTGAAAACATCTACTCGGGTATTTAACAATAAAACGGCATTATACTTATGACATATATTTTCTGCACTCGCAGCCAGCCTTAGATAATCATTATCATCAGCCAGACCCTTACACCTCAGCTGGACAATTTTAATCCCTGAAATTAACGCTTGTTCCAGTTTTCTTTCAAAATCTTCAATCGTCGAGAATTGGCCTGTAATCATATATTGAGCGGGTAATTGAAGCGCTTTGATAACTGGCATATTGGCTTTAGGAAACTCTTCCGCCTCCAACTCATTAATCTTTTTCCATTCGAGTCGCTGACCTTCCTTTCCTTTCGGTATTCCAGTAAATGAATCAACCCGAAAAACATCCAGCATTACAGATTTGTCCGGATAATCATGTCTAATCTGTATAAGTGGTACAGGTTTGTCGATGATGATATCAAGTTCTTCACTGATCTCTCTAATCAGAGCTTTTGCTGCCGTCTCACCTGCTTCAACTTTACCGCCAGGAAACTCCCAAAGGTCGCCTTGATGTTGATGTGGGGATCTAAGCGCCGTTAACACTTCTCCCATCCGATTGACAATCGCAGCCACTGCAACGTGGACATAGGAAACAGGCATCAATCAAGATCTATATTCGGCATTAATACGTACGTAATCGTAGGAAAGATCACAGGTCCAGATGCGCGCAGACGATACACCACTATGAAGATCAACCTTAATAGTAATCTCATCTCTGGACATGACCGCTTGCCCCTGCTCTTCAGTATAGGACACTGCTCTGCCACCATCTTTTACGATGCAAACATCATCAAGAAAGATTTCGATCTTATCCAGATCCATACTGACCTCAGCACGCCCAACTGCAGCCAGAATACGTCCCCAATTAGGGTCACTGGCAAATAATGCTGTTTTTACTAATGGCGAATGGGCAATAGTATAGGCAACTTTACGTGCATCATTTTCTGTAGCAGCATTACAGATATCCAGTGTAATAAATTTACTGGCACCTTCACCATCCCGAATAATAGCCTGGGCTAGAAATTCACAGACCTCAGTGACAGCAGCCTGAATTAAAGCATACTGCTCATTTTCAGTTGTTATCTCCTGCATCCCGGACTGACCAGTCGCCACCAGAACACAAGCATCATTGGTAGAGGTATCACTATCAACCGTAATTGAATTAAAGGACGTGTTCACGGCTGTTCGCAAACATTGATCAAGGAGGGATTGCGAAATAGCAGCATCTGTCGCAATGAAACCTAACATGGTCGCCATATTAGGCCGGATCATCCCTGAGCCTTTAGTAATACCAGTAACTGTAACTATGACACCATCAATTTCAATTTGCCTGGAAACACCTTTCAACAACGTATCGGTTGTCATGATACCTCGACCAGCATCCAGCCAGGCATCAGCATCAAGTTTCTCAATGAGTTGAGGTATTGCCTTCTTGAACTTCTGCACGGGCAGATATTCACCAATGACTCCGGTTGAAAATGGTAAGACCTGGGTAGTATCACAATTACCGTATTCAGCTACAAGCTGGCAGCACTCACGAGCATCATTCAGACCTTCTTGTCCGGTGCCCGCATTGGCATTACCTGAATTTATTAACAAATAGCGTGGTGTCTGTGCCGCCAAATTAGCTTTGGCCACGGTAACCGGTGCTGCACAAAATAAATTCTGTGTGAAGACAGCCGCACACTGACTTGTCTCTGCAAGCTTAAACAGCACCAGATCTTTGGCACCTGATGCCTTGATATTTGCTGAAACTGCTGCTGTTTCTATACCTTTTACTGCCAGCAACACTTCAGGTTCCTGTAATCCTACTGCCATGTTTTTTCCAGATACTCTTAGACCATTACTTTATCAAGGCAATTACTTTATCGAAGCTTAATCAACTAAGCTTGCCGTGACACTGTTTAAATTTTTTGCCCGAACCACAATAACAGGGATCATTACGACCGATTTTCTGATCCTGACGAACATATGGCTGATGTTTTTCTTCTTCCTGTTCCTGCTCAGCATCAGTCTGCATCGCACTTACATCAGCATGCTCAAAATTCATTTCTGTTGGCGCATGCTGTTGCTGCTCCAGTTCATCCATTTCTTCTGTTCGTATCTGTACCTTGGCTAAAATAGATACAACTTCCTGTTTGATTTTTTCTAACATCTCGCTAAACATTTCAAACGATTCACGCTTGTATTCCTGTTTAGGATTCTTTTGCGCATAACCTCGCAGATGAATACTCTGGCGCAGATAATCCATTGCCGCCAGATGTTCTTTCCAGGAATTATCCAGCACCTGAAGCAAAATGTACTTTTCGAAACGACGCAGCTCTTCACTACCAACCAAAGCTTCTTTTTCTTTATATGCCTGATCAATTTCTTCAATTATCCGAGCACGTAATGTTTCTTCATGTAGCTCATCATCTTCATCCAGCCATTGCTGCAATGGCATTTTTATTTCGAAGTTCTCTTCCAGTGCAGTTTCCAGGCCTGGAATATCCCACTGTTCCTCATGACTACCCGCAGGAATATAATCATGAATGATTCCGTCTATTACATCTTCGCGAATAGCCTCAATGGTTTCAGACATATCATCTTCCAGCATCATTTCATTACGCTGGCTATAAATGACTTTACGCTGGTCGTTTGCAACATCATCATACTCCAGCAGCTGTTTACGCATATCAAAGTTATGGCCTTCAACTTTGCGCTGGGCGTTTTCAATAGCACGAGACACCCAGGGATGCTCAATCGCCTCACCCTGCTCCATGCCCAGTTTTTTCATCAAACCGGCAACTCGATCAGATGCAAAAATGCGCATCAGGTCATCTTGCAATGACAGGTAAAAACGTGTTGAACCTACATCACCCTGTCGACCGGAGCGACCTCGGAGCTGGTTATCAATACGCCGAGATTCATGGCGCTCACTGCCGATCACA
>JBFFSQ010000140.1:0-7987 GCA_041572275.1 Gammaproteobacteria bacterium
AGCCTCACTATTGGCCATACATATATCACGCCACATGGTGGGATCACTGGAAGCGATACGGGTAAAATCGCGAAAGCCACCCGCTGCAAAACGAAATATTTCGTCAACATCATCAACCTGATTCAGGCAGTCCACTAAGCCATAAGCCAGTAAATGTGGTAAATGACTGGTACCCGCTAAAATCAAATCATGATGACGAGCCCCCATTTCATCAACTTCTGCACCAGCCGCTGTCCACATCAAACGAATACGCTCAATATCATCTCGTTGATTAGATTCCAGAGGCGTCAAAATAACTCGACGATCCCTAAACAACGAATGAAAGGCTGCTTCAGCACCTGACTTCTCAGTACCGGCAATTGGATGACCAGGGATAAATTGGCACAATTGGGTACCAAAGGCTTTTTGAGCATCATTAATGACACATTGCTTAGCACTTCCACCGTCAGTGACCAGTGTATGCTTGTTCAGAGCTGGTTTGATTTTTTCAAAGACCTCAGCCATAGCACCTAGTGGCACTGCAACAAAAACAATATCAGCATGAGCAACAGCTTTTGCATAATCTGTTTCAAATCGATCTATAACACCCAATTCCTGGGCTTTTTTTAAATTTGAAACATTACGCCCAGCACCTACGATTTCTCGACAGTAACCGGCTTTTTTTAATGCCAATGCCAATGAGCCGCCAATTAATCCAACGCCTATAATGCATAAACGATCAATCATCTGAGCACTTTCTCCAAAGCTGCCAAGCATCGATCATTTTGTGGTTCAGTCCCAATTGTAATCCTTAGATGGTTTGGCAAACCATAATTGGCCACTGGTCGGACAATAACGCCCTCAGCCAACAAACTCTGATAAATTCGAGCAGCCTCCTGTTTCAAATCAACTAGTACAAAATTTCCGATACTGGGTACGTAGTTGAGGTCCAAGCGTTTGAAACCAGCTGTCAGCTGTAACATACCGACATTATTCATTTTAATGCTATTACTAAGATGCGCGTCATCATCAAGTGCAGCCAATGCTGCTGCCTGCCCCACCAGATTTGAGTTAAAAGGCTGACGAACACGATTTAACAGGTCTGCGATATCTGGATGCGATATCGAATAGCCAATCCTTAAACCTGCCAGACCATAAATTTTTGAAAAAGTCCGAGTCACAACAAGGTTATCAAACCTTTGCAGTAACCCATCAGTGTCAGGTTTCAGATCATCGGGCATGTACTCAAAATAAGCCTCATCAAGAACAACAATAACGTCATCAGGTATCGTCACCAGAAAACTATCCAGTTGTTGTGTATCCAGCCAGGTCCCGGTTGGGTTATTCGGGTTAGCAATAAACACGACCCGCGTTGAAGGTGTAATTTGACTGGCAATTGCATCGAGATCATGACCATAGGGCATGCTTGGATGCTCTGCAGGAAACGCCGGTGCTATCTGTGCTTCTGCTCCTACTGCCTGAATGACGATAGGATAAACGGCAAAAGCAAATTCAGAATAAACCGCCGCATAACAGGGTGCCAAAAATGCACGAGCAACCATTTCGAGGACATCATTGGAACCATTGCCCAGGGTAATACAGGCAACATCGACATGATGTTTTTTGGCCAATGCCTGTGAAAGCTTGTGGCCACTACCATCAGGATAAAAATTAATAGTCGGCAACACTGTTTGAGCTGCCTTCAGAGCCAAAGCGCTTGGACCGAGAGGGTTTTCATTAGAGGCCAGCTTAACCGAATTACGGATCCCTAATTCACGCTCAAGCTCTTCAACAGGTTTACCTGGCGTATATGGCTGTAATTGTTGAACTCCCGGTACAGCAAGTTTCTTAAATCGATTCATAGAGTTTAAAGAACCGCTTTGGGGTAGGAACCAAGTATTCTGACCATTGCTGTTTCATGCTCAATCTCATGCAAAGCTTCAGCCACAATTGCATCATCTTTATGACCTTCGATATCGATAAAGAAGACATATTCCCAGACACCACGGCGTGATGGACGTGATTCAATCTTGCTCATACCAATTCCACGAGTTGCCAATGGCTCCAGCAACTGAAACAAGGCCCCGGGCTTGTTGTTAGTAGTTACCAGGAATGAGGTACGGTCGTTTCCACTTGGTAACACCGCATCCCTGCCAATTACGATAAAGCGAGTCGTGTTATTAGGTTCATCTTCAATATCTGCTTGGAGAATGGGGACACCATAAATCTCAGCAGCCATACTGCCGGCTATAGCAGCACTACCTTGTTCTTTCCCACATACACGAACCGCTTCAGCATTACTGCGCACTGCATACTGTTCAACACCTGGTAAATGCTCATCTAACCAACGGCGACATTGAGCTAACGACTGCTGGTGTGAGAATACTTTTTTAATATCCTCGAAGCGAGTTTCATTGGAAATCAAATTATGCTGAATTCGAAGATCCACTTCACCACAAATAGATAAGCTGGAATTCAACAACAGATCAAGGGTATGTGTAATAACACCTTCTGTGGAATTCTCAATAGGCACAACGCCAAAATGTGCCTGGCCTGTCTCAACAACACGAAAAATATCTTCGATATTATCAACGGGTAATTGTTCAACCGCGGCACCGAAATGTTTAATCGCTGCAACGTGATTATAGGTTCCTGCTGGACCCAAAAACCCAACTTTTAATGGTCGCTCAAGTGCCAGGCAAGATGACATAATCTCCCTGAACAATCGCGCCATTTCTTTAGCGCTTAATGGACCTTTATTTCGGGATTCAATGGTCTGTAGAATCTGTGCTTCACGCTCAGGCCGATAAAAATGTTCAGTTTCACCTGCCGCTATTTTTATTTCTGCAACCTTCTGAGCGCAGGCAGCGCGTTCATTGATCAAATCCTGGATACGCTTATCGACAGTATCGATCTGTTCACGAATAGCTTTTAATTTGTTTTCTTCACTCATTTACGTTTATATAACCCGTGCACTTAAAACACCTTCTACGGCACTGATTCTTTTCACTGTTTCCGCATCAGGCCAGGATTCAACATCGATTAGTGTATAAGCAAGATCACCTTTCGATTCGTTAACCATGTGTAAAATATTAACCTTTGCCTGCCCAAGGACATGAGACATTTGCGCCAACATATCTGGCTGGTTGGTATGGGCAATGGCAATTCGGCTATTACCTTTACGCGCCAGCTTAATATCAGGGAAGTTAACCGAATTTCTGATATTACCATTCTTCAGATAATCATTGAGCTGATCAGCAATCATCATCGCACAGTTTTCTTCAGCCTCATTCGTTGAGGCACCTAAATGAGGCAATGTTATTACTTTTGGATGCCCTTTTAACAAATTCGATGGGAAATCGCTCACATAGGCATGAATTTTCCCGCTATCGATAGCTGCCAGTACAGCTGCATCATCAACGATACCATCGCGGGCAAAGTTCATTACCACAGAGCCATCTTTCATCAATTCTAGTCGATCAGCATTTAATAGATTACGAGTAGATTCAACCAGCGGCACATGAAAAGTCACAAAATCAGCTTGCTTGAACAGCTCATCAGCACTATCCATTTCCTCAACATTAGCTGACAGTTTCCAGGCACTTTTAACTGTGATTGTAGGATCAAAACCAATGACTCGCATACCCAATGCATCAGCGGCATTGGCAATCTGTACACCGATTGCGCCAAGCCCGATGACCCCAAGCGTACGTCCGGGCAATTCGAATCCAACATATTTTTTCTTTCCGGCTTCTACTGCTTGAGATACTTCTATATCAGTACCTTCAAGTTGCGTGGTGTACTGCCAGGCTTCTGTTAGATTACGACTGGCTATAAGCATAGCTGCAATGACCAGTTCTTTAACTGCATTGGCATTAGCACCCGGCGCATTAAAAACGACAATACCCCGATCTGACATAGCAGCCACAGGAATATTGTTAACACCAGCACCTGCGCGACCAATAGCACACACAGTATCAGCTACTGGCTCATCGTGCATTTTATAGGAACGCAACATAATTGCATCAGGTGCAGCTGCATCAGGATCGATAGTATATTCTTGAGGTGATAGCCTATTCAAACCTTTTTCTGATATGGCATTATAGGTTTTTATCGTGAACATATTGAATCCTTACGGTCTTTCACAAAGCCATAGATCAGACAAGGCGTTAAACAGACCTGGCAGAACTATGACTCATTAAACCAGTTTTTATCCGTTACGTTGCTCGAAATCTTGCATGAAATCAATCAGTGCATCGACACCCGCTTCTGGCATAGCGTTATAAATACTCGCACGCATACCGCCTACTGAGCGATGTCCTTTTAATGTCGTCAATCCAGCTTGTTCTGCCTGTTCCAGGAATTTTGTATCCAACTCTGAATCAGCAAGTATAAACGGTACATTCATCCATGAGCGACAGCTGATATCGACAGGGTTAGAATAAAAGCTTGAATTATCAATTG
Source organism: Gammaproteobacteria bacterium (assembly GCA_041572275.1). Lineage (GTDB taxonomy): Bacteria > Pseudomonadota > Gammaproteobacteria > SZUA-229 > SZUA-229 > JBFFSQ01. The sequence continues at coordinate 4,444 of JBFFSQ010000140.1, forward strand.
CCTGATATAGTTTGCCTGCTTTACGCTCATTGATCTCTGTCATGGCAGCTATACCACCCTTATCTTTTAACCACTGGAATACCAGTCCGGCCAGATACCAACTGTAGGTTGGTGGCGTGTTGTACATAGAGTCATTATCAGAATGCGTTTTGTAATCCATCATCACCGGCATAGTTGGCATAGCATGACCAATCAGGTCATCGCGGACAATGGCAATAGTTAAGCCGGCTGGACCAATATTTTTCTGTGCTCCAGCATAGATAACACCATACTTTGAAACATCAATCGCACGTGACAGTATAGTTGATGACATATCTGCGACCAATGGCACATCAGTTTCAGGAACAAAAGGGAATTCAACACCGACAATAGTCTCATTAGGTGTATAGTGAAGATACGCAGCATCGGCGCTGGTGTTCCAGCTGGACTGTTCTGGAACCGTAGTGAATTTCTGATCTTCACTGGATGCCACCACATTTACATTACCGTAACGCTTCGCTTCCGCAATTGCTTTTTTTGACCACTGCCCTGTTAACACGTAGTCCGCACTGGTTTTCCCATTCAATAAATTAATCGGCACCATAGAAAACTGAGAACTGGCACCACCTTGCAAAAACAATACTTTGTAGTTATCTGGTATGGCCATAAGTTCACGCAGATCAGCTTCTGCTTTATCTGCAATAGACATGAACGCCTTGCCACGATGACTCATTTCCATCACTGACATGCCCGCGCCCTGCCAGTCCAGCATTTCTTCTTTCGCCTGCTGCAATACTTCTTCTGGTAGTGCGGCGGGGCCTGCACTGAAGTTATATACTCGACTCATGTAACACCTATAATCTTTTATGATTGTTCTATAAAAATCAGGTTAATACCACCTTCAACCCAAGTATCAACAAAGGCTGTTGCATAGCGATTATTGCTGGCGATAGTTAATCCTGTAATTCCACTACCTTAGTATTGCCTTTTCGACAATGTTAAAAAAAGAGTGATATCAATTTATGTTATTCGTCTTCCTCAATTACAGTTTCATCCAGTGACTCTACGCGTTCAATTTCAACCAGTTTCTCATTGTCGCCCAGGCGTATCAGTCGCACACCCTGTGTGTTACGGGCCATTACTCTAACTTCATCAACGGCTGTGCGTACCAGGGTTCCCATGTTCGAGATAATCATAATTTCATCAGCATCCTTAACCTGAACTGCGCCAATGACATTACCATTACGCTCAGAAGTCTGAATCGAAATTAGCCCTTGTCCACCACGACCCTTGCATGGGTAATCAGCTGATGCCGTACGTTTGCCATAACCGTTTTCAGTAGTCGTCAGAATTGTGGCTTCATCATCAACGATGATCAAACTCATCACTTTGTGACCTTCGGCCAGACGAATACCACGTACACCTGCGGCTGTTCGTCCCATTGCACGTACATCTGATTCGGAGAAGCGAATTGCCTTACCTGAAGTTGAGAACAGCATGATATCTTTGCTGCCATCAGTCAGTGCTACATCAACCAAGGTATCATCACCACGCAAGTCAACCGCAATAATTCCGGCGGCACGTTGATTGGAGAAATTAGTCAGCGGTGTTTTCTTAACCGTGCCTGAACTGGTAGCCATAAAGATATAATGATTTTCATCATATTCACGAATAGGCAACACAGCATTAATACGCTCGTTTTCTTCCAGCGGTAATAAATTCACCAAGGGTTTACCGCGAGCTCCGCGACTTGCCTGTGGTAGTTCATAAACTTTGATCCAGTAGGCTTTGCCTCGGCTTGAGAAACACAACAGGGTATCGTGGGTATTAGCAACAAAAAGCTTATCGATAAAGTCTTCGTCTTTCATACGCGTCGCTGATTTACCGCGGCCACCACGACGCTGGGTGGTGTAATCTGTCAGTGGCTGTGATTTGGCGTAACCTTCGTGTGAGAAAGTCACCAAAACATCTTCTTCAGTAATCAAGTCCTCAAGACTTAAATCAAGCTGATTCTCGATTATTGTAGTACGGCGCTCATCACCGTATTTTTCAACGATTTCTGCGAGTTCTTCACGAATAACCTGTAAAAGGCGATCAGGGCTGCCCAGAATTTCCAGAAGATCGGCCACCAAATCAAGGATCTCCTTGAACTCAGAAAGAATTTTGTCCTGTTCAAGACCTGTCAGGCGATGCAAGCGTAGATCAAGGATAGCCTGAGCCTGCACGTCAGATAGGTGATAGCCATCTTCATGAAGACCATAGCTTGAATCCAGATCTTCCGGTCGAGATGCCTCAGCACCTGCACGTTTAAGCATATCGACAACCATGCCTGGTTGCCAGACACGATTAAGCAACTGTTCTTTTGCCTCAGCAGGGTTAGCTGACTGTTTTATCAGCTGGATGACTTCATCAATATTGGCCAGGGCTACAGCCAGACCTTCAAGGATATGAGCACGTCCACGGGCTTTACGTAAATCGTAAATGGTGCGTCGTGTCACCACTTCACGGCGATGACGAACAAAGGCGTCCAGAACTTCTTTAAGGTTCAGCAGTCTTGGCTGGCCATTCACCAGGGCGACCATGTTAATCCCGAATACGCACTGCATCGAGGTTTGCATGTACAGATTATTGAGGATTACCTCACCGACTTCACCGCGACGCACTTCAATCACTATGCGCATGCCGTCTTTATCCGATTCATCGCGAAGTTCGGTGATGCCATCAATCTTCTTATCTTTGACTAGTTCAGCGATACGTTCAATCAAACGAGCCTTGTTTACCTGATACGGCAGCTCATGAACAATAATAGACTGTTTCCCACTATCACTGGTCACCACCTCGGCTTTTGCACGCATATACATGCGGCCTCGACCGGTGCGATACGCCTCACGAATGCCTTTGACGCCATTGATCAGGGCTGCAGTCGGTAAATCAGGTGCTGGAATATAATCCATCAAACCATCTATGCTGATATCTGGATTATCGATCAAGGCAATACAGGCATTGATAACTTCGGTCAGGTTATGTGGCGGAATATTAGTGGCCATACCCACTGCAATACCGGAAGAACCGTTAATCAGCAGGCTTGGCACCCGGGTAGGAAACACCACAGGTTCATGTTCAGAACCATCATAGTTGGCATCAAAGTCGACCGTTTCTTTATCTATATCGGCCAGCATTTCATGGGCTATTTTTGCCATCCGCACTTCGGTATAACGCATGGCAGCAGGGGCATCACCATCAACCGAGCCAAAGTTACCCTGCCCATCAACCAGCATATAGCGCATCGAAAATGGCTGTGCCATACGAACAATGGTGTCGTAAACAGCTGTATCTCCATGGGGATGGTATTTACCGATAACGTCACCCACCACACGGGCAGATTTTTTGTAAGGTTTGTTCCAGTCGTTACCCAGTTCACTCATGGCGTAAAGTACACGCCGATGCACGGGTTTCAGGCCGTCTCGAACATCAGGTAAGGCCCTGCCAACAATTACACTCATGGCGTAGTCCAGGTAGGACTGACGCATTTCATCTTCTAAATTTACAGGAAATACTTCTTTGG
>JBFFSQ010000141.1:0-7967 GCA_041572275.1 Gammaproteobacteria bacterium
GTGGCACCTTTTATGAGTCCTGTGGCACTGGTCAAGCGCATGTCACCGTTACGCAAATACCTCTCAGAGACACTTAACCGCCCTGTCATTATCGAAACAACAAAAGATGCAAAGGAATATGTTCCGCGAGCACTTGAGGGGCGATATGACCTGATTTTAGGGGGGCCAACTTTTGCATTAATGATGGCCAATTCAGATTTGTATGACCTTCAGTTGACTCAGAGCAGTCCTATGACTGGGCATCTTGTGGTATTAGTCGATAGCCCGGTACAGACGATTGAAGATCTGATAGGTAAGAAAATTGGTACGCCACCTGCTGCAGGTTTTCTGGGACAATTAAGTCATTCATATTTTGAACAGCTGGGACTAAAAGGTGAGAAGGCTGTTGATGTGCATCATTTTCATAGTCATAACGATGCGATATCAGCATTGCGGCGAGGTGAAACTCAGGCATCGTTAATTGCTGGGTTTATGGAACAACATCTGAATGAAAAAGGTATCAAAATCAGAACTATTGTGCGTTCATCCGAGTATCCTGGTTTGACAGTGCTGACCTCATCGCGACTTGACGATGAGTTGACGGTAAGAATAATCGATGCTTTGTTGAGGCTAGGGAAAGATGAGGCAGGTAAAAAAGTTTTACAGGCAATTTCAATGCCTCCTTTCAGGGTGATCAGTGCTAATGAGTTTGATAAAGTAAGGCCTTATCTGTCGAAGCATGTAGAGCACTAGATATCAGTATGCGAAGTTCACTATCAGCTCGTATCTTCATTAGCATTGTAGTTGTGCAGTTTGTTATGTTGTCCGTCATGCTGTGGAATAGCATTCGCGTCATTGATCAAAATTATTCTGAATTTCTTGAAAAAACAGCACAGGAACAAACGACATTACTTGCAGCGGCAGTTTCTCCAGGGTTGATTGCCTATGATGTTGCAATGATTGAGGATGTGTTGGCATTGGCAAAAAAGAAAAAAGACCTGATTTATATAGAAGTAACAGATTTTGCAGGCAATCGAATTGCATCAGTGGGTAAATATGATGTTGAGAAAATAATACCGCATGATGAAGAGTATCATCTAACTCATGTGAATGAGGTTTTTGATATTACACGGAAGATTGTAGTAGGTGATCAGGAGATGGGGGTTTTGCATGTTGTCTATAATACAATTTTTTTGAATAAAATGACTGAAGAAGTAAGGACTCAGAATGCAATAATAGCAGGATTGACATTATTGTTTCTGGCGATTTCAACAATATTCATTAGCTATTTTCTGACAAAGAAGTTGCGCCTTCTTAAGCAGGGTGTGAAGCAAATTCAGCAAGGCAATTTGTCGCATGTAATTGTAATGGAAGATAAGGATGATTTTGGCGAGCTGGCAATAGCGTTCAATGAGATGACGAGCCATTTGAGTAGTGCGCAGGAGCAGTTGCGAGAAGAGCATCAGATCCTGGCTCGACAGACAGTTCATTTGAAATCATTACTGAATAGCATTGATGCGGTGATTTGGGAATCAAAGGAAGACATATTCGATTTTATTTTTGTGAGCCGTGAAGCTGAAGATTTGCTCGGTTATCCATTGTCTGACTGGTTTGAGGAAGGCTTCTTTAAAAGGTCGGTTTTTAAAGATGATTGCCCTTCTTTATTAAATCAGCTTGAGTTGCTAAAACAGCCTGGCCGGCAGGTGACAGTTGATGTTCGAATGCAGCATAATAATAAAAAATATTTGTGGACGCGCTTTATTGCTAGTTCTGATTATGATGAGCATGAACAGTGCAACATGGTTCGTGGATTAATAATTGATATTAGTAATGAAAAACGTCGTGAAGAGCAGATCGTCTATCTTGCTGAGCATGATGCGCTTACGGGTCTGGTAAATCGACGTTATTTTCAGGAGAGATTGGCTCATCACATATCATTTGGCCAACGATATGGTCATGAGTCGGCGTTGTTGTTTTTGGATCTTGACCAGTTTAAATATATTAATGATACCTATGGCCATCAGGCAGGAGATGCGTATCTTTTGCAGGTGGCGGTCAGTTTAAAAAATAGCTTACGTGATACAGATATTCTCGGCCGTCTGGGTGGTGATGAGTTTGGCGTGATCTTGCCTTTTGCAGATAGAGGTGAGGCGGTGAATGTTGCCGAGAATGTTCTGGCGTCATTATCTAGCACAGAATGGCGACATGAAGAGCAACAAGTTCATATCAGTGCAAGTATCGGTATTTCATTGTTTCCGAGTGATGATAAAGAGCCGAGCCAGGTACTCGCAGAAGCGGATGCTGCAATGTATCTGGCAAAAGCGCAGGGGCGTAATCGATACCATGTCTATAGCAAGGAAGATCAGGGTATGGCGCGGATGCAGGCAAAAGTTGAAATCGAAAATATGATTAGGGATGCGCTGAATAATGACCGTGTAGTGCTTCACTATCAGCCGATATTTAACCTGGAAACGGGTGAGATCAGTCACCATGAGGCATTGGTAAGGATTATTGATGCTGACAATAATTTGATCATGCCAAGTAATTTTATTAAAACAGCAGAGCGCTTTGGTTTAATAAAAGAAATCGACCGTTGGGTGTTGGCTAAAGCGGTTGGTGTCGTAGCAGAGTCTCTACAGGCGGGTTCAATTGTTGATGTGGCAATCAATCTTTCAGGAAAGCACATCGATGATTCTGAATTTCATACCTGGATGCATGAATTGCTGCTGAAAAATCAGGGGGTGGCTGAGCACATTATTATTGAACTGACTGAAACGGCCGCAGTTGAAAGCCTGATTACGGCGAAAAAATTTATAGATTCGATGTCTCAAAAGGGTTGTCGATTTGCGTTAGATGATTTTGGTGTTGGCTTTTCATCTTTCCAATATATAAAAAATTTACCGGTTGATTATATAAAAATCGATGGCAGCTTTGTGAGAAATTTGCATGTTGATGAGGCGGATCGTGTCTTCGTAAGAGCAGCAGTTGATATTGCGAAAAGTATGGGGATACACACTATTGCAGAATTTGTTGAAAATGAAAAAATTATGTGCGTCCTGAAGGGGCTTGGTGCAGACTTTGGGCAGGGTTATTATCTTGGGAGACCAGATAGCCTGATGAGTGAAAAGGTGATTTGCCTGGAGTCCTGTGTGGTGAATTAGCTTATTCCATTTCGTTTATTATTAATGAAAAAATCTTGAATTGTGTTTTTAATACCTGATAACTAAATAGTATTAAACCTATGAGGCTGCTTGGCTCTGTTTGTCTGTTGGTAGTGAGTTCGCCAACCAGTTGTTTTGGGATTTATAAAATACTCGCATATAATTGAGTGTATGCTTTTCATATTTGACGATATAGGTATGTTTCAATAAGCTCAGGCCTGCTTTTTGTTTTCTTATGTAATCAATTCTTATAGGTTTACCATAACGACTGGCAACTATGTTTAGCTGTGAGCGAGTCTGGTATGCAATATTGTCGAGTTCCGCCGGGGCAGGAGTCAATACGATTTAGAGTATCTAAAGACGGCTTGATCTTGTCTTTGCTTAAATGGCTGGCGGCAGTCTGGCATAAACTTTGGATTTGCCTGATGTGATGAGTGTGTTTGCTGCAGCGCAGAAGCATATAGTGATCGGCTGTATTCAGTTTGATATTCTTACGGTGTTTGTGTGTGCTGTGATGAGGGTCTGTTTGCCATCATTGCGTGTGGTTTTTTTATGTAGAGTTAATCAATCATATAGATTGTGTGGCAGCAGCAGTCAAGCTGGCTTTTTTAAGTAGGTTATAGTTTGCTGCCATGAATTTTTCCTGAATATTAACTGGTTGGTTGATCAGGCAAGCTGTGCTGACTAATATCTATAAACTTGAATAAAAGCGGTTGAGCGGAGGTTATATGGCGTATATTGACGTGTTTAATGGTGATGCAGATGGTATCTGTGCCCTGCATCAGTTAAGGTTGGCTAATCCCGTGAAAAGTCAGCTGGTAACCGGCGTTAAACGTAATATTAATCTACTGCAAGATCTTCAAGTCCAATCCGGTGATGAAGTGACGGTACTTGACATATCGCTGGACAAGAACCGTGAGGGTTTATTGAGAATTCTACAGGCGGGTGCCCGCGTCCAGTATTTTGATCATCATTTTGCCGGTGACATCCCCGAACATGACGCGCTGCAAGCTCATATCGATACCGATGCGAATATGTGTAGCAGTTTACTGGTAAATGAGTATCTGGATGGCCAATTTCTGCCCTGGGCTGTGACAGCGGCCTATGGTGATAATCTGTATTCAGCTGCTGAACAAGCTGCACAGCCACTGAATTTAGATCATGCCCAGCTAGAGCAGTTGAAATTGCTTGGTACTTGCATCAATTACAATGGTTATGGTGCTAGCCTGGATGATCTAATTTTTACACCGGACAATCTGTATCAGATGGTTAAGCCTTATCGAAACCCATTCGATTTCATCAATAATGAGCCTGGCTACAAAATGCTGCTAGATGGCTATCAGATGGACATGCAGCAGGCATTGGCGCTGAAAAGCCAGTACACGGATGATGGTCACGCCCTGTATGTGTTACCTGAGGCCAAATGGGCGCGGCGCGTGAGTGGTGTGTTTGCCAATGACCTGGCCCAGAACAATCCAGAGCGTGCTCACGCCCTGCTTACCGAGAAAAAGGATGGGGGATTCTTGGTTAGTGTGCGTGCGCCCCTGAGCAAAAAGACCGGAGCCGATGAGCTCTGTCGTCAGTTTGAAACCGGCGGTGGTCGTAAGGCAGCGGCCGGGATTAACCATTTGCCGATGGAGCAGCATGATGCCTTCCTGGAGGCATTTAGACAGGCATTTTAGTCAAGGTATTGTGACCAATCTTTGCTGTTATCGCCAAAGACAAAAAACTCAGGATTGAGCAGGCTGTCTTTGGTGTTGTAGCGCAGGCGCTGCATATCGGTTCGAGTGATATGGCCGCCTGCCTCTTCAACAATGCACTGGGCGGCAGCTGTGTCCCATTCTGAAGTAAGCCCCAAACGTGGATAAATATCAGCCTTGCCCTCGGCTACCAGGCAGGATTTTAATGAACTACCCATGGTGATTACTTCAGTGTTACCCAGCTTGTCGATATAGTTTTGCAGGGCGGGTGATGCATGTGAGCGGCTGCCAGCTACAGTAATGGTATCACCGGTCAATGAGCGACAATGGATTTGATGGATGCCTGTGCCAATCTCAAATTTGAAGGCGCCGCCGTTGCGCCAGGCGAAGTAATCCTGTTTAAGTACCGGTGCATTGATGACACCGATGATACTCTCCTGATTTTCAATGAGTGCGATATTGACACTGAACTCGTCATTACGCTTGATGAATTCCCGGGTGCCATCGAGAGGGTCTACTAGCCAGTAGCGTTGCCATTGACGACGAGTCGCAAAGGGAATGTCGGGTGATTCCTCAGTGAGAATGGGAATGTCCGGTGTTAACTGGCTGAGTCCATCCACGATCAGTTTATCTGCAGCAAGATCTGCTGTAGTCAGAGGCGTTTTATCAGCTTTGTGTTCGATGTCGTAACTACTGTTGTAGATTTCCAGAATTTTATGTCCTGCCTGGCGAGCGATATCGACGGCATTCATACACAGGTATTCAAGATTGAGATCAGACATGCATCACCGCTTCAGTAGAATGTCACGGACCATATACAGACTTGCAATGGAGCGAGCCTCAGTCAGCTCAGGGCGCTGGATGAAGTTATCCAGTTGATTAAGATCACAGCTGACAACTTCAAGAGGCTCGGGCTCGTCACCCGCCAGGTGTTGTTCATACAGGTCTTCCGCGAGCACGATGTGCGTATCAAAGCTGAGATATCCCGGTGCAACACTCATGGTACTAATATGTGACAACGTATGCGCGCCATAGCCGATCTCTTCCATTAATTCACGATTGGCGGCATCTTCAATGCTTTCTCCAGCATCGATCAGGCCTTTGGGGAAGACTAGTTCATAGCGATCAGTACCAGCAGCATATTCCTTAACCAGAAGTACAGTCGATGGATTGAGCAATGCTACAATGAGTACCGCGCCATGGCTGTGGGTAACAATACGTTCATAGTCACGCTGCTCACCATTGGAAAATTTCAGCCTGAGCTGCTGAATGGTGAACAACCGGCTCTGGGCCAGGGTCGTGGTGTTGAGGATGGTGGGTTTTTTTGGCATACACGAACACAATAAATTTTTGAGTTAGTTTACTCGTAAATACAGGTGAAAGCGAAATGATTGACTGGGCGGTAATACATAGTGTTTTTCTTGATCTGGATGGTACCTTGCTGGATCTGCATTATGATAACCATTTTTGGCTCGAACATGTGCCGATCCGTTATGCTGAGCGTCACGGCCTCGACCATGCAGAAGCCCGCGATGTGCTGATGGGAAAATACAGCGCTGTGATGGGTAGCCTGAACTGGTACTGTGTTGAATACTGGTCAAAAGAACTGGCGCTGGATATCCCGGGATTGAAGCGAGAAGTTAAACATAAAATCGCCGTGAGACCCCATGTCAGAGAGTTTTTACAGTTTCTGCATATGCAGGGCAAGCGCGTTGTGCTGGTCACCAATGCACATCCTGCCAGTGTCGAAATAAAAATGGAAACCACCGGACTGGATCGTCATTTTGATCGTATCATTACCTCTCATGAGCTCGGCCATGCCAAAGAAGAGTCCGCATTCTGGCCTGCATTACAAGCCGTCGAAACATTTGATGTCAACAAGACTCTGTTTATTGATGATAACTTCAGTGTGCTGGATGCAGCCGCAGATTATGGAATTAAATATTTACTGGCGGTAAAGAAACCAGATAGCCAGGCTGAAAATAAAGAGCATAAGCACTATCCATTGCTGGAGTCATTCAGTGAAATTATTGTTGATTGAATATGGTCACAAAGCGTGGTGAGTTCACCTTAAAATAATTATAATTATGGCTAATAGCAATAATAAAATTTTTTATTATTGTCTCCTGTCTAATGCCCTTGAAAAATTTCGCAGAAACCCTATTTCAGAAAATGAACAAGCTCGGTCATTGTTGCCTGGCTTCATAAATTAATTGTTTTTATATCATTTAGGTTTGAGAGGAAAATATGTTATGAACCCAATTGATTTAACTCCATTATACCGTAGCAGCATCGGCTTCGATCATTTCGGGGCTTTACTGGATTCTGCATTGCGTTCTAATAAAACCACCACAGGATATCCTCCCTATGATATTGAGGTGTTAGATGAGAATGAATACTCTATCACCTTGGCTGTTGCGGGCTTCGAAGAAAACGAGCTAGATATTCAGGTAGAGAAAGACGTTTTGACGGTAAGCGGTAAAAAAGAAACTGAGGAAAATAAAGAATATCTTTACCGTGGAATCACTACGCAATCATTTGAACAAAAGTTTAACCTGGCTGACTATATTGAAGTTAAAGGTGCCAAACTTCTCAATGGCCTGCTAACGATTAAGCTTGTCAAGGAAGTGCCTGAGGCAATGAAGCCAAGACGCATAGAAATTAATCGGACTGGAAAAGTCCTCGAACACAAGTCTGACGATAAGGCGGCTTGATTTATTAATTGCAGTGATTCTGGTGTTTAACAACTGCCCGGGATCGCTGCAATCTTTTAATAAATACTTGATCATTAATAACATCGTCTAGGCGGTCAGTTATGCTGATTAACAATACTTCTGTGTTCGCATCATGGCCTGGCTTCAGAAGACATATTGGTTGTAGCCGTCAATAATAAGGTATTGTAAAGACAACAAAAAAGGAATATTAGAATTCGCAATGCTGATTGAAAGAGCAGATGAGTTTTTATGCCAGGCAAAAAGCACGGAATAGGATAACTATTAATGAATTACTGTCAGTAGTCGGTGTTATTATATGTTATATAGTGGCTGCTTATGATTAAGAGTGGATGTGCAAAACTGTATCAGGGTGTATTCACTTTTGCAGCTATGAGTCGTTTATATTTATAAAA
>JBFFSQ010000142.1:0-7887 GCA_041572275.1 Gammaproteobacteria bacterium
GCTGCGCTGACCCTGATTGGTGTTCTGTTACACGGTCTGATTCGTATCATCATGCATAAGAGAGGAGGCTAATACCATGGCTGAAAGACTCTATATATTTAAACGTTTCGAACGCTTCTGGCATTGGTCTCAGGCAGGTCTAATTTTATTCCTGCTAGTCAGTGGCTTTGAAGTACATGGTCTGTATAACCTGTTCGGCTTTGAAAATGCCGTGGCTTATCACACGGTTGCGGCCTGGACTCTGGTTGGTCTGTGGATATTTGCCATCTTCTGGCATTTCACTACCGGGGAATGGAAACAGTACATTCCAACCATGGAAAAAGTGGATGCCATGTTGAAATATTACCTCACTGGTATATTCACTGATGCGCCACATCCAGTTAAGACCACAACATTAACCAAGCATAATCCTCTACAACGACTGGCTTATCTGTTCGTGTTAGTAGTGATTAGCCCGTTAATCTGGTTCACTGGTTGGTTCTACCTGTTCTACAATTCCTGGGCTGACTGGGGTGTAAGCTGGCTGAACCTGGAGTATGTGTCATACTTCCATGTGGCGGGTGCCTACTTGATGCTGATCTTCGTAATAGCGCATGTCTACCTTGGAACTGCAGGTCATACACCGACTGCACATTTCAAGGCGATGGTGACTGGTTACGAAGAAGTGGATTAATGGATTGATAATAATAATAGGGATATAACCAACCACTAAGTAGAGATGTTGGGAGCCCAGTGTAAACCGGGCTCCCTTTCTTGTTTATAGTCAGACGAAATAGTGTGTGTGATGAAAAAGATTCTAGTGTGTTTAATCCTGTATAGTTGGTCGTCGCTCAGCTGGGCGATTGATGCCACAGGTGTGCCCCATGTCGATAAGAAAGCGCGTGATGGTCTGGAATTTGATTATGCCTATGCACCACCACACAAGGCTTATGTAATTGCACCTGGAGGTGCCTGGTCCTGGCAGGCTGGCAAGTCCACCGTCGAAGAAGCGAAAAAAGCCAGTCTTGATCTGTGTGCTAAATATACCCAGCAGAAATGTATCGTCTATGCGGTCGATAATGATGTGGTATTTGAGCGCAGTGAATGGATCAAGTTGTGGGGGCCTTACAAGAAGCAAGCCGAGGCAAAACAGGCGCTCACTGGTATCACCATTGGTGATCGTTTTCCAAATGTGGAATTTACCGATCCTGCTGGTAAAAAGAAAACCTTATCTGACCTGAAAGGTAAGGTGGTGTTTCTACATTTCTGGGGCCAGTGGTGTCCGTCCTGCCGTCATGAGTTTTCTTCCATTATCGAGATGTATCGAATCCTGAAAGATACCGTCGGTGATGAAGTGGAATTTGTGGTATTGCAGTTACGTGAATCCATCGATGAGTCACGCAACTGGGCTAGGAGCAAAGGGCTGGGGGCATTGCCGTTGTCTGATTCAGGTGTGAAAGATTCTGAGGATAACTTTATTCGCATCAAAGGTGACAAACTGATGCGCGATCGTAATATTTCCAGAATTTTTCCGACCACCTATGTGCTCGATAAGCATGGCCTGGTGGTATTTTCCAATTATGGTTCAGTAGAAAACTGGACTGAGTATATTCCGTTCTTCCATGATGCAGTCGCTGAATCTGGAAAATAATTAATAAACAACTAAACTGATTGCCAGGCATAATTTAATGTGCAGGCCATCATGAAAAATCATTTCCTGTTAGTTTTAGTTGTTATCTGCTTTCAAGCCGTTGCGGCACCGCGAGAATATATTCGTGACCATGAGTATTATGCAACGGATTTCGATTCAAAATATATCAGCCGACAGAATGCTATCGATGGCATAAAACAAAGCCTGATCGAGGAATTGGGTACTTACGTCCAGTCAGTGGTGAATGTATCTGAAGATGAGTATGGCAATCGTTATGCAAGCCAGGATGTGGTGACACTGGCAGCTGGCATCACCCGGATGCAGTTACTGGAAGAAGACTGGAACCGAATTCGATATTTTATCAAAGCCAAAATGGAAGCTGATCCTGATGATGTTTTGCAGCAGGTGGCTGCAATCAGAAAAAACTTTGAAGTTGAAGAGCAGCTAAGGGATTCCATTGAAGATTTAAACGAGGCCAGGGAACAGATTAAACAGTTGCGTGAACAATTAGCTGAGGCAGAAAAGCAAGGAGGTAAAAATACGCAAGGCGTTGAGGGTTTAAGTGCGCAGTATGTGTCAGCCATTCAGCAGGCGGAATTTGAGCATGTTTATCAGACTGCTATGAAAGAATTACTGTTTAATGGTGACTTTAACAAGGCTTTTAAACTGATGATGCAGCTGGCTAACGATGGTGTGCTAAAAGCGCAGAATCGAATTGGTTTTATGTATGAGCGCGGTTCCGGTGTTAGACAGGATTATTCGCAGGCTATGAACTGGTACCTGAAAGCACTCGAAAAAAATTATCCAGCGGCTTATGGTCGTGTTGGTTTTTTATATGAGCGTGGTTTTGGTGTTGAGCAGAATTATTCAACAGCGATTGATTATTACCGTCAGGGTGTTGAGCGTGGTGATCATCTTTCTGCTGCATTACTGGGCTGGTTGTATTTGCGTGGTGATGGAGTAGAGAAAGACGAACAAAAGTCTTTTGAACTCACACAGTTGTCGATTGCGAAAAAACAGTTTGGATTCGGGTTGGCTCGCATGGGATATTTTATGAGCGCGGTATAGTCGTCAATCAGGATTTAGAGCGGGCCATTAGTTATTATGAAAAAGCGACAGCAAAAGGTAATCCATGGGGAATGGCTCGACTCGGATTTTTGTATCTTAAAGGTAAAGGCGTTGATGTTGACTATGCTAGAGCGGTAGAACTGGCGAGACGATCAGATCGTCGTGGTAGTGGCTACGGTATGAGTTTACTGGGCCAACTCTATGAGCAAGGCGCAGGCGTTGACAGGGATCTTGAAAAGGCAAAACTGCAATACGAACGTGCGATTAAATATGGGAGTGCCCATGCCATGTTCAGACTTGGGCGTATGTATTTTAAAGGCGTTGGTGTGTCCCGTGACTGGGACAAGGCGGAGAGCTTGCTTAAAATGTCACGCAGTCACGAGAATCCCTATGCCCAGAAGTTACTGGACAAAATCGAGCGTAAACGTAATCGAATGGGATACTAGATTGATGCCTCAGAGTCAGGTGCTTGCTGATTGAGTAGGCATGGGTTTGAAAAGTGCAATCAATAATGGCAACAAGGTCAGGTTTGCCAGTAAGGCCATCAGCATGGCAAAGCCGGTCAACAGGCCAAAATAAATCATTGGCATAAAGTTAGACAGCGCGAGGATAGAAAAGCCAAGCGTAATTGTAATAGTGGTGTAATACATGGCGCGACCAATACTGGCATGACAGCGTTTGATGGTGGCCCAGTAATCATTATCCTGTTTGAACTCTTCCTGAAAGCGGTGCACGTAATGGATGGTGTCATCGACGGCAATACCAATACAGATGGCGGCAATGGTAATGGTCATGATGTCCAGGGGAACACCTGTGAGACCCATCAGGCCGAGAACCATGGACGCTGCCAGCATGTTGGGCATGATTGCAAGAATGGCCAGCTTGTAGGAATGGAACAGGATGGCAAACATCACAAGAATAGCGAAGAAGACTACGCCTATGGTGAGGATTTGTGAGCGGAACAGGCTCTGTAGCATGTTATTGTAGAGTACCAGCATGCCTGATAAATGTACCTGTTCCTGTTGCAGGCCAAAATGCGATGTTAGCTCAGTATTGATTTTTTCCAGTAGTGCCTGACGTTGCAGATTTTTATCAGATTCAAATACTCGGATACTGAAGCGAATCTGGTTACCATCACTGGCCAGATATGGTTTGAACAATGCGTCGCGAACACTATCCGGTACCCGTTTATGGATGAGGGCGAGGAAGAAGTCGTCGAGGTCATCATTATCACGTAATTGTTCAAGCATGGTAACGGTGGTGTCGATAGAGAGTACCTTACCGGTTTCAGGCAGACTATCCAGATATTGATGAATCGCTTTGACGCTCTCCAGTTTGTCGTAATTAAACCAGTAACTACTGGTGATGCCAACTTCGTCATCTAATTCGAGTTCAAATTCTGCAGCAAAATCATTTTGTGGCTCAGCGGCTTTGGTGTCTGACTTAAAATAACTGGCGGGCGCATCGAGGATGACATCAAGCGGTGTCGTGCCGCCGAGCTGCTTGTCGATAAGTTCCATGCCGCGATAAATTTCAGTGTGTTCTTTATAGTAATCGATGAAACGATTTTCGACTGTCATCTGGCTGATACCAAATGCGCTCAGACCGATGAGGACACCAGCGATAGTCAGGGTGGTTCGTTTGTAACTTTGAATGAACTGGGCCAGAGCATGGGTAATTGCCCCGGTCATGTCGCGAAGTTTAGAGGGCGTGCCGGGTTTAAAGAAAAGCAGTGCCGCCGGGAAGAAAGTAAAAGTCAGGATAAACGCAATGGTGATGCCGAATACCATCATCCAGCCAAAATCAATGACCGGGCGAATCCCACTGACCAGTAAGGAGCCAAACGCAACAATGGTAGTAATGGCAGTGTAAAAGGAAGGCAGAAATTTAGAACGAATGGTCTGTGTTATCAGCGTGTATTGATCATATTCCGGGTGTTTATGATGCAGTTCTCGATAGCGCACAATCAAATGTATGGTTAGTGACAGTGTGATAATCAACATCAGGGAAATAAAGTTGGATGAAACTACGGTGACGCGCCAGTCGATCAAACCCAGTAGGCCGGTCATAAAGATACCTGAGAACAGGCAGGTTAGCATGGCCAGGAATACCCATCGCGGTTTACGAAAAGCAATGATCAATATCACGACAATAAACAGAATGACGCCCACCCCAAACGTTTGCAGGTCGCGTTGGATAAAGTCGAGGGAGTCAGCCGCAATCATGGGTACACCGCCAAGGTGAAGCGAGGCGTGCTGGCGGTGTTGATCCATGATGTCACGTACGTGCTGAATCAGTTTCTGTTCCTGATCGGTCAGTTCATGGGTTAGTTGTTTGAAACGTTTTGAAACATCGGCCAGTTGAGCCTGCTCTTGATTCGATAAAGATTCAGTTAGCTGTTTTTCACGGAGTTGATTTCGCTGTGATAACAGTTGCTGATAAGTTTCGTTGCGTTTCAGGTTTAATTGTAACGCTGTGGTTTTCGCATCTGGACTGATCAGCAGATTGTTATACAAGGGACTGGAGAGAAATTCACGACGCGCCAGTTGCTTGTCCATGTCGGGCGTTTCCAGTGTGCGAATTTCATCGCTTAATTCTGACAGGGATACCGGTGGACTCTGTGTTAGGGGAACATCGAGAATACTGTTGATAGAGTCAATGTGTGGCAGCTCACTAAGTTGATGTCTGAGCTGGCGCAGGTCTTCAAGTACAGGCTCAGAAAATAAATCATCCTGCGGGCTATAGGTGACTACGAGGAAGTCATCTGAGCCATAGCGAGCCTTGATTGATCGGTAATACTTGAGTGCGGCATCGTGCTCCAGGACCAGGGAGTCGGCTGAGGCATCGAGTTTAAAGTCTTTGGAGTAGAACGCAAAAAACAGACATAAAACTAAAGTGACAAGAACGGTATAAACAGGTTTTTTTAGACATGTAGTTTCGTAAAACTGTATCAGCCAGTTGCGCATAGAACACCGATAGTAATTGTAATTAGGTCAAAGAGAAACAAAGCTTGAGAGTGTATAGCCATAAGCCCTTGTTGTTAAGGTAAAAAATAGCCGTATACAGGTTGGTTGGAGTGATGATACAGGGTTGAATGAGATGTTTGTGAGTGGGATTTGTAGCTGACTCGACAGGTTGGCTAGCAGGGAAATAGTTATCCGAGGGGCTAGATTGGGGCACAAATGCTATCGAGTAGTGCAGAAAAAAGAAAAATAGACAGGCTGTCGATGTAAAAAGCTAACTGCAGAAAGCAACTAAGTTATTGATATTAAGTGGTATTTTGACGTAATTTATGTAAGCTACCGGCTATGGTCTGTAAATTGCTTTGAATACTGGCAGTGTTTGACGAAATGCATTGTGGGACGACCCAGAGTGCTTAGTTGGTTGTGCGGGACGGCCCGCTGGGACTTGCCGTATGTCCAGTCTATTTAGATATGAAGATGCCTTCTGGCCAAACTTCCTGGCATTAAGCTATGTGATGACAGGGTATATCAGTGGCTTGCTGTTAATGCTGTCTCCTGGCTGGGTGATGAATGGCGTGGGTGTACTGGTGTTTGCCCATGCCATGGTGATCGCTGCCTATCTGGTGCATGAGTGTGCGCATAATAGTATTTTTCGTAAGAACCGGTATCACCGATTTTTAGGTGAGCTGTTATTGTGGATTTGTGGTGCGAGCTATAGCGATTATGAAGATGTGCGCCATAAACATGTCAGGCATCATACCGACCGAGCCGATGTAGTTTCTTTTGATTACCGTGTAAAAATTACAGACTATCCAAGGTTACTTAAAATTATTCAGTTTCTGGAATGGTTATATATTCCAGCAATGGAAATCGTGATGCATGGCCTGGTCATAATATTGCCATTTATTAAAGCCAATCGGAAACATCGACGAGTACGGGTAGTGACAGTGCTTGGGCTAAGAGGTGTATTTTTCCTGATACTTGCCAGTATTTCGATGAAAATTCTGATTCTATATCCACTAGCCTATCTGATTTTCCTGACAATCATGAGATTTATGGATGTGCATCAGCATACCTATGAAATATTTGAAACCCTGGATTCAAAAAGGGGGGCAGAAGCGAAAAAATTTAGTCGCGAGTTTGAGCAGAAAAACACCTATTCAAATATGATATCAGTGAAATATCCATGGCTAAATTTGTTAGTGCTGAATTTTTCTTATCATAATGCCCATCATGAACAGCCTGGGCGGCCATGGCATCAGTTACCACAACTGGATAAAGAGTTGTATGCTGAAGAAACTAATCAGGTGTTGTCATTTAAAGAGCTAATCAAAAGCTATCATCGTTATCGTGTGCAGCGAGTATTAAATGCAGATGATATCAATTTACCCATTAAGCATGATCAGGCTAATTTTATTGGCGTTGATGGTGTTTCATTTTTAACGACACATTAAATTATGACGCAAGTAAAAAAATTCTGGCCAATATTAACGGGCACGCATCGTTATGATAAAACATTATCCACCCGGAATCGTGGCCATGGCATTATTATTGAAGCACCGATACTGGCGTATCTTATTGAAACGGCGAATGGCAGGATACTGTATGACGTAGGCTGTGATTACAGTAAGATTACTGATTCTGAACAGCGTGAACATTATTATGAGAATGAGGCGTTTCCGTTCGGTCCGCCTGAGATGACCGAGGAGCAGAAGCTGGAAAATCGTCTTCAGAAGTTAGGTTTGAATCCAGTTGATATCGATGTTGTTTTTATAGGACATTTGCATTTTGATCACGCGGGTGGTCTTAAGGATATGTGTCATGCAGAAATTCATGTCCATCAGTCAGAAATGCAGGCTGCGAGGGAGCCGGCTGATGAGGCCTATTTTGTAGACGATTTTTCCGGAGAATATCACTGGCGATTGCAGTCAAATGAATATGATCTGGTGTCAGGCGTGCACGCTATAGAGTCACCAGGGCATACGGCAGGTCATATGTCGATGTTGATTGAGTTGCCGAAAGGTCCACCGATAATACTGGCTGGTGATGCAGCAGATTTACAGGAAAATATACATGATGAGGTGGCGCCAGGCTTATGCTGGTGTAATCGTGAAGACATGGCCATCGACAGTATTCGAAAATTGAAAGAGATCGCTGAGCAGACCGGTTCCCAGCTCTGGCCCAATCATGTCATCGATTTTTATCGTCAATGTCATCCATTTCCTA
>JBFFSQ010000143.1:0-7825 GCA_041572275.1 Gammaproteobacteria bacterium
AGGAATGTTGTGGGCACTGCTGATCTGTCGTGTGTACTTGGTGAGCGGATTCATCATGTCCACCACATCGACAATTTGAAACTCCCCCTGTTTGCTGGCCTTGATCGGTTTTTGCCCCGTGATCATCAGCATCGGCATGGCCCCAAGCTGGGCATAGGCAGCGGCCGTGACCAGATTAGTGGCTCCGGGGCCGAGGGTGGCCAGGCACACGCCGGTTTTACCGGTCAGTCGACCATAGGTGGCCGCCATAAAACCGGCCGCCTGTTCATGACGTGTCAGGATGAGTCGTATAGATGAATCTTTGAGTGAGTTGAGAAAATCGAGGTTCTCTTCACCCGGAATACCGAAAATATATTCCACACCCTCTGACTCAAGCGCCTTAACGAACAGGTCAGATGCCTTCATTCAAGATTACTCCTAATAGTGACATTAATTATATAAACCGCTTGCGAACACTCAGTGTAACTCAACATTGATATGAGTAAAGAACTCGTCATTGATCTGCTTATATTAATTAGTCGAGTGAATGCCAAAATCATTATAGAGATTTACAAGAGTAAACAGTGGCTGGAAAAATATTCTTAACTATGGCTTGATATCGAGCACCGGTGTATCAGGAAAAGCATCGATATAGTCAATTTCGATGATGTTGTCTTTTATCGAAAGAATATCGCAGCGGCTGAGCGCAATCAGGTTGGGCCGAACAGGCGCTCGGGTGGCAAATACCCCACGCAGTGGATTCTCGATATTACCTCTTGGGTGTACCTGCAAAATGGACCTTTGCTCTGGCGTGTCATTGCGATCAAACCAGTACAATACCCAGATAGAATCTAACTTCTCAACACCCATCAGAGCGGCCTGGTATTTTTTATTTATTTCTAAATAGGTACGATCATCCGTTTTTCGAACCCAACCAATGGGCCAGACTTGAAAACTGGGCTCGATGTTATTGTTCGCCTCTTCGGCGATCGTTGGAAATGGAATGGCTACGAGCAATGCTGCAAGAATTAAGTATTTCATCTACTAGCTTGTTGTTATTAATTAACTTTATTAATAATAGCGCGTCCTGGTCAATTTTTAATCCCCTCTAGCACCCTTTTTAAGCAACGGCTGTATTCTTTACAATACATTCTGTCATCCTGAACTTCATCACATCGAAATCAAACTGTTATCAAACTGACATAAATCTCATCTAAATTACTCCACATCTAACTGGAGATGTCTAGATGTCTGTATATCTGATAGCACGGAACGAAGGCGGCATGCCTATCTATCGCCAGATACGCGATGCGCTGGTAAATGAAATTGCCGCACTCTACAAACCAGGCGATAGCCTGCCACCGGAAAACGAATTGGCTGAACGTTTTGGCGTTAATCGTCATACGTTGCGACGTGCTGTTGATGAATTGGTAGCCGATGGGCTGGTAGAACGGTACCACGGAAAAGGTGTTTTTATTCTTGAGTCAGCGATCAACTACACCATTGACAGTAAAACACGTTTTACTGAAACACTAAAAAACCAAGGTCATATGACTGAAAGCCGTGTATTACGCAAACAAGTTATACCTGCCAGAGGTGGTGTTGCTACAAAATTACAGATTAAGGAAGGCGAGTCAGTTAGCTTTATAGAAACGCTTCGTGCTGTTGATGAAAAACCCTTTTGTGTCATTTCGCATTTTCTTCCAGCTCAGGCGTGTACTTCAGTTATTGAAAAATATGACAGCGGATCACTTCATGACTTTCTTAAAAAGCACTGCGCTATAGAATTAAAACGTTGCGAAAGCTTAATCAGTGCAGTTTTACCAGAAGCCGACGATGCTCGCCTGTTAAACATGCCTAAAAACGCACCTCTATTACGTGTCAAGAGCGTAAATCTGGATATCAGATCTAATAAACCCGTTGAATACGCAGTCACTCGATTTCGTGGTGATGCCACACAACTTTCGTTTCAACCTTAACTAACTATTGCTCTAACTTGTGAGGAAAAAGCAATGAAAATTAAAACACTAATCGCAGCGGGTATTGCCGCGACCTTATTCACCGGAACTGCCTCGGCCAACTTACCTGATGGATCGAAAGAGAATCCATTACGTGTACTGATGGTTCCTGCCGATACCGGCTCAAATGATATTACAAAAGATTACCTACCCGTATTTAATGGTATTACTAAAAATTACGGCATTCACTTCGATATCAAAGCAGGCAACAGCTATTCAGCTGTTGTAGAAGGCATATGTAACAACCAGGCTGATATCGCATGGCTAGGTGCTTCTACTTATGGCGAAGCCAATGAGAAGTGCGGCGTTGATCTTTTAGCTGTCGATGTTAAGAAAGGTGATTCTTCTTATTACTCAGGTATCTTTACTCGAAAAGACAAGAGCATTAAATCACTCAAAGACTTGAAAGGCAAAAGTATGGCCTTTGGCAGCACCAGTTCTACATCTTCTTTCAACTTCCCTGTAGCTATGTTAATCGCTGATGGTGTTGATCCAGTAAAAGATCTTAACAAAGTTATTATCGCCGGTTCTCATTCAGCTTCTTTAGCTGCACTGGCAGAAGGCAAAGTGGATGCTGCAGCAGCTTCTTATAATTCATTTGGCAAAGCGGTACAGAAAGGTGCTATTGATCCATCTAAATTTCAGCCTTTAGCGAAGTCTCAGCCAATTCCTAATCCACCAATGGCAATGAATAAAGGCCTGAATAGCGAGCTGAAGAAAAAACTACGTACAGCTTTCAACAATATTCACACCAAAATTGATCCTTCAAAAATCCGTGGTTACGGCGGCAAGAAAGTTGATCGTTATGATGCCAACTTTGAAGAGAAAAAAATCTTTGATGCATTAGCCAAGCTGGGTGCTGTTACTAAAGAAGTAAAAGCCAGCATGATTGATAAAGCAGGTCAGCGATAAATCATCATCGCTTTGATTTGTCGGGGAGTAGCTAGAGCTATTCCCCGCACTTTATAAAAAAAGAGATAGTACTATGTTGCATTTTAATTCAGTAAGCCGTGTATACGACGATGGCACTCGCGCCGTCGATAATGTATCGCTACATATTCGCTCCGGTGAATTTTGTGTATTACTGGGACCCTCAGGTGCAGGGAAATCTACTTTAATGAATATGGTTAACGGTGTCGTTGAGCCCACTAGTGGCAGTATAACACTGGGTGATTTACCCCTTAACAAAAAAAATATGGCTACCATTCAACGCCGCATCGGCATGATCCATCAGCAACTTCATCTAGTACCACGTTTATCGGTATTGCATAACGTACTGGCCGGTTTGTTACCTGATATCAATTTCTGGCGAAGCCTGATTAAATCGTTTCCTCTTAAAGATCAACGCCGCGCCTGCGAGCTACTCGATGAAGTAGGCATGGAAGAAAAGCATTTGTTTCGTCGTGCCTCGGCATTGTCCGGTGGACAACAACAACGCGTCGCAATAGCACGCGCCTTTATTTCTGAACCTGAAGTGGTTATTGCAGATGAGCCGGTAGCCAGTCTTGATCCTGCCATGAGTCGTAGTGTGCTTGAAAGCCTGAAGACAGCAGCCAAACATCATGGCACCACAGTGATTTGCACATTGCATCAGCTGGATTATGCGCTTGAGTTTGCCGATCGAATCATTGCCCTGCGCAATGGTAAGGTATTTTTTGATGGACATCCTGATGAGCTAGATTCGAATACTCAGGCTCAACTTTATAATCTTGCACGTCCACACGCAAATACAGCTGAACTGGTGGCAGCATGAATACACAGACCAATCATAAACACTGGAATGAATGGGAAATTTACCAGGCGATCACGCCTAAGAACATTTTTATAATTTTTCTAGCTTTTATTTTGCTATCTTTCTCAGCACACAATACTGAGCTTGATAAAGCCTTTGTGGAAACGTCAAAAGCGGTTATATCTATCGTAGGCATCGGCGATTCCCAGGTACTGGATGGCGCTGCTCGATTTGGCAGCAAGGCATTCCCCATTCAGATATCACAACGCACAGAAGTTAATCGACTGGAAGATTTTGATCGCAATAACCTGCCCCTGTTCGCCTACATCGAAGTCGCTGAGTCACGTGAATACGATGCCCTTGAAGATAGTTGGACTGTTGAAAAGGCAGAGTTCCTGGTCGAGCCCATAGGCTATTTGCAGAAAGTCATGATCAAAATGCTGGAAACCATTGAAATGGGTTTCTGGGGTACAGCTATTTCAATCGCCATCTCTCTGCCATTAGGTATTCTGGCAAGCAGAAACTATGCCCCTCATCGACTGGTTTATTCATTCGCACGTGGCTGGTTGAGTTTTCATCGCGCCATGCCAGAATTGATCGTCGCTCTGTTTCTGGTACTGATCTACGGCTTTGGCCCCATAGCCGGGGTACTGGCATTGGCTATACATACCAGTGGTGTGCTAGGCAAGTTCTTTGCCGATGAAATCGAGAATGCACCACCCGGTCCTCAGATGGCTGTCAGTTCTTCAGGCGCGGGCAAGTTGAAAGTGCTGCGTTATGCCGTGTTTCCGCATGTGTATCCGGCATGGATTGCTTACATCCAGTACATATTCGAGCGCAACATTCGTACGGCCACCGTGTTGGGTATCGTCGGTGCGGGCGGTATCGGCATGGAACTGAAAGGCCGCTGGGACCTGTTCGATTACGGTCATGTCAGCACCATTCTACTGGCCATATTCATTACCGTTATCGTACTGGAATTATTCTCGCAGAAACTGCGTAAACAGGCTCTTTGATGAATGCAGTTTTAAATTCATCACCCAATCAACTTATCTAGATATCTAGAAGACAAGAATGCAAATAATGATCGATAGAACACAATGGGTCAGTGCTTTAACGGCACAACCGAGCGATAAACTACTGGCCATCACTGCCGAGCTGTCCAACGACTGGTCGATTCGTCCGAAGTCTTTACCACAGTCTGGACTGGGTATGCTGAAGCTCAAAGACAGCGCCTTCGAAGAACCGTTTTATTTGGGTGAATTCCCACTGGCTTCTGCCTGGCTAGAAATAAAAACGGCTGAGGGCGTAGTAGTGCAAGGTGCAGCACAGGTCATGGACGATCGCGTAGAAATCGCCGAAGCACTGGCCATCTGTGATGCGGTGTTATCCGCACAATTGCCGGGTTGGGAAAAAATCGCCGAGTTACTTGAACATGGAATGGCGAGACGTAAGGCAACTCAACGGGAACGCAAACAAATCCTCGCCAGTACACAGGTCGACTTTTCCCTGCTTGATGATGTGGGAGATAATGATGCTGAAGCTTGATCACATCTGGATGGCCGATACCCAGCAGGCCCATTTCCGTCTGTTATTAGAGGCCATGGCGCGCCCCGGTTTATGTCAGCCACTGACAGCCTTGCCTGAGACCGGCCCTGCTGCATTAGCCATTTTAGCCACGCTACTTGATGCCGAAGTGTCACTGGCTGATCCCAACAAACTTCTGCGTGATGATGACTGGCCCATGCTGCAGGTTAAAACCGCACATGTCGAACAGGCCGATTATGTGATCTGTGATGGCAGCCGTGCCCCTGAATTCACACCCAAGCTGGGCACCCTGCCCAACCCAGATCAGTCTGCAACCGTCGTTCTGATAGTTGATGGTATTGGTCATATTGAGGAAGAAGGCAGCACGCATCTGAAATTAACTGGCCCCGGTATTGCCAACAACAATGAGCTATTGATCAACGGCATAAACCAACAATGGCTAGACCGGCGTGAAGACTGGGTCTGCGGTTTTCCATTGGGTGTTGATTTTATTCTGGTGGATGACCGGCAACTGGTTGCCCTGCCCAGAACCACCAAAGTGGAGATTATCTAATGGGTTATGTTGCAATCAAAGGCGGCAGCCAGGCAATTGAAGGCACTAAAGCCGTATTCGATTATCTGCGGACACGTCAGGGTGATGATGCAGAACCATTAAACACTGACACTATCGAGCATCAGTTACGTTTACTGCACAGCCGGGTGATTTCCGAGGGTGGCATATATCATCCACGCCTGGCATCGCTCGCCATTAAACAGACACTGGGTGACACCCTGGAAGCGGCGTTTACCCTCCGTGCCTATCGCTCAACACAACCGCGTCTTGCTGAAACCCCCATATTGGACACCAGCAAAATGCGCATCACGCGACGCATTTCATCGGCGTTTAAAGATATTCCCGGAGGCCAGATGCTGGGTGCCACCACCGACTATCACCTGCGCCTGATGCGTATGGATTTGCTGGATGAATCACCCGAGCGATTCCGCGCCATCACCAAACAGTGGCTGAATAATAAAGCTGATAACGACATTGCAGATAGCTTCCCCAAAGTTCTGGACAGTCTGCGTGAGGAAGGCTTACTACCACCGGTCAAAAAGCCTGCAGCTAAACAAAATACATTCGACATTACGCGCGAACCGCTGGTTTTTCCCTTACCTCGCTCAGCAGCTCTGGCTACGATGACACGTGCAGAACAAGGATCATTACTTGCTATCGCATATTCTAATATGCGTGGCTATGGCGATGTGCATCCTACGGTTGCAGAGCTGCGAGTCGGCTATTTACCAGTGACCTTGCCACACCCTATTACCGGTGAACTGACCGAGATTGGTGAAGTGGAAATAACCGAGTGTGAAGTGGTTGCCATGTACGAAGAACAGGAAACAACTGAAGATAATGACGCCAATAACAAACCAACATTTACCCTTGGCTACGGTGCCTGCTTTGGTCACAATGAAGTCAAAGCTATCAGCATGGCCATTCTGGATCGCGCCTTACAAAAAGGCATGAAGGACGGCCCCAGCAATCCATCGGAAGATCCCGAGTTTGTGTTGTTGCATGTAGATGGTATCGATTCCATGGGTTTCTGCACCCACTACAAGATGCCTCACTATGTGACTTTCCAGTCGGATATGGACCGCTTGCGCACCACCCGCAAAAAAAAGAATAAGCCGGAACACGGCCATTCAGATCACATTGAGGAGCAGACTGTATGAATACTGCCTATCCATTTGGCTTCCTCGACGAATATGCCAAAAAAGAAGTGAGACGCTGCAGTTTGAAAGCCGTGGCGATACCCGGCTATCAGGTACCTTATTCCAGTCGTGAAATGCCTATGGGTCGTGGCTTTGGCACCGGCGGCTTGCAGTTAACCCTGTCACTGTTAGGCAAGGGGGAAACTCTTAAAGTCATCGACCAGGGATCTGATGATTCAGTGAACGCAGTTAACCTGCGCAGTTTTATTGAGATGACCTGCCAGGGTATTAACACCACGACAAAAACAGACGAAGCTGATTTCATTCAGTCACGTCATCGCATGCCGGAAAAAACGTTGCGCGAAGATCAACTGATCGTGCTGCAGGTACCCTACCCGGATCCGTTGGTGATTGTCGAGCCATCTGAAGACAAACGTAAAATGTTACATGGTGAAGGTGATTACTCGCGCTTACTGGTCAAGCTTTATGAAGACATCGTCAAGTTTGATGAGATTACGATTTCGCACCGTTACCCTACACGTATCAATGACCATTACGTGATTGATCCATCCCCTATTCCACGTTGGGATGTGCCCCGATTACATCAATCACCAGCATTGATTCTGCTCGGAGCCGGACGCGAGAAAAAGATCTATGCCGTGCCACCCTACACCGATGCAATACCCCTGGCCTTTGACGATGTACCGTTTCGTGTCGAAGACTTTATCGACGAATCCGGCCAACGTCGAGCGTGCAAACGCTGTGGTTGCACCACCAGTTTTCTGGATGAGTTTGTCGACTCCAATACGGGTGGAAAAGTTTATCAATGTTCGGATGCCGACTGGTGTGATGAACA
>JBFFSQ010000144.1:0-7777 GCA_041572275.1 Gammaproteobacteria bacterium
CGATCAGATGCAAAAATGCGCATCAGGTCATCTTGCAATGACAGGTAAAAACGTGTTGAACCTACATCACCCTGTCGACCGGAGCGACCTCGGAGCTGGTTATCAATACGCCGAGATTCATGGCGCTCACTGCCGATCACATGCAAACCACCGGCTTCCAGTACCTGTTGGTGACTTTGTTGCCATTGCTCATTAAGCGCCTGCTTGTCTGCATCGCTCATATCAGGTTTCTGGGCCAGCTCTACATTGATGTTACCGCCGAGTACGATATCGGTACCACGACCCGCCATATTGGTTGCGATAGTTACTGCACCAGGACTACCTGCTTCAGCAATAATCATCGCCTCACGTTCATGCTGCTTGGCATTCAACACATTATGTTTAATTTTCGCCTTGTCCAATTGTGCAGATAAGTATTCTGAAGCTTCGATCGAAGCAGTACCCACAAGAACCGGCTGTTTACGCTGCTGACATTCCTGGATATCTTCTACAATGGCATCAAATTTTTCTTTTTGGGTTAAGAAAATTAAATCACCGTAGTCTTTTCGTGCAATATCGAGGTGGGTCGGAATAACCATGACCTCAAGGCCGTAAATCTGCTGGAACTCAAAGGCCTCGGTATCAGCCGTACCTGTCATACCTGCAAGTTTGTTATAGAGACGGAAGTAGTTCTGGAATGTAATAGAGGCTAGTGTCTGATTTTCATTTTCAATGGCAACACCTTCTTTAGCCTCTATCGCCTGGTGCAAACCATCGGACCAACGCCGCCCCTCCATGGTACGACCAGTAAATTCATCAACGATTACAATCTTGCCATTCTGAATAATGTAATGGACATCTTTTTGATAGAGAACACTGGCGCGTAATGCGGCATTCAGATAATGCACAAGACTGATATTTGCTGCACTATACAAACTGTCATTGTCTGCAAGAATACCTTCCCGTATTAACAGGTTCTCAACATGTTCGTGACCTGCTTCGGTCATATGTACCTGTTTACTTTTTTCATCAACAGTGAAGTCACCTTCTGATTCTTCATCTTCGGCCTGTTTCAATTCTTTCACCAGGTGATTAAACTTCACATAGAGCTCAGAATTGTCATTAGTTGGACCCGATATGATTAGCGGTGTTCTCGCCTCATCGATAAGAATTGAATCAACTTCATCGACAATGGCAAAATTCAACTCACGCTGAACTTTTTCATCGACGCTAAATGCCATGTTGTCACGTAAATAGTCAAAACCGTATTCATTATTGGTGCCATAGGTAATATCTGCAGCATACGCCTGTTTCTTGTCCAGGTGATCCATACCACTGACGGCGACGCCAACAGTCAGCCCAAGGAACGTGTAAATTTTCCCCATCCATTCAGCATCACGTTTAGCCAGATAATCATTTACCGTAATGACGTGAACGCCTTTCCCAGGTAAAGCATTAAGATAAGCTGCCAGTGTCGCCACCAGTGTCTTACCTTCACCCGTACGCATTTCAGCAATCTGTCCATTATGCAGAGCCAGGCCACCAATCATCTGCACATCAAAATGACGCATACCCATAGTCCGGCGACTGGCCTCGCGTACGGCGGCGAATGCCTCAGGCAACAGGCTGTCCAGTGACTCTCCCTGCTCATAGCGTTGGCGAAATTCAATCGTCTTGGCACCTAAAGCTTCGTCACTTAATGCTTCAAACTCAGGCTCCAGCTTATTGATCTGAGTAACAGTCTTTCGGTATTTTTTAACTTGCCGATCATTACGACTACCAAATACTTTGCGCAGCACTTTAGCTACCATGGGCTAATCCTTGGACTCGATAAATATAATTGAATTGAGCACAGTATTATGCCCGAGAAAGGCGACTGGCTTAAGCTTGAAGACACAAAAATTGAAGAAAATGTGGAGAATATTAAAGAAAAATTACGTTAGCCGAGCTTATCGCTGAACAAAACGCTGAGGATCAATCTGCCGACCATTTTTCAATACTTCAAAATGCACATGAGGACCTGTAGAACGGCCGGTTGAACCCATCAATGCGACCATTTCGCCTTTTTTCACAGTCTCACCCACGTTAACAAGATTTTCCTTGTTATGGCCATAGCGTGTAACATAACCGTTGCCATGATTAATTTCGACGAGATTACCATAGCCATAGCGTTTACCTGACCAGGTTACCACACCACCAGCAACCGCCAATACGGAACTGCCGGACTTGGCCGCGAAATCCATGCCTTTATGAAACTGTAATTTACCCGTAAACGGATTGGTGCGCATACCATAGTATGACGATATCCAGCCACGCTTAATTGGTCGTCCTTCTGGAAAAACTTCTTCTTCCATATAGCTGTTGATAAGGATATTTTCCAATACGCTTAACTGTTGCTCACGATCTTCCAGTTCCTCGATCACTGTATCGATTTCATTACCGAAATCCAGTGTCACATTTGACTCAGAACCTTCTGGACCACCCATACCCGGTGCTTCTTCAAAATTAAACTCGCCTGGATCCAGTTTGGCAATTTTGATCAGCTTTTGCCCGAGCGCATTCAAACGAGTGGCATGAGCCTGAATTTGCCCCAGCCTTGCTGCCAGCGCATCAAGATCAGCCTGCGCATTGAAACGTGTTTGATCAATCAACTGCCGCTGTAATTCGATTTCGCTCTGTACCAGGGCCAGCCGCTCAGATGATTGTGTGGTATTTCCCCACCAATAACCCATGATACCGACTCCTGAAGCGACAATTAGCATAAAAACAGCTAATAGCGATAACTGGCCGGGACTTCCAATCTGAACACGATAGGGTCTACCGCGAAATTTGCTGAGCAGGATGATATTCATGAGTGAAATTTTTTTATAATTAATGACCTATGCTGGGATAATAACCTAAAGTATAGTTTCTAACATACTAGAATGTGTGAATTGAGCCATAAAATAACCTATTCACCACAGCCAGTCGAACAATTATTACACAATTATGAAATCGATCTCCAATATCATTAGCCTAAAACTCCAATCCAGGGCACATTTACTGGAAAAATTAACGGCCATTACCACTGCCTGCCTGCCGGAAAGCTGTCACGGCCATGTAAGTGCAGCAGGTATACGGGACAATCAACTGATTTTGATCTCAGACTCCCCGGTCTGGGGCTCAAGAATCAGATTATCTAGTCAGAGCATTTTGCAAATGATCGCAGAGCATACTGATCTGCAACCAACCGGGATACGGATTCGACAGGCTCAGCCCAGAAAGGTACCTGAACCACCTGTTCGACATCATCGACATCTCGATAGCCGTACTTCACACATGATTTCCCAGGCAGCTGAATCTATCACTGACCCAGACTTAAAGCAGGCACTGTTGCGTCTATCGAGGAAAAGATAAAAGGATATCAGGCGTGAACAGGCTTGGAATAGGAAATTGGTGAAATGGCATCTTCATCTTCAAATGTCACTTCTTCCCAGGCTTCTTTATCAGCAACCAGCGCCTTCAGCAATTTGTTATTTAAGGCATGCCCCGAGCGAAAACCGGAATAAGCACCGATCAGACTGTGCCCCAACAGGTACAAATCACCTATAGCATCGAGGATTTTGTGTTTAACAAACTCATCCTCATAGCGCAGACCATCTTCATTCAGAACTCTGAATTCATCAACACCAATCGCATTATCAAGACTAGCACCTAGAGCCAGATTATTATCACGTAATTTTTCAAAATCACTCATAAAACCAAAGGTACGTGCACGACTCACCTCTTTCACGAATGAGGTTGATGAAAAATCAATTACCGCATTCTGCGGTGTACCATTAAAGACAGGATGATTAAAATCTATGGTAAAACTAACCTTAAAGCCTTCAAACGGCTCAAATCGCGCCCATTTATCCTGCTCTTCAATCAATACCGGACGCTTAATGCGTATAAATCGCTTAGGCGCATCCTGCTCGATCACACCCGCAGATTGCAACAGAAACACAAAAGGACCTGAGCTACCATCCATAATGGGTACTTCGCCAGTACTTAAATCTACATAAGCATTGTCGATACCCAAACCTGCCATCGCTGACAGCAAATGTTCAACAGTAGAAACAGTAACGCCATTTTCACCCAATGTCGTAGATAAATTCGTATCACATACATTTTCGGCCGTAGCCCTGATATCAACTGGCGAATCAAGATCAACACGACGGAAAACAACACCTGTATCAGGCGCAGCAGGGCGCAGTGTCAGATAAACCTTATTTCCAGTATGCAGACCCACACCGGTGGCGCGGATAACATTCTTTAATGTACGTTGACGAATCAAATGCCTAGTGTCCTGTTCAATAAATACATAAAATCAACACGAAATCGCAAAAGTATACATGAAAAACATATCTTTTGTATGCTTTTACTACCTTCTACAGCAAAAAAGTATAGTCTAATATTTACTTTATTCCTTGAAATATCACACAAAAGCCAACATTCCGTATATTTTCTTGATCAACCCCATCAATCGGCCTGACGCCTTAAAAATGCTGGAATATCCATCATATCGTCGTCAAACATATCAGCTGAACTGTATTTATCACCTGCTGCTTTCTTTCTTAACACCGTTGGTTTCTCTAGTGAGCCAAAGTCTACATCACCATTATTGGTTCTTTGTACCGCTTTCATCGGTGCCTGCTTTGGCGCAGTTCCCTGATGTCCCAGACCTGTAGCTACCACAGTGACGCGCAACTCATCCTGCAAATTTTCATCAATAGCGGTGCCCATCACTACCACAGCTTCTTCCGAAGCAAAATCGCTAATAATTGCACCAATATCTTCGAATTCACCCAGTGTCAGGTTCGTGCCGGTAACATTAACAAGAATACCTCGTGCACCCGCAATATTGACATCTTCCAGTAAGGGACTGGCAACAGCCGCCTCGGCTGCCTCACGTGCGCGCTCTTCACCGCTGGCCAAACCTGAGCCCATCATGCCCATACCATTCTGAGACATGACCGTGCGTACGTCAGCAAAATCCACATTTATGACTCCAGGGTGCGTAATAAGTTCAGTTATGCCCTGTACCGCATTATGCAGGACATCATTGGCACCACGGAATGCGTTCATCAAATCAAAGTCACGCCCATAAACACTCAGCAACTTATCATTAGGAATAGTAATTAGCGAATCTACATGCTGACTCAGATCTTCAATCCCCTTCATCGCAATTTTCATGCGATTTGCACCCTCAAACACAAAGGGTTTGGTGACTACGCCAACAGTAAGTATTCCCATATCACGGGCAATTTGTGCTACCACAGGTGCTGCACCTGTACCGGTACCACCACCCATGCCTGCTGTAATGAACACCATATCGGCCCCCATTAAAGCTTCCTGAATACGTTCACGGTCTTCAAGTGCCGCCTGACGACCGATTTCAGGATTGGCACCGGCACCCAGACCTTTGGTGATATTGCCACCAATCTGCAAGGACATGGTGCCTTCAATTTTGGTCAATGCCTGTGCATCGGTATTAGCACAAAGAAAATCCACACCGTTAATACCACTGGTGAGCATGTGTTGAACGGCGTTACCACCGCCGCCGCCAACGCCAATGACCTTGATCACAGCGTCTTGAGCAACCGAATCCATTAATTCAAACATTGGCTATCTCCTCATTTTGATATTTGTATACAGATATATAAATTCCGTCGCAACCTCTAGGTTCAGCGACGACCTGTTGTATTTGTTGATCATGCATAGGCCTGATTACATTTTTCTCGTAAGAGGCCAGTATTCCGGACATCAAAAGTTGCCCTGGAACCAGTTTTTCATACGTTCCCATATACCTTTCATCCCCCCATCAGCTGAGAAAAAATGATTACCGGAGTGCTGGTGCTGCTCTCCAAACAACAGCAAACCGACTCCGGTGGCGTAAATCGGATTCGTCACTACATCGGATAGGCCGCTCACAAACTGTGGCGCACCGAGTCTGACCGGCATGTGGAAAATCTCTTCTGCCAGATCAACCACACCTTCCATTTTCGAACTTCCGCCGGTGAGTACTACACCCGCGGCAATAATGTCTTCAAAACCACTTTTCCGTAGCTCGGCATGTACCAGACTCAGTAGCTCGTCATAACGTGGTTCAACCACTTCAGCTAGCGTCTGTCGTGACAGTTTTCGTGGTGGCCGATCACCCACACTGGGCACTTCGATGGTTTCTTCAGGATTTGCCAGCTGTCGTAGCGCACAGGCATATTTGATCTTGATTTCATCGGCGTACTGGGTCGGCGTTCTCAGAGCAACAGCAATATCATTGGTCACCTGATCGCCCGCTATCGGAATAACCGCGGTATGTCGAATGGCACCCTCGGAAAAAACTGCGATATCCGTTGTGCCACCACCAATATCTACCAGGCAAACCCCTAGCTCTTTCTCATCTTCGGTTAGTACAGAATAACTGGATGCCAGCTGCTCGAGAATAATATCGTCGACATCGAGACCGCAGCGGCGGACACATTTAATGATATTCTGGGCAGCACCGACTGCACCGGTCACCAGATGCACTTTGGCTTCCAGACGCACTCCGGACATACCGATAGGCTCACGCACACCCTCCTGATCATCAATCACGAATTCCTGGGGTAAGATATGCAAAATACGCTGATCAGCAGGAATCGCTACAGCACGCGCAGCATCAATAACGCGGTCCAGATCCGAATCACTTACCTCACGGTCCTTGATGGCAACGATACCGTGAGAATTAATACTCTTGATATGACTACCTGCAATTCCAGCGTACACGGAATTGATCTGACAACCGGCCATGAGCTCGGCTTCTTCTATCGCCCGTTGAATTGACTGGACCGTTGATTCAATATTCACCACAACGCCCTTTTTCAGGCCCCGCGAGGGATGCGAACCCAGACCAATAATATCGATATCACCACCACTATTAACCTCGCCGACAATAGCCACTACTTTGGAGGTTCCGATATCCAGGCCAACAATCAAGTTTTTATCAGTTTTTTTGTTCATACCCTTTCTATACTCCTCGGCCCTGTTGTTCCTGTTTCCAGGCAACGGCAAAGCCGTTGGTATATCGCATATCAATATGTTTAATGAGTTCGTTCTTTTTTTCTAAATGCTGTTTATACACATCGACAAAACGATGCAAGCGTTCACTCCGGCTGTGCCGACCTAGACGTAACTCCAATCCTGACTCCATATACAGCACCCAGGATCGACGTTCATCTTGCAGAATTTTGCTGATCATCAAACCTGAATCCATCAGCCAGGCCTGCATCCGCGCCAATTCCTTCACCATCTCTTCATGTTGTCCTGTTGGCCCCATCAATACTGGCAGCAGCATGTCACGGCTCAGTCCATTTGGCTCAAAAACCTCTGCACGTGAACTGATCAACTGTTTTTCTCCCCAGTAGGCCACCGCCTGTTTTTCAATCACCCGTATAGTCAAGGCATCTGGCCAGGTCCGTCGTATCGACAGATTCTCTACCCAGGGCAGGTTTATCAATGCATTCCTTACATTCACCAGGTTGACGGTAAAAAACCCACCGCTGACATGCGGCAATGCCTGCTCCTGTAAATCCTGTGTCGACAAATGCTTAAATTCACCTTCAATTTGAACTCTTTCGATCGGCAATAGCTGATCAATATCAACCTGTTGCTGACCCCATATCATCAACATGGCCAAAGCTGACAATAGTACCCCGCCCTTTACCCAACGACTCTGCAATACAGGCATGACGCGCTCTCGCCATTGACGACCTCGCTTCTGTCGGGACTTGCCTCTCAC
>JBFFSQ010000145.1:0-7759 GCA_041572275.1 Gammaproteobacteria bacterium
AGACTGTCATCGCATGTCGATGGAAGTGTTGCCACCAGATATCAATCGTTCAATTTATAAATTCAGTGTACCCACTGATAGTCAGGTACTGTATGGTCTGGGTGCAATTAAAGGTGTCGGACAGGCGGCGCTTGAGGGCATCATTGAAGAGCGCACCCTGAACGGTACCTATAAAGACCTGTATGATTTCTGTCGACGCGTTGATGGACGCAAGGTCAATAAGCGAGTCATGGAGGCGCTAATTCGCTCCGGCGCTCTGGATAAACTGGGGCCTAATCGCGCCAGTCTCATGGCTCGATTGCAGGATGCCATCCAGATGGCAGAGCAGTCTCAACAGAATGCACGCATGGGGCAGGATGATTTGTTTGGCTCATCGACAGATGATGACAGCATCGCGCCGGTCGATGCTGTCACTGTTCCGGAGTGGGGCGAGGAACAGCGGCTGACCCTGGAAAAAGAGACCTTGGGTCTTTATCTGACGGGGCACCCTATCAATCGCTATGTCGATGAGCTCAGGCGCTTTACTGATTGCCCACTGGGTGACCTGGCTGATCTGGCGGGCACATCAAGTGGTGGCTATATGTCACAGAAAAATGCCAAAGAATATAAGCTGGCCGGTCTGATGATTGGTATGCGTGTACGCAAAACCAAAACTGGAGGCAAGATTGTATCCGCTGTCCTGGATGATCGAACGGCACGTATCGAAGTGCGTATCTTTGAAGAGAAATTCGAACAGTATAGTTACCTGTTGAATAAAGATAAGCTGATCATCGTAGAAGGCAAGGTGGTTTATGATGACTATTTTGGTGGCTATCGGATTACGGCAGAAACCATCTATGACATCACCGAGGCGCGTCAGCGATTTGCTCAGCGGCTGGAAATCAAGGTTGATGAACAACAGGCCGCGAATGGTTTTGTTAAAGAGCTCAATCAGGTGCTCAATCCATTCCGCGAAGGTAATTGTCCTGTGTGGATCAATTATAAAAAGAATGATGTAACAGCAACTCTGTCACTGGGTGACAACTGGCGGGTGCAGCCCAGTGATGAGCTGATCAGTCGATTAACTGACCTGACTGGTGAGAATCAGGTACGCGTGGTCTACTGATTGGTTATTGATTAATTGTTAAGAGAATGCTCGAGTAAATCCAAGTGTTTAGTGATTTGGATCAGGCTATATGCTTGGTATGGTTTAAGGCTGGTTGTATTGTTCTAACGATAAACCTGTATTTGCTATCACAATTCAGTTTCCCTGAATCGCTTTAACAGCACATAGGTGGCACCGGTACCACCATCTTTAGGTTGTGCGGTGGTGAAAGCGAGTACTTCTGGAATATTTTGCAGCCATTTATTGACCATAGCTTTTAATACGGGACGGCCGTCTTCTGAATGATAGCCTTTGCCGTGGACAATACAGACCATTTTATAACCGTGCTGCTGTGATTCATGGATAAACAAGAGCAATGCTTGTCTGGACTGATCCCGGGTCTGACCGTGCAGGTCGATGTTGTCTTCGACAGATAACTTGCCATTACGTAGTTGCTTAAGCAGGGATTTTTGTACGCCAGGGCGCATAAACTCCAGATACTCACTGCATTCAGGGATGAAATCATCACTTAGTGTATCTGTAACTATGCTTGCCTCAACCCGTTTGCGTCGCTTGATTGGGGCTGGCTTGGGCTTCAGTGAGGCCTTGTTGTGTTTAATTGGAGTGACATCTGACATGGCCTGTTTAAACAGGTCAGTATCGTAGTCATCATTGTTTGAGTCAGATTCAGTCATATTCGAGTCAGGAACTGCTTGCTGTTCATGGTATTGCTGAATATATTATCAGCCTGATGATCGATTGACGCTTCCTTTTATGCATATTTTACTAAGCAATGATGATGGTTACCTGGCCCCGGGTTTGGCGGTTTTTGCTGAGAGCCTGAAAAAGCATGGCGAGGTGACGGTTGCGGCGCCGGATCGCAATCGAAGTGCTGCCAGTAATTCCCTGACTCTGCAACGGCCAATTCGTGCTCGGATTGCAGAGAACGGCTTCTACAAGATCGATGGCACGCCCACTGATTGTGTGCATATTGCGATTACCGGCTTGCTGGATGACGAACCGGATATGGTGATTTCAGGCCCCAATGATGGACCCAATATGGGAGATGATGTTTTGTATTCAGGAACAGTGGCTGCAGCAACGGAAGGTCGGTTTCTGGGCTATCCTGCGATAGCTGTGTCTATGTGTTCCTTTGATCCACAACATTTTGCATCAGCCAGCAAGGCGATCGATGTATTATTGAATCAGTTGAGTCGTTCAGCTTTGCCTCAGAATACCATTCTTAATGTTAATGTGCCGGACTTGCCATGGCATGAAATCAAAGGATTTCAGGCCACTCGATTAGGTGCACGACACAAGTCTGAAGGTGTTGTTGAGCAAAAGGATCCACGAGGAGAGTCGATTTACTGGGTGGGTCCGGCCGGTGATGAACAGGATGCCGGTGAGGGTACCGACTTTTTTGCAACCCGAAATGGCTATATCTCGGTGACACCATTACAGATTGATTTAACGCGCTATGATAGTCTGCAAAAGCTTAGCCAGTGGTTGGCTGAGCTGAATTAATTGGCTAATAAATATTATAAAAAAATCATAAACTTAGTGCATAATAAGCATAATTTTATTTGAATAGGATTGCTGTGAATTTATCTGATCCCCTTATCCAGGGCATAGGCATGACATCCCAACGTACACGCGACCGCTTGGTGGAGCGCTTACGGGATAAAGGTATTCAGGACGAACGCGTGCTGGATGTGATACGTACCACGCCACGGCATTTGTTTGTGGATGAAGCATTGAGCAGCCGCTCATACGAAGATTCATCATTGCCGATTGGGCATGGCCAAACCATTTCACAGCCTTTTATTGTGGCCCGGATGACTGAAATATTATTGAGCCGCGGCATCCCGGATAAGGTTTTAGAGGTGGGCACCGGATCAGGTTATCAGGCGGCTATTCTTTCACAGTTAGTTCCCAAGGTGTATTCCGTTGAACGTATTGTTGCATTACAGACTAAAGCCAGAGAACGCTATCATCGGTTGGGTATAAATAATATTTCACTGAAACATACCGATGGTTCCTGGGGTTGGCCTCAGCATGGACCATTTCCAGCAATCATTGTTACTGCTGCTCCCGAAGAAGTACCCCAGGCATTGCTGGAGCAACTGGCTATTGGTGGGATTATGGTGATTCCTGTGGGGAGTCAGCAGGGCAATCAGAGTCTGTTGCAGATCACTCGTGAAGCCGATGGTTTTGTAGAAGAGGAGCTCAGTGGTGTGCGTTTTGTTCCCATGCTGAATGGGGCAGTTATGTAAATGCTGTTTAAAAGTTTATATCATCGAGCTATGGAGTGGGCCGCCCATCCTCACGCAGAACGCTATTTGGTTGGTGTGAGTGTCTTTGAAGCAATATTCTTTCCACTCCCAACGGCGTTAATGCTGATTCCTATGGTTGTTTCGAAACCGAACAAGGCTGTGCGGTTAGCGACGATTGCCACAGTGACATCGGTGTTGGGTGGAGTAGTGGGATATTTTCTCGGTTACGTTGCTATAGCGGCCATTGAGCCATGGATTCATGCAGTCGGCTGGTGGGACAAGTATGAAATTGCACAGAGCTGGTTTGCTGAATATGGTGTATGGGCCGTAGTGATTGCAGGGTTTACACCTATCCCGTTTAAACTCTTCACGGTGTCTGCCGGCGCTTTATCGATGGCTTTATTGCCATTTGTTATGGCCTCCCTGATTGGTCGTTCCGCTCACTTTTTTCTGATCGC
Organism: Gammaproteobacteria bacterium; assembly: GCA_041572275.1. Taxonomy (GTDB): domain Bacteria; phylum Pseudomonadota; class Gammaproteobacteria; order SZUA-229; family SZUA-229; genus JBFFSQ01. The sequence goes on from JBFFSQ010000145.1 coordinate 3,816, forward strand.
CTTACTTATGGCCTGGGCTGGCCCTAAAATGGAACCCATGGTTCGTCGGTATATCGAATGGTTAGGCTGGGGTGTCATCCTGGTTGCTGTGATTGCGTATGTCTTGCATCAGAATTAATTTCTTAAAAACCACCGTAGTTATTGTATTGCTGGTTGGGCTATTACAGGGTTGCGGCGCGGTCCGGGAGTGTTGCCAGGACTGGAGTCCCCTTGATTATACCGTTGTCAAAGGGGATACCCTGTATTCAATAGCCTGGCGCTATGAAATGGATTACCGTGATATTGCACGCTGGAATGATATTTCTTCGCCCTATGCCATTTTTCCTGGCCAACGCCTGCGAATGTCACCAGATACTGCTGCCGGAACGATTGATCATCAGCCACCAGTGATGACTATGGATGATGATTCGTCCGATGTGCCTGTTGCCTCTATTGAATCCGTAGTAAAACCTGAGTCTCGTGCGCTCTTTGTAGAAGTGGTTAAAGGTGACACACTGTACTCGATTGCGCGTAGTCATCAGCTTACACCACATCAGCTGGCACGCTGGAATGCGTTACGGCCACCCTACGAAATTTATCCAGGACAAAAACTTAGAACTCAACCGCCGCAGGAGGCTTATGGTTCTTCTGCATCAACAATTATTCAGCAGGCGAAAGTCGAACCTTTGGTAGATGCAGGTTCAACCGCAATACCACAACCCCAGGAAGAGAGCTTGCCAGCAACAGTTAATGCCTGGCATTGGCCGGTAAAAGGTCCAATAGTAAAAACATTTGACAAAAAGGATACTTCACGAAAGGGAATTGGTATTGCTGGTAAACCTGGACAAGCAATTAAGGCAACTGCTGCTGGTAAAGTTGTGTATAGCGGAAATGGTTTAATTAGCTATGGAAATTTAATTATTATCAAGCACAGTAATGCCTTCCTGAGCGCCTATGCCTATAATAAAAAATTACTGGTAAATGAAGGGGATAGCGTTAGATCAGGACAGGTTATTGCACATATGGGAACCGTTGAGAACGGACGCTCACAACTGCATTTTGAGATCCGAAAAGATGGAAAGCCAGTAAATCCGCTGAAATTTTTACCAAAAATCTGAGATATTTTTCACATTTTACTTGATCTTATTATTAATTTGGCTTAAATATTACCACTAAGTCTGTGATTATCAGGCTAATAAATGATAATTCTGCCGGTGGGGGGAGCTAAGTATATTACTTTAAACCCCAATTAAATAAAAACATGGGATCGTAAATGGGGGGATCATCATGAAAAATGCAGTTTGCGATAATAAGGCAGGCACTGAAAGCGTGGAATTAGAATATATCGGAGATGACATCAAGGATAATGATGAAGAATTATTCCTCGATGATGTGAGCGAAGACAAGGAACTGGATAGTTTAGAAAGTGAATCCAGTGAAACTGTAGACAGTAATTCCCCGATCAATATACCGGATTCAAAAAAGTATAAACCCCGAGCAGACACCAGTCGCAAAGAACTGGATGCTACGCGTCTGTATTTACGTGAAATCGAATACTCTCCGTTATTAACCGCTGAAGAAGAAGTTTATTACTCTCGCTTGTCTCGTAAAGGTGTTGAATCAGCTCGTAAGAAGATGATTGAGTGCAACCTGAGACTGGTGGTAAAAATTGCTCGTCGCTATATGAATCGAGGCCTGGCACTACTCGACTTGATTGAAGAGGGCAATTTGGGATTGATTCGAGCGGTTGAGAAATTTGATCCTGAAAAAGGTTTTCGTTTTTCAACTTACGCAACCTGGTGGATCCGTCAGACCGTAGAGCGTGCTTTGATGAATCAGACACGAACTATTCGTTTGCCTATCCATGTCATTAAAGAGCTGAATGTCTATTTGCGTGCTTCACGGACGCTTGAACAAACCCTTGAGCATGAACCAACACCCGAAGAAATTGCTGCGATGGTTGATAAACCTGTCGCAAACGTTGAAAAGATGTTGGGTTTACGTGACCGTGTAACTTCAGTTGATGTGCCAGTAGGCAAGGATAATGATCGTCCATTGTTGGATATTATCCCTGATCAGGACAATCCAGAACCATCGGCTATTTTACAAAATGAAGATGTTTTGGCTAATCTGGAAATGTGGTTAAACCAGTTAGAAACTAAACAACGCGAAGTAGTTGTTCGTCGGTTTGGTTTACATGGTCATGAGCGTACAACACTTGAAGTTGTCGGCAAGGAGCTGGGTGTTACCCGTGAGCGTGTTCGCCAAATTCAAATGGATGCTCTTAGACAGTTACGAAAGATTCTTGAAAGTCACGGTTTCTCTGAAGAGCTTCTGCTTAAAGACTAATAAAAATTGTTTTATGTATTGAGAAAAGGGTGAAAACATTGTTTTCACCCTTTTTTTTAGTCATTTTTTATAGGTAGTAGCTCATCTTTTGTTCCCTCTAAATTACTTAAGTTAAACGATTTTGCTCAATGTTCTTCAACTGGTTTAACTCTTAAGTGTAGTCATCTTGTGACTTGACACATTTCTACTCATGTATATAATTCGAAATATGTCGAATTATAGAAAAGATCTGCACGGTTTAGCCATTGCGTTCAAAGCACTCAGTAACCCCCATCGACTGGAATTATTTAACCGTTTAATGAATTGCTGTGAACCTGGCACTCGCTGTGCAACGGATGAAGTTGTGCTTTTTAATGTTGGTGCTTTGGGCGAAGGACTGGACATAGCGCCCTCAACACTGTCACATCATCTTAAAGAGTTACACCGGGCAGGTCTGATACAAATGCAACGTAATGGCAAACACGTGGAGTGTTGGCTTGAACCTGATGTTCTATCAGAACTGGGTTGTTTTTTTAAAATATCATCTTAAGGTAGTCGTTATGAGTAAGTCGGATTGTTGTTCACCCGCTGATGGTCTGTCAGGTCATGATGGCCATCGTCAGTCTGTGCGCGAGGCCTATGCCAAAGTAGCCCAGGCTGAAAACACAGGTGGCTGCTGTGGTATCGAGAGTAGTTGTTGTGGTGTGTCGGACGATGCGGCTATTAACACGCTGATTTCAACACGTCTGGGTTACACAGCAGATGATCTAGCTAAAGTACCTTCCGGTGCCGATATGGGGCTGGGCTGTGGTAATCCAAGAGCAATAGCGTCTTTGCAGCTAGGAGAGGTGGTGGTTGATCTAGGTGCTGGTGGTGGTTTTGACTGTTTTCTCGCCGCTCATGAAGTCGGTGAGCAGGGGTTGGTTATCGGAGTGGATATGACACCCGATATGCTTAGCAAAGCACGGGCAAATGCTGAAAAAGGGCAATACCAAAATGTGGATTTTCGTCTCGGTGAAATCGAACATTTGCCCATAGCAGATGCTCAGGCCGATGTTATCATTTCTAATTGTGTTATCAACCTGTCACCGAACAAGGCCCAGGTTTTTAAAGAGGCATTTCGAGTGCTCAAGCCGGGTGGACGCCTGGCGATATCTGATGTGGTAGCAACAGTTGAACTACCCGAAGCTATGCGAAATGATGCAAATTTAATCGCTGGTTGTATGGGTAATGCATCACTGATCGAGGATCTGGAAGCGATGATTGTCGATGCTGGTTTTTCTGATGTTCGGATCCAGCCGAAAGATGAGTCCAGAGAGTTTATTCGTGACTGGGCACCTGATCACAATGTAACGGATTACGTGGTTTCAGCGACGATAGAAGCAGTAAAACTGGATAAACAACCGAAAACGGGCTGCTGTTGTTAGTTTCAAATGAGCTGGATAATTAATGCTAAGACATTAGTTATTAGCTCATAACAAGTCGGTTGATTTTGAGGTATGCACTCAGCTTGCTGAGCTTAACAGGCTTCCCAGTACAATGCCTGCCACTACCCGGCGTTCTTCAGATAGCAGGATGTTATAAGTACGACAGGCTGCTCCCGAGTCCATGAATTCGATTCCAATACCCTGGTTGAT
>JBFFSQ010000146.1:0-7723 GCA_041572275.1 Gammaproteobacteria bacterium
CTGGAAGATCATGACCGGGTACTGGAATAATGAATGGATCAGAACCTGGGGCCAGTAATAAACGATCATAGTCAACGACAGTACCGTCATCACCTGTTACTTTGCAGGTTTTAGGGTCGATAGCGGTAACCTTTACCCCTTTGTGCAAAATAATATTGTTATCGTCATACCACTGAAGATCATTCAGCATAATCTCATCTATTGTTTTTTCACCACAGAGCACAGGCGATAAAAGGATACGATTGTAGTTACCATAAGGCTCAGCACCAAAAACAGTAATCTCATATTTGTCGGGCGCAATTTTGAGTAATTCCTCAACTGTACGCATGCCGGCCATGCCATTACCGATAACTACCAATTTTTCTTTCATCTACCGAACTCCAAAATGGGGCAAAAAATATTTTTCATGATTTGTTTGCAAATGGCATGCCAAAAGCCGTAATTCACATAAGTCATTGATATCAATAGAAATTCAATAAGTTCCGTTAAGTTCTATGGGAAATAACAGGTGGCTATCGGTGCCTTGTTTTAGTGCGACGCACTGTTATACAGCAGAGGTTATTTGATGAATGTATCTAAGATTTAGTTATATAAACGGATATGTATATCGATTGCTTTGATGCCAGCACCAATGATTTACATCGTGATAATTTTCAGGGCAATAAAAAAACATGTGCACTATTACGGCGCATTCACTCAATCTAAAATAGGTAGGAAATCACATAATACTTTGTTTTATTTATCTATTTTATTATTGACATCATATTGATGCTTTCTATGTGCATTCTAAATAAATAACAGGTGCGCCAAAGGGGCTTGGTTTCATCATTACATTTGAACATTTTTAATTCAGTTGAAAATAACAACATTCTACATGGGGTCTGGTTTGACTTCTTTTTGAGCTTTGTCATGTGATTTAACCTGGGCACCGGCACCCTTCAAACAATTGCTAATGGCAGCTGTTAAACTCAGTACATTAAATGTTATTACTAATCGCATTGTAAGTAATGCGCTTATCATCAAAAGCCACGACATTATTACCTACCAGATTGTACGTACCGATGATACTCTCGAGTCAGGGTGCCAATAAAGTTTATCGCAAGTTAACCCTAGTACCTTTTCGATCTAAACTAGAACTGTAATGATACTTGACGGGTATGGCGTCCAAACAAATTAGAGCAAGAGCCACCAGCCAGTTGTATCTTGTAGATAAAACTCAATCTCGAAATTATGTATTTTTCGTGGTTGACTATCTGGAATCCCAAACACTGGCAGACTGGTTCTATTCTCATAGTCAAACTGATATCAAAAAACCATCCAGATTGTCGAGCACAGTATTCTTCGCTATGACCTAAGTCTGCGATATGACACACTTTCTGAGTCATTTCACGACCTAAACCACACTGATGAAGCATCCAACAGTCGATTCCTTTGTTAAAAAAACCTGTCATTGTCTGGAAGGTTATCCCGGCTCTATTGTTGGCAATCAATTTGCTGTTTTTATATCCCCTGATTAATGTCTGAACGCGCACTTCTGTTGATTTTGTTCACATTTTCAAAACATAAATCATATAAAATGTCTTAATCTCATCTGTCATTCCTGTTAATATTGATAAAATTAAAAAATATCTAAATGATAAATTATAACGATGCATCTATAATGTACGTTATCCCTGCCCAGGTAATAGCACGTGGCTGTCAATCAAACACCAGAAAACGATATAACAGTCGAGCTACGACAACTGCTTCAGCAACGTGAGGCGGAAATAGAATTACTGCAGAAGACTTTTAAAGAAATCGCTAGTGAGCTGGATCTTAAAAAGGCTTTTCATATTATTGCGGATCGAGCCCGTGAACTAATCCAGGCAGAAACACTACTCATCCCTATTATTGATAAAGACTGTAAACACTACACTTACCATGCAGCCTCCGGAAAAGACACTGACAACATAATTGGTACAACTATACCATTAGATAATGGAATTTGTGGTTGGGTATGGACGCATAAAAAACCCTGGTGGCGCGGCGCCCTTGACGAACTCAGCGAACGAGAGCGTAATCGTTGGGAACAGGAAGCGGGCTCCGTCATACTTGTACCTATGCGAGGAAAAAAACACCTGCTAGGTGGCATTGCTGGTATCAATAAGATAGGTGATGACGAATTCTCATTACGTGATTTGAACATGCTATCACTATTCGCAAGCATCGTTCCAATTTCCCTTGAGAATGCCATGGCGATGCAACAGATTGAAGAAGCCAGGAAACTCAACGAAATCTACCTGCACCGCCTTGAAAAACAAAACAATGAACTCATTGAAAGCAGCCGTGAGCTTGAATATCTATCACTTTACGACCCTGTTACTGGACTGCCCAATCGTTCGTTATTCCACGATCGCCTGACACAAAACATTACGACTGCTAATAAACAGAAACAGTCAATTGGACTGCTACTCGTTGACCTGGATAACTTTAAGCATATCAATGAAAACATCGGCCATGACAAAGGTGATTATCTGCTTCACCTGATCGCACAACGGTTTCTTGACATTATCAATTACGACGAAACATTGAGTCGCCTGGGTGGTGATGAGTTCGTTTTGATTTTACCCGGGCTCAATGCAGATGAAACCCTGGAAAGAGGCAAGCTGCTCATTCATCAACTAAAACAGCACTTCATCATCGAAGATATTGAAATTGCTGTTGATGCCAGTATTGGTGCTGTCATGTATCCTGAGCACGGCAAAGACATAAATATACTATTACAGCGTGCCGATCTGGCCATGTACAATGCCAAAGCCAATAAGCGGGATGTATGCCTCTATGAGGAAGAAATAGACACTACATCTCTGGAACAGTTAACACTGGTTGGTGATTTACGCCAGGCCATTGAAGAACAACAGTTTGAATTACATTATCAACCCAAAACCAGAATCAGCACCAACAAACTGATAGGCGCCGAAGTACTTGGTTTCTGGATACATCCTGTTAGAGGCTTGATCCCCCCCAGTATATTCATTCATGACCTTGAAGAGACCGGGCTAATACATAAGTATACCTACTGGGTCATTGAAACTGTTTTACAGCAAACTTCACATTGGGACAAACTGAATAACAGTCTCAAAATAGCCATCAATTTATCAACACAAACATTAATGGACCCGGAATTTATCAAATTTCTCGATGAGCTAATTACCTCCCGAGATAAAGGACGTAAACTTATTTTTGAAATTACTGAGAACCTGTTTCTATCTGAGTATGATCGTCTATCTGAAACACTATCTCACATTTGCCATCTGGGCATTACACTTTCAATTGATGACTTTGGCACGGGTTACTCATCATTAAGTCGACTCAAGCGTCTGCCTGTAAGTGAACTTAAAATTGACCGTTCGTTCGTAATGGATATGGAAAACGACCCGGATGATGAAGTAATAGTACACTCAACCATCGAACTGGCACATAATCTCGGCCTTAGTGTCGTGGCAGAAGGCATCGAGTCTGAAAGCGTGTATAACAAACTGGGTGAAATGGGTTGCGATACTGCACAGGGATACTATATCAGCAAGCCCTTATCTGTCGATGAGTTCAGTGACTTTATAAAATCTTATACTGCTTAATCACGTGCTGCTATTCACCCTGTAATCATCCTAATACTTTAATACCGAACAGCAGGTGTTTCAATCTTCAGGCCATTGCCCCTTGCATGAACATATATTTCAAGATTAATAAAGTCCTCGGATCCTAAATCAAAAGGTTTAGCTCTAAAAGTAACAAAACATTCAGTAAAACGCCGATGCAAACTGGTTATCTGACCCGTCTGTAAACGATATTCAGGGAAGCCATTACTATGGCCCTGACTCAAGGTTTGTCCTCTTAATTTCTGTCCTTGATGATAGACATGGCAATGAATACATGCCATATCCAACTGACCTACACGCATATTATAAAGTTCTTCACCTGCCTTAAAATACGGCTGCATGGGTCCTGAAACATCAACATTAATCACTTCGCCTCGTGCAAGATAACGAACATAGGTCTCAAGTGCTACTGCATCCGCACAATCATAAATAAAAGGAATATTATCAAGCTTATCCTGCCAGCAAATATTGACCTGCTCCTGCAGAGTGATAGGGCGTTGAGACTCATAACTGTAGATTGGATACTCAGCAATACGACTTTTTTTCAGTGACACTCCGTCCTCACCATGACAGCTAGCACAGTTTTTACCATTCTCAGCCACTGCATGAAAAAGTGCCCGGCCTTTATCAACTGTGGTCATACCCGGATTGGCGAACTCATCATCCTGCATCTCCTGAGTGTCCTGACTAATATATGCGTAGCCAGAAACCGGTTCAATCGCATACCCAGTGCAACTCAATAGGTAAAAACTGAATAAACTGACGTACTGGAGAAATATCTTAATTGGCATAGATTTCATTTCAGCGTCATCAGATAGGCAATAACATCTTCAACTTCCTGTGCCGTTAAAAATGTTTTGCCATAATACGCTTCAGCAACCTGATTGAACTTGTTGGGATCACGATAGTAGCCAGGCATGATCGTGTTAGGATTAATCATTTTTTCATCCACAATACGTAGACGTATTTCAGCCTCTGTCAGTCGTGATGCAATCGTAGTCAAATCCGGACCAACCGTCCCATGAAAAAGCTCTTCATCAATAGGCAGATGATGACAGGTCAGACAACTACCTTTATCTGGCGCAATTACAATAGCTCGCCCCCGTTGCGGGTTCCCTTTCAGGCCACCCAGGGCCTTTTCTATAGCCATAGAATTATTTTTCCAGGGCAAATACTCTTCGGCCATAGCCAAGGCCTGTGAACTTAAAATCAATACTGTCACAATTGTGGCACGCAATACGCTTCTCATGCAGTTATCTCAGTGACTCTGATCCAGGGCCTATAATTAAGCCAGCCCCTGTTAATGATTTGTCTATACCTTACTACGGCTAACATTGACAATATTCGATAATTGCCCAATCTTATCCATCACACGGCCGAGTTGTTGCAGATCACTAATTTCGGCAGTAATTGTCATATCGGCTGTTTGCTCATCTTTGTTAGATAAGGTATTGACACCGATCACATCAACATCCTCATCAGCCAGCACTTTACTCACATCCCTTAACAGCCCATGTCTGTCAATCGCTTCAATATGAATCGATACTGGATAGGTTCTTGCCAGACCTCCACCCCATTCAACCTCAATCAAACGATCACGTTTATTTTCTTCCAGGTTGATTATATTGGCGCAATCTTTTCGGTGAATAGAAACACCCTGTCCTCGAGTGATAAAACCGACGACTTGATCCCCCGGTACAGGCTTACAGCAATTAGCAATCGAAGTTAATAAATTGCCGACACCACGAACACGAACTTCATCATTTCCGACTGGCTTCTTATCATGACTGCTTTTTCTTGAAACAAGTGGTATAACTTTTTCATTAGCCGGCACATAAATATCACGTAAGGCTGATGCTACCTGCCCATTGGTGATATCACCCCGACCAATGGCTGCAAACATGTCACCCGGTGAGTGTTGATTAAAATGTTTTGCAACACGCTCAACGTCTACTTTACTCAAACCCTGGCGATTAACTTCACGATCAAAGGCTGATTTCCCATCCGCCAGATTTTGTTCATAATCCTGGTGTTTAAACCAACTCCTCACTTTAGCCCGTGCGCGATTGGTTTTTAGATAACCAAGATGCGCATTCATCCAGTCACGGCTGGGTTTGGCTTCTTTCGTGGTGAGCACCTCCACCTGTTCGCCATTCTGAAGCTCATAAGTTAACTGGACAATATGATCATTAATCTTGGCACCACGACATCGGTGGCCAATTTCTGTATGAACTGCGTAGGCAAAATCAAGTGGCGTTGATCCCTGCGGCAAATCCATAACTTTACCTGTGGGCGTCAATACAAAAACACGGTCGGGAAATAGCTCAGTATGAAAACTGTCGATCAGCTCATCATCTTCTGTCTCGTTGGGGTCCAGTAGTTTACGGAGAGACATAATCCCCTTTTCAAGAGCTGTATCACTGGCAGACCCCTCCTTGTAGCGCCAGTGAGCGGCTACTCCATACTCTGAAACTTCATGCATCTCATGGGTACGAATTTGAATTTCTAGGGGTTTACCCTCTGGACCGAAAACAGCCGTATGCAATGACTGATAACCATTTTCTTTTGGGTTAGCAATGTAATCATCAAACTCATTAGAAATATGCCGCCATTTTCCATGCACTAAACCTAAACAGGTATAACAATCAGCAATACTGTCGACAGTGATGCGAATAGCGCGGACATCGAATAGCTCACCAAAGTCCTTCTGTTTGGCAGTCATTTTTTTCCAGATACTATATATATGTTTAGGCCGACCATACACTTCAGCCTTAATATTCGCCTGGTCAAGCATATGCTTAATCGTTGATACGGCATTTTGGATATACTGTTCACGCTCTTCCCTGCGCTCTTCCAGCATTTTCGCTACCCGCCTATAGGTCATAGGCTCCAGGTATCGAAACGATAGATCTTCCAGCTCCCATTTAAGCTGACCAATACCCAGGCGATTAGCCAATGGCGTAAAAATTTCCAGGGTTTCCCGTGCTATTGATTGTCGTATTTTTTCATCTGCCCGTGCTAACTGGCGTAATCGCTGAACACGAAAAGCCAGCTTAATCAGCACGACACGTACATCTTCAACCATGGATAACAGCATGCGACGTAAACGTTCAGCTTGTTCGGGTGCGCTGGGTTGATCGGTATTGAGATGGAAATCATGAATCCACAACACCTTTTTAACGAGATGCGCTATTTTTGTCCCAAACTCATGGCTAACACGATCCAGATAATCATCAGTCCGTAGACGACAATCACTCAGCAAAGTCACCATTAAAGTAGTTTCATCAACGCCAAGCTCAGCCAGAATTAAAGCCACAGCCAGACTATTGGGTTTTTCATCAATGATTTCCTGGGCATCCCAGGCATATCGGCAGGCACGATAAATAAGGCTATCGGCATCAGGTGCCGAGCCCGTCAGTTTTTCAAGATATTTTTCAAAGGTGTATTGTTGGGTTATACCCAACTGGGGTTTGGTTTTTTGCATTTTCCAGACATCTCGAAATGAATCACCCTAATGTAATCTGATCAATATCGATCTGCGAACTTGGAGCAATTATTTTCCACTACAACTCGGATCATTGCAGTGACCATACAAAATCATACTATGATCTGTGATTTCAAAACCATTATCCTGGGCAATTTTTTTCTGGCGTTCCTCTATGACTTCATCCATAAACTCCACGACTTTTCCACATTTCAGGCACACCATATGGTCATGATGCTCACCTTGATTCAGTTCGAACACGGCTTGTCCGCCTTCAAAATGATGTCGGTTAACAAGGCCAGCGCTTTCAAACTGAGTCAGTACGCGGTATACCGTCGCCAGCCCAATCTCTTCACCGGCATCAAGCAAAGCTCTGTATATATCCTCGGCACTTTGATGTCTGAGCGCACTCGCCTCAAGTAGCTCTAGAATTTTCATTCTTGGCAAAGTGACTTTCAGTCCTGCCTTCTTCAAATCAGCCGTTTCCAAAACTAAACTCCTGCTGTAATTACTGGTCATATGAGGTAATATTCACGCCTCCATTATACGCAATTAATTATACGTATCATTAGCAAATGCGAAAGAATCTCATTTTTATTTC
>JBFFSQ010000147.1:0-7708 GCA_041572275.1 Gammaproteobacteria bacterium
ATTTCCTGTTTGTTTATATTAAAAGTAGCTCCATCCAGTTGATAATGGTATCCCCAGTTACTCTCCTTTTCGAAATAAAATACACTTGATCGTACAGAAATAGATGGCTGGTAATTTAAGCCACTATCCATCATGGCGATTTCGTTGTTACCTAAATCGAGCTCTTCTACCCATACTGATTGAGACGTTGCTTCTATACCCAATAATATTTCAAAAGCATTGACGCTAGAAGTAAACATATTGAGTAGAAAAACGATGGCAAATATTTTAATTTTCACAGTGCTATCCATGATGTTAATTAAACTCAAAGGCGCCAATATCTGTGACAGCAGTCGTATCACCATCACCATCCACAGGTCTTGGTGAGCCATCAAAATCAATGCTGGGCGCATCAAGGTCGCTGCCTGTATCAATTGCAGGTGAGCCTGTAGTTAAATGATAGTCACCACCAGCAGTATTAACAAATAATGGATCGACAGATATGTTGCCATTGATGCCTGTCTGATCACTTATATCGTTGTAATTTATAGTGTTATCATAAACCAGATTATGGTCCCAAATGGCAGTTAATGTGCCGCCAGGCGTGGTATTTTTAATTCCAATATCATTTTGTAGCAGGATATTATTCCTATAGGTTTCGGCACTTTCATCAATACCGGCATTAATGACAATAGCGTTGGTATTTCCAACAAATGTATTATTGATGGCTAATTGCGCACTGCCACCAGAGTTTAAATCCAACACACGGCAATCATTATTCATAAATATATTGTTGCTTACTGTTGATGGTCCGCTGAGAAGGTTTACGAGTCGATTATTGATACCAGTGAGATCACATGGGTTATCACGGAAAATATTTCGATCGATAGTGACAGCGCCATAGCTGTAGATAGCGAAGCCCATTGAGTCATGTAGATTACCGTTGTGTTCAAAAATATTGCCCATAATTACAGAACCAACGCCTGTTTGTTCAATGGCACTGCCGCCATAGCCTAAAGCGTTTGTTATTGTGAATCCCTTGATCGAGCCGCCAGGACCAATGATGACGCCATTATTAGGGCCATAGCCATCAGAGTTGGCAAATATAATGGTGTTTTCCGGACCATTTGTGCTCTCCAGATGAACATCTTTGCCATTGAAATTTAGCCCGGTTGTAGGAGCCAGGTATATTCCAGGTGTAACCTGTATCGTATCTCCACTCGTGGCAGCATCTATCTGTGATTGAATATCCGGTCCCGGGGTCACTATCGTGACAGTGAGTGTGCTACTGTTATTGTTCAAGAATGCATCGGGGGCCGCACTTGACACTACAGGTGTAATTGAAGCCTGGCCAATACTGACAGCATCCATGAACGTTTCAATGATAGCGCTATCACCACTGTTGAGAATGCCTGGAATAGCACAGGTAATAGTGGTGTTTATAGAACAACTGCCTGTACTACCGTTAACAAATGGGATGCTCCAGAGAGAAAACTCTGCGGGGATGGTGTAGCTAATAACAACTTCTGTAGCTGGGAATGGTCCAGTGTTGGTAATTATGCTGGTATGGAGTATTTTTTTAGCACCATTAGGTACTTCGTTGAAAGACGATTGGGAAAGTGAGAGGTCGGCATAAGCAACGTATGATGCAGCGTCTTGTGGGTCGGTTCTACCAATATACTCTAAACTATTGATTACACTATCGCCATCAGGGTCCTCGTTTGCATCATTCAAGTTGGGGTCTAGTCCATAATCAATTTCCCAGCTATCATGCATACCGTCATTGTCAGTATCATTAATATCTGTCGTAGCGGTCAGTGCTAGTTCGGTCCACAGCAGGGTACGTGTAATTTCATAGCCGGGTATTCCATCAATATCCAGATCAAGTTGTACAAATATGTCAGATAAAACGGTGAGCTGAATACTCGAATTATTTGCACCATAAAATATTAAAATGCCATCATCATCAGGATAGACAAGATCGATTGAACTAAATGAAAGTGGTGTTGGTGTGTCTACATCTATATACCCATGAATAGAATCATAGGCTCTGGCAGGTGAGCCGGTAAATGTCATGGAAGCTGAGCTGGGTGTAAAGATGTTGTCGTAAACAGACGTTACAATGAAATTTTCAAATTTATACATCTTATCACTAAGATTATCTTTAGCTACATAATCCGTCGTCATCCGTATCGTATGGCTTGCAAATAAAGTTTCCATTCTAATTGTGCCGCTGATGGCACCATCAAAGTCAGGACTGGTCATCGTTAGAAGGTTGAAAGTCATTGTGGCATCAGTCGGATATAAATACCCCCAGTCAAAGAAATCTACACGAAATAAGCCAGAACCATCATATGTAACCCCATCTAATGTACAGTTATCATAAGTAAAACTTAGTGTACCTGTTCCTGTAATATCATCTAGTGGTCCCGTAAGAAAAGCGAAACCACTATCGCAATAAATCGGTTCATCAACATCAAAACCGGTTACCTCATTTGAAATAAACAGGTTGCTCGCATAAAGATTAACAAGACTACGTTGTATAATCGACTGCATATTTCCAACTACAGTAATGGCACCAGCAGAACGGCTTGAAGTTGTTGGTATCGATAAAGCAGTTGGGATGTTGGATGAACTGGAACCGCCAAACAAGATATTGGCCACTAGAATAGGGGCATTATCAAGCGTAATGATAGCAGGGTCTGTATTTCCAATATATGCTAAAGGCTGAGGTTCGCTTTCGCCACTGCCACCACCACCGGAGGCTAATACGGTTAAGGTGCCCACTAAAATAATGGCTATTAATTTAAACGAGTGTAAAAGTTGACTCGGTCGTTTATTTGTTAGTGACATTTTCAGATTCTCCTTAAGCCAAATCTGAAAGTTAGATGATATGTAAATGCGGGTATTGATCGATAATCCATTAATCCGAGCATTCGCAATTACTATACTTTCAGTATCCTCACATCTATGGTGTCGTATTTAAGAGAATATATACTCTATCGTTTACGCTATCAGTGATCGCAAGATCAGGTTTGTTATCACTATTAAAATCACCAATAGTAACCAGTGGAAGTTCTATACCAATACTCATGATAGTGTAAATAGCGTTTGCTGTGCCAAAAGCACCATTGCCATGACCTAAAAGTACATACACTCTATTATCACCAATGCCTGCATTTTTTGATGTGGTGACAACCAGATCGAGAATGTTGTCATCATTAAGGTCAGCTACTGATACAGTTTGAGGGTATTGGCCAACAGTTATCGGTGTGCCAGCCGAAAAGCTACCTGTGCCATCGCCAGGCAGCATTGTGACGATGTCAGTGCCGTCGTTAGCAACAATTAAATCAAGGTGGCCATCCTCATCAAGGTCATCTGCCTTAATAGAATCAGGATAACTTCCTGATGCAAAGCTGGTTTCTGATCCGAAAGTACCAGTACCGGTACCCAGTAAAACGCTCACCGTACCAGGTGTGGAATTACTGACTGCTAAATCAAGTTTCATGTCCTCATTAAAGTCACCAACGACAACAGAGCTTGGAGACCATTCTGCTGAATAATTTACTGTAGATGAAAAACTACCGGTTCCACTACCGATCAGGATAGAGACATCATCACTAAACCTGTTAGCAGTGACAAGATCAATGTTGCTGTCGCCGTTGAAATCCCCGACAGAGATATCCATTGGAGAGTTGCCAACATCATAGCTTGTGGCAACACCAAAATCACCAGAGCCATCGCCTAGCAGAATAGAGGTTGTACCTGGTGGTAATGGAAATGGCAAAATGTAGGTTTGATTAGCAATCGCAAGATCAATATTTGAATCAGCATCAAAATATCCATATGTAATTGCTCGTGGTTGCACACTCGTTGCAAAATCTGTTTTGGTACCAAATACACCCGTTCCATCACCCAGTAAAATGGAAACAGTTTCCGCGTTATAATCTGTTATTGCTAAATCCAGATTGCTATCGTTATTGAAGTCAGTTGTAACAATATCTGTGACACTAAGACTGATCGGGAAAGATCCACTTATAGAAAAAGATACTTGAGGTGCTTTGGATGTAAAGCTCCAGTTCACATCGCTGGCCATAGGATTGCCGGCAAGGTCCTGCACAGTTGACAGAATTGTTGCCGTATATGTTTCTTCATATGCGAACAAGTCAGAAGGTGTGAAACTCACTGTGTATGTTGCATCATCATATGCGACAACACCATTGATTTGTGTAGCATTGCTATCGATAACTATAAATGTTGAACTGTTGATCGTAGAGCTCGTCATTGACTCACTAAAAGTGGCCGTTATTACGGCATCATATTCAATATCAATAGCTCCATCAGTCGGATTTGTCGAAGTTACAGTTGGTGGTGTTGTGTCTGGGGGAGGATTGGTTGTCTCACAGACTTGTGTGCTTAGAGGGGATTCATTTGTGGCTGCATCATAACTTGATACTGAATAGCAATACAGGGTGCTTGGCGTAAGTGTTATATCAATATATGCATTCGTAGGTGTGTTTGCGATTGGGCTGCCATCCCTGTAAACCGAATAACCTACCACAGCATTATCATCAGTGGATGCATCCCAAGACAGGCTGATTTCTGTAGAAGACAAAACAACTGCAGTTAAGTTTTCGGGAGTTGATGGAGGTGTTGTATCCGCGGGTGCAGGGGTAGATCCACCACCTCCACCAGAAGCCAATATACTCATGATGCCGAAAAGAATGATTATGATTAATCCTGATTGGCGCAGAAAAGGATGTAAAATGCTATGTGTATGTGCCATTTTTACGTCCTCCCTAAAACAAATGTAATGGTCAAATAAGCGCAGATCGTACCCAGGGCAATAGAAATCAGGTCGAGGACATCAAAAGTTCCCATTAAAAAATAGCTGGAAGTATTATTGAGGATGGGGATGTCGCTAAACCAGGCAGGAACATGGTTTGCAATTGATTGCGCGATTACATGTATCTGACCAATTTCAAATAAACTGTCAAAGATGAACCAGGAGATACAAATGGGTATCAGGTTCTTGTTTGGGGAGGCACTTACAGTCGCTGTAAGTAGAATAAAAACATAGACGTGGATAAATGTTGGTAGAAAATAGCCGATACTTCCAAAAATACCTCCTCGAAATTTATTGACAGAAAACCAGTCTGGTAAGAAATAGACAAATTCAGATTGCCTATCAAAAACGTAAACTATCACACCAACGACTAAGCCGCTGAACGCTATTGACAGAATTTGGTTTCGTTTTACATCCACGAGTACACCTTCAGCTCAGTGGATTATTATTTTTTGTTAATTTAATTTTAAGTCATCGTAATATAAATAAGTAAATCATGATGGCTATTTCAATACAATGAGAATTATCAATTACACCTTTGCACCTTAAAAAATACCGAGTACTAGTATCATTTTTTAGATTTTATATTAGAGTTTTCTAAATATGTTTTTCAGTTTTTGTATTGATATCCGATATTTGTCAATAATTTATGGTTGCTTCGTTCGCAGCTAGTGATCGATTAAATCTAATGCCAAAATATTTGAATTCTTAATATAAGATATCCCTCAGTATAGATGTTTATAGGCGATAGTTAGCTGTGTTAGTTGATTTGTGGATTTAGGCTTATTAAAACGCTCTTATTTTTTATATTAGTTTATCTTTATCTTGTTAATAAGGAGGTATACAGGTGTTTTTTTATGCCCTATTTTTTCGAGAATATTCTATAGAGATTGATTTGGCACAAATATTCAGGCCTGTCATATAGATAAATTCCAGGCCACTATTTGCTATGATAAGGTATAAATTAATTTCACAGGTCCATTGGGCAGTGATTTATAAAAACAACGTAACTATATTTTTATCCAGTTTATCGATTCTTCTATTGTTTACTCTGTCTGGTACTGTCGAGGCAGCAGTTAATACGGGAGCAGATGATTGGGTTGATCTGACTGAGCATCCAATTGGGATATTCACCCTTGTCATCTTTGTTATTGCCTATGCGGTTGTAATGTGCGAGGAGTGTACCCAGCTACGCAAGTCAAAGCCGGTGATACTTGCCGCGGGTATCATTTGGGCACTAATTGCCTACTATTACAGTAAGCATGGTTTTACCGAGGCGGCAAGTAATGCGTTTCGTCATAATGTGCTCGAGTTTGCTGAGCTTTTTTTGTTTCTGCTGGTAGCGATGACCTATGTCAATGCTATGGATGAGCGCCAGGTGTTCATGACACTACGTTCCTGGCTGGTGCACAAAGGCTGTAGTTATCGTTTGTTGTTTTGGGTCACTGGTGGTCTGTCATTTATACTCTCTCCTGTAATCGACAATTTGACCACCGCATTGGTTATGTGTGCCGTGGTCCTGGCTGTGGGTAAGGACAGTAGTAAGTTTGTTAGTCTCGCCTGTGTAAATATTGTGGTGGCGGCTAACGCAGGTGGTGCTTTCAGTCCTTTTGGTGATATCACCACGCTCATGGTCTGGCAGAAAGATCTGGTTGAATTTCAGACCTTCTTTTTATTGTTTACTCCCGCGTTAGTAAATTTTGTAGTTCCAGCAGCCTTGATGCATTTCTATGTTCCACAAGGAATACCTGAACCTGATAATGATCGTGTGCAATTGCGTCGTGGTGCTTACGTGATCATTTTTCTGTTTGCCTGTACTATTGCCACCGCCGTGATTTTTCACAGCGCATTTCATATGCCGCCAATGCTGGGGATGATGACCGGCCTGGCTTACCTGCAGTTTTTCGGTTATTACCTGAAAAAAACTCATATAAAAACGCCGTTGGATAGCCTTGATTATGGCGCGGTGGGTGACGTGGTTCCGTCGGGCGCTAAAGTCCGTCCAGCTTTCGATGTATTTGGCCGTATTGCCCGTGCCGAATGGGACACCCTGTTGTTTTTCTATGGAGTGGTGCTATGTGTGGGTGGGCTTGGTTTTATTGGTTATTTAACCATTGTTTCTCAATATATTTACGTTGATCTTGGTGCCACGACAGCGAATGTACTGGTCGGTTTCCTATCCGCAGTGATTGATAACATCCCGATGATGTTTGCCGTGCTGACCATGCAGCCAGACATGCCACTGGGCCAATGGTTACTGGTGACACTTACCGCTGGTGTCGGGGGCAGTATGTTATCGATTGGCTCTGCCGCGGGGGTTGCATTGATGGGGCAGGCACGTGGCATGTATACATTTTTTACACATCTCAAATGGACGCCAGTAATCATGCTCGGTTACATAGCGAGTATTTGGGTGCATATCTGGATTAATGCATATACATTCCAGATACCGGTAATTGGAGGTTAACAACCATGCTTGACAATGTTTATGTCAAAGATGTGTATTTAAACATCGATGATTATCCGAATATCTCACAAGATGCCCCGATAGGTCATGCCATCCACATGATGCATAGCTTTCTAGAAGACCAGCACAAGTATCGCAATATCTTGGTGCTTGATGACGATGATCATCTCAAGGGTTACCTCTCTCTGCGTGATCTGATTCGTGCTGTTGGACCAGATTATCTGCGCAAGCGAGAGCCTAATCTAAAAGGTAATCAGCCTTTTAATTTTGAAGGCCTTAGTCAAGATTTGACGGCACTGTCATCTTTGTGGGAGGAGGGCTTTTCAAATAAGGTTTATGATGAGTTGCATAAACCGGTGTCTGAATGTATGACCTTGATGGAAGATCATGTATCGCTAAAAGATCATATCGCAAAA
>JBFFSQ010000148.1:0-7636 GCA_041572275.1 Gammaproteobacteria bacterium
GATTTTATGGTTTGCAGGTGACTTTATGGAGCCATCTGCCATCTTACTGATCATGGCGCCGCTATTTCATCCCATTGCGGTTTCACTGGGTATTGACCCAATCCATCTCGGTATCATCATGACCACCAATATGGAAGTCGGTATGATCACGCCACCGGTAGGACTAAATCTTTATGTAGCGGCCGGTTTATCCGGGATGAGCCTGGGGGCCGTGACCCGTGCGGCCCTTCCGTGGATGCTGGTTCTCATCGTGGCGCTCCTGATAATTACCTATATACCCTGGTTCAGCCTGTTCCTGGTCAGTGTCATGTTCTAAAGTTGTGGTTCTAAACACTATAGACGCAGGATATTGTAGCCCAACGTTATTACCTTTAATTACAAAACACAGGGCTAATTAACTATCCTAATAACCAACGCCATATTGTCTTAAGCGTTGTTCATGTTGCTCACGCATTCGTCGGTCTCTATTTAGTTGAGACTGTCTTATACCTTCAGGACTACTGTAATAATCCTCAACGCCTTTTTTTCGAATAATCTCTTTCTTGGAACAATCTGACCAGCGTTCGCTTTCACATTGTTTAATACGTTGATTGATGTCCTCTTCAGTCATACCTCTGGCTACAATTTTATTCTTTGGCTTCACAAATCGACGGGGGCTTGGCTTAATTTTACGCTTTGAAGAAGAATACACCTTGGCAATTGCCTCTGATTTTTCAGTGTCAATTGTAATCGTAGTCAGTGTATCTTTTGGTTTAACGGTTTGTTGGGATTTATTATTGACTGTTGGCTTATCAGAAAAATGTACTTTACCGTTTGCATCAATCCATTTATAAATTTCTGCCTGAGCTATCGAATATGGCAATATTAAACAACCAAGTAACACCAGCATGGCATTGATGCGGCCAGGGTAACGAACATTCATAACATACGCCCTCTAAATAACCACTGCTTAAGCTATAAATTAATCTGTAAAAATGGGCTAAAGATGGTAAACGCAGAGCAAATAATTTTACTCCGCGAAAGATATTCTATAAACATGCCGCTATAGTAGATTGAACAACGGCTTAAATCAGACGTTAAAACTGGCGGTGATTACCACTGACCTGCTTTCACCGCTTCGCCCTGTGGCTCATCAGGATTAAACCATTTCAGTTTTTCACGCATCTTCACCACTTCACCGACAATGATCAGTGTTGGTGGCTTGAACTCATGATTCTTCACTGTTTCTTCCAGGGTATCCAGTGTCGCGACAATGGTTTTCTGTTCCGGTGTCGTACCCTTCTGTACCAGCGCGACAGGTGTGGAACCCGGTAAACCGTGGGCCATCATTTCCTTACACAGAGTGGGCGCACCATGAAGGCCCATATAAAACACTACTGTCTGGTTGGGTTGTGCCAGTGCCGGCCAGTTCAGATCGATGGTACCGTCTTTCAGATGCCCTGTGACAAACACACAGGCCTGTGAGTAATCACGATGGGTTAATGGAATACCGGAATAAGAAGCACAACCCGCTGCTGCGGTAATGCCGGGTACAACCTGGAAGTGAATACCTTCCTGGGCCAGTAGTTCAATTTCTTCACCGCCTCGGCCAAAGATAAACGGATCGCCCCCTTTCAGTCGCAACACACGCTTGCCTTCCTTCGCCAACCGCACCAGTAGCTCATTGATGTTTTCCTGTTGCATGGTGTGCTTGTCACGTTCCTTGCCGACATAAATCATTTCGGCATCACGACGTACCAGATCTCGGATAGCTGGCGATACCAGGCGATCATAGACCACCACATCGGCAGCCTGCATCAGGCGCAACGCACGGAAGGTCAGTAGATCAGGATCACCGGGGCCTGCCCCCACCAGATACACCTCACCCTGATAGTCAGCCTTGGCCTGACCTTCTGTAACAGCTTTTTCCAGCTCTTCACGGGCTTCATCATCACGACCAGCAAATACACGTTCGGCAACGGGACCTTCCAGTACGCTTTCCCAAAATATGCGGCGTTCTTCAACATTACTGAATTTGTCTTTAACTTTCTGCCTGAAACCATCCACCAGGGCGGCGAGACGGCCATAGGCTGCGGGGATGCAGCCTTCCAACTTGGTGCGAATCATGCGCGCCAACACAGGTGATGCGCCACCTGTGGATATCGCTATCTGCACCGGTGAGCGATCGACAATAGATGGCATAATGAAATTACCCAGCTCAGACTCATCGACCACATTCACAGGAATACCACGTGCTTGGGCCAGGTTGGATATTTTTTCATTCACATCCCGCTGATCAGTGGCCGCAATCACCAGTACCGGCTCTTTAATGTCATCATCCTCGAATTCGCGGGCCAGGTAACGAATGTCACCCTTTTCTGCCATTTCACTAAGCTCAGCCGCCAGTTTGGGTGAAACCACCGTCACCTGACCACCCGCTTTCCGCAGCAGAGCCACTTTACGGGCTGCAACGGCGCCACCACCTACGACTAGACAAGGCTGTTCTTTGATATTTACAAAGATTGGCAGAAAATCCACATTGGAACCCTCAAATTCATGACTAAACCCGGCATTTTAGGCTGTGACCAGTAGCGGGTCTATATCTCTTTTGAAATGATTAAAACCTTCAATTTCTATACAAAAAATCAGGAATTAGCTTTTCAGGAATGGATGTAAGAAACAATCTCAGTGATCAAGCTAATAACTCATCAAGCTTGCCTGACATATCCAGCGCCGACAGATCATCGAATCCCCCAACATGGTAATCATCGATAAATATCTGGGGAACTGTGTTTCGTTTCGTCAACTTTTCCATTTTTTTCCAGAGCTGGGGCTTGGCACCGACATCGATTTTCTCAATTTTGACACCTTTACTTTTCAACAAACGCTCGGCCCTGATGCAATAAGGACAGGTTCGGGTACAGTACATAAGTACGTGAGGCATAACATTCCTTTCTTTAAAACTGGCTTCAGTCACAGTAATTAATTAAAGCCCAATTATAGCAACGAAATGAATACGGGAATACCGCGACTTCAGTACTGCGGAATGCAGTTGTCACGTCGATAAATCAGCTCACCACAAAACTGGCAGCCAGGGTTCCAATCACCAATGACCAGCCATCCACCAGCACAAACAACATAAGCTTGAATGGCAGGGAAATAATCAACGGGGACAACATCATCATACCCATAGCCATAAGGACACTGGCCACCACCAGATCAATAATGAGAAATGGGATAAACAGGATAAAGCCGATCTGAAATGCTGTCTTTAATTCTGAAGTCAAAAAGGCTGGCATCAGTATCGAAAATGGGACAGCTTCCGGGTTCTCAAAGGGTCCATCATTGGCAATCTGGGCAAACAGGCCAATATCATCTTCACGGGTTTGCAACATCATAAATTTATGAAAGGGCGCCTTAAGTCGATCCAGTGCCTCATCACCGCTGATCTGCTCAGCTAGATATGGCTTATACGCTTCGTTATAGGCCTGATTGAATACCGGCGACATAATGAAGAAACTCAGAAACAGCGATAGTCCAATAAGAATCTGGTTAGACGGTGTCTGTGCCGTACCCAGTGCCTGGCGCAAAATTGATAACACAATAATTATGCGAGTAAAAGAGGTCACCATCAACAGCAATGCTGGTAATAGCGACAACACCGTCATCAGGGCGAGAACTTGAATCGACAATGAATAAGTTTTGCCACCGGCTGCGGTATCTTCAATGATGACGGCTGGTAATGTCGGTTCAGCATACACGCCAAGATTTGGCAGCATCAGCAATAACACGGCGACAAAACTTGCCACAGCCTGTTTAAAAGGCCGGCTCATGATGGCTTATCCATAGCTTCGGTCAAGCTTTGTTTGAATGCAGATGATTTAGCCTCATCCATTATATGTAAGGTTTCAACCCGGCCAGGTGCGACACCGAGTAACAACCGCTGACCCTCGACCTGAATCAGCACTGCACGTTCCCGTGTCCCCAGTGATAATCCACCCAATACCTTCATATCCACCTGATTGGACACAGGTAGACGACCATATTTACGTAGCACCCAGGCCAGGCCGAGAATCAGGGCAATAACAACAACCAACCCCATGACCATATTGAGCATACTCATTACAGAAAATGGCTCAACACGTGCAAGTTTTTCACCCTGAGAAATTCCCTCGGCATTGAGTTGCATTGGCAGGAAGACAAACAAAAACAACAGGTTCTGAAGGGCTCTGGTGATCACAACTTATTTACCTGAGCTTCTTCACACGTTCTGCAGGACTGATGATGTCAGTGAGACGAATACCAAATTTTTCATTGACCACCACCACTTCACCACGAGCGATCAACGTACCGTTAACCAGCACATCCATCGGTTCACCGGCAAGACGATCCAGCTCAACTACAGACCCCTGATTCAGCTGCAACAGGTTACGTATACTGATTTTGGTGCGGCCAATTTCCATTGAGATATTAACCGGTATATCAAGCACTACATCGAGGTTCACATCTGCCCCTACAGCGCCGTCATCTCTTAACTCATTGAACGATGCTGGTGAGGCAGTTGCCTCTGATTCTGCCTGTTCGCTCAAAGCTTCAGCCCAGACATCATCGGTGGATTCTGTCATGTTATCTTCATCACTCATGATCTTACTCGTTCGTCTCAGTCGGTTTAATGTTTAATTCAGAACGCGTCACCCTCTCGGTCACCTTGATGGCCGCATTACCTCGCGACACGCCAATAGTGCCTCGAAACAGAGGTATTTCCTCCGCTTCAAGAATGACAGTATCCGGCATATCAAAGTGGATAATGTCGTCCTTTTTGAGATCAACCACATCGGCCAAACTCATTTCTTTTTCCAGCAAATTACTCTTAACTTCAACCTTGGACTCAAATATTTCATCCCTTAAAGCAATAATCCAGCGAGCATCTACATCGGTTACATCGCTCTGCACACCAGCATTCAGCAGCTCACGTATCGGCTCAATCATGGAATAAGGAAAGGTAATGTGAAAATCACCGCCACCGCCATCCAGATCAACTCGAAACGTACTCACCACAACCACTTCACTGGGACTCACAATGTTTGCCAGATGTGGATTCACTTCAGATGATTGATAGGCGAATTCCAGTTTTTTCACCGGATTCCAGGCTTCGGCAAGATCTTTGAACACACTTTCCAACAACATGCTGATAACACGTTGTTCTGTCGGCGTAAATTCACGACCTTCAATCTTGTTATAAAACCGACCTTCACCACCAAAAAAATTATCCACCAGTATAAACACCAGCTTTGGATCAATAACAAACAGAGCAGTGCCACGCAACGGTTTAATCTTCACCAGATTCAAACTGGTCGGGACATACAGGCTGTGTACATACTCGGCAAATTTGAGCATCTGTACACCACCCACGGCAATCTCGGCCTGACGCCTGAGCATATTAAACAGGCTCACTCGAAAGTTGCGCGCAAAACGCTCATTGATCATTTCAAGTGTCGGTAAGCGGCCACGTACGATACGATCCTGTGAATTAAAATCATAGCCTCTGGCCACACCATCACGTATGGGCTCATCGGATTCAGTCTCGACATCTCCCCCATCAACACCATGTAACAGCGCATCGATTTCGTCTTGGCTTAATACGTCTTGCATGGCCATTAAGTCTTGATCCTATTGCATCACGAAGCTGGTAAAATACAACGCCTGAATAGATGAGGGCGCCCCGACATCATCAAGCACCTGGCGAATGGCTTTGATGGCTTCCTGGCTCAACTCACGCTTTCCTTCACGGGTATTGATTTCATGATATTGCTTGCCTCCCAACAGCAGCAATAATTCATTGCGTACTGCAGGCATATGTACCTTGAGGGCATCTTCAACCCTGGCATCAAAAGTCATAACCTGAATATCAACCTGAAGAAAGCTAACCTGATCCTGATTTTCAAAATTAACCACAAAAGCCGGATTCAGTGGAATATAAATTGGCGTTCCTGTTTCGACTTTTTTGTTGGCTTCCGCTGGAGCACTATCCTCAAGTACTTCACTATCCGCCTGAGACGCGGTTTCTTCCTTGTCACCAGACATCAAAAACCAGGTGACCCCGACTGCGACTGCAATCAACAACAGCACGGCATTTACCAGCAAGATGATTTTCATCATTCCCCCACTGCTTTCTGTTCCGGCTTCTGTCTTTTCGTCGTCTTGCTCTGCCATACTGCATTCCTCATTGTTGTAATCATTGAAAGCAAAGACCGTGCCGTTCTAATCCATAACAATTGTCAGAAACCGACAAGCACTTTGCAAAGCCCAATTAAAACCTTATAAATCAATAATATATAATAAGAGCACCAGCCTTGGGATCAGTACAGATATGTCCTGTGATTAACTGCTCTTATTCAATAATAGTAGACCATATCTAAAATACAGCTAGCCTGACGGCCTGGAATGTCAGGGATTTGGCTCAGCCTCTAGCCGACAACCGCCTGGCTGCCAAAAACCTGTCATCACCTAACCTCTTAACCATTGGGCACCTGATCAGATTAATTTTGATATTCATGACAGATCCTGCCATATTAGTGAAGTCCCTGTTTATACACAGCCCGTTTAGACAAAGTGATAAGTCTGCCGGTTAGCCTATTTAGGCTAAGATCCACAGGAAAACCATGATCAACATCCCACCCATTAAACTCAGCACAGAGATCAAAACCAGCCCGCTGCCGGATATCAGCAAAACCTGGAAGATCGGCCAGCTGCTGAGCGCAACAGCCGAACGCGGGGGGAGCGCTCAAAGCCAGGTACTATTACGACTTGGACAATACACACTGGAAGCACGAACCCCAATAGCACTGAAGACTGGTGACTCTGTTCAGCTACTGGTTAAATCCCTTGGTGATACCCCACTACTGAGCATTCAGAGCCCTGCCCGTACCCCCAGTGTGGCTGCGGAGCAACTCAAGCTCTATATTGCCAACCAGCAAGACCTTAAAGCTGTGCTGGACGTAATGCACAAGGTCTCCCGTGACAGTCTGCTGCCACGACAGATAAAAACCAGTGTGGATGTTTTTTTAAACAGCCAGGCCAGTATCGAACAGCCGTTACGACCCAGTCAAATCAGACATTGGCTGAACAACAGCGGTATATTTCTGGAATCAAAATTACACCAGACGAACCCCACTGGCATACAACAGGATATTAAGGCCCAATTATTTCGCCTTAACCACTTACTTGAAACAGCCGAACCCGGCCTGAAAATTGCTCGCGGTGCGAGCAATGATGATATTGAGGTTATTGTGAATCGCTACATAAAAGGTGATCTCAACCTCAAACAACTGGCCAGGCAACTCGTCAGCCTGCTGCCCCCAACTCAGCAACTCGGTCTGCAGAAGCTGGTAACCGAAGCTGTGCGTATTTTTCCAGGCTCGCTACCACAAACTGTAATACCAGCCAATCTACTACCGCTCATGGTCCATATCCAGCAACAACCCCATTCCCGGGAACAACTGGAATCACTGTTGAGTCAGTTGAAGACACTCTCTCTGTTGTTAGAACTGAAAACAACGGTCAGCCATGCTCTGGCTAAAATTATCAGCCAGCAGCTAATCCCTCTGACCCGCGAAACCGATATGCCACTGTTACTGCTATTTGATTTGCTGATTAA
>JBFFSQ010000149.1:0-7626 GCA_041572275.1 Gammaproteobacteria bacterium
AACAAACGATCGACAGCGGCTATTCAATGCATAAGAAAATCATAATAAGCCACATAACATTATCCGCTTGAATTCGCATATTATTATTCACCATCGATTGAACTTATTCTAGACACAAAATCAATTTATTTCTTATCTTTCTTGCATGCTGCTTCAAGTAAACCATACACTTTTAGATGTAGAAATTACGCATATAACAATCCATTCAAGACTATTCTAAGCTCTACTGACCTCAACTTTGACTCAAGCTCACTACAGTTTACACACCGTATGTTGCTTGCCAGTAATTTTCCAGCTCAACTTCTCAGCTGGTTTTCCCTCACCGGTATAAATATCAATATGCTGTTTTTTTATTGCACTGCCCACATCATTTGCAGTAAACATCTGTTGACTCATAACATCAGGCAATGTCGGTATCATCACTTGACGGCCGCGCTTAATATAGTGGCGATCAGTTGCTATAGAACCTGTCGTTAATGGCTGGCCATCCGCATTTAGTGGTTGCTTGCTTCTGTGCCACTTGTTTGAAAAGTATCCGAGATACCAGCCTTCGTCTGTTTTGCCCCAACCTTCAACCCTGGTGGCCTTCAGAAACTGTTGCGAGAACCTGCGCTTACCAACAGCTTCAATATAAATGCTTTGTTTAGGCAAAGCAGGATAGTCAGTTTCGAACGGCGTAAAATAACCGGTAATCGACCAGTTATTGCTACAACTTGCTGTATGCAATGCACATGAATTGAGCAGAAAAAATATTACCACTACAGTAATACTTACTTTTATGTGTTGGGTGATTCCTGTCACAACTCAGCCAGTACCCGCTCCGCCATGCTGATGGCCTGACCATGATAACCACCACCAAACAAATTCAGGTGATTGATGATGTGATACAGATTGTAAAAAGTTTTGCGCACAGCATAGCCCTCATCCAGTGGCCAGGCTTCATTGTAAGCTGAATAGAATGAGGCACTGAAACCGCCAAACAATTGAGTCATCGCCAGATCGGCTTCACGGTCGCCATAATAAAATGCCGGGTCGTAGATTACCGCACGACCGTCGCTAAGACCGGAGATATTGCCGCCCCATAAATCACCGTGCAACATCGACGCCTGCGGCTGATACGACCGAAACAATGCCGGCAACTCCACCAGCAATCGTTCACCCAGACGTTGCAACTCGCCGCCATAGCCCTTACTGGCCGCCAGTTCGAGTTGATAACCAAGACGATGTTTTTGCCAGAACTCAACCCAGCTGTTTTCAACATCATTCATCTGCGGTGTCGAACCGATGGTGTTATTCCGGTGCCAGCCAAATTGTGGTTTCACGATTCGATGCATGGCGGCAAACTGCTGTGCAAAATCCACCATATTGGCACTACCCTGCATGGGCAGATACTCCAGCACCAGATAGCAGGATTGTCCGTCATCACCATAACAAATGGGGCGGGGTACGATTACGGTGCCGCTATCGGCCATCTCCTGCAGGGCTTCGGCTTCAGCCTCAAACATATCGCCATGGCTGATATGGTTAGTTTTGACAAAATAGCTAATCTGACCATTACTGATTTTCTGTGTTTCATTTATACAGCCGCCACCCAGTGCCTGCTGATTCTGTATTTCAAACACCTGACCTGTCGCCTGCCCAATCTGCTGGCTGATGTGATCCCAAAGTGACACCTTAGACCTCTTTTATACTGAACCTACCAGTACCTATGCTAGCATTAGCAAAACCATTTTCGGATACTATTTATGTCAAACCCCAGCCCACCGATGTGCGAGCAAATCGGCCGCGAGAAAATCGAGCAGGTCGTACACCGTTTTTATGCCCGACTCATCGAACATCCTCGGCTCGGCCATTTTTTCCAGTCAATAGATGATTTCACCGCTCATGAACAGCGGATTACTGATTTCTGGTGGCTGGCCCTCGGCGGTCAACTGGAACAGCCGCCTAAAATTGACATGATCGGTAAGCATTTCCCTCTTGGCATCACCTCGGAAGACCTGGAGTTCTGGCTGGTCATTCTGGGCCAAACCCTGGGCGAAGAACTGGAAGAGAAACAGGCCCATTTCTGGATGGACAAGGCGCTCCAAATTGGTGCGCGTATCAAGCAGATCGTGATTGATCACCAGGCCATGGGCGTACCCATTCGCCAGCCCTGAATAAACCGCTACAAACAAAAAAGAGCCCGCTGCCGGGGGATTAACGCCCACTTCACAGCAATAAATGCCCCTACTTATGCACAGTAACAGGTCAATTTGTCACAAAATTGATCAAATAATGACCAACTTACCGCACGGCAAGGCTAAGTAACTGATTATAAAGCATTTAAAAGGTGGTTAAAATTTAACCAATCTAAGAAAAATGTCATATTTACGCTGAAAAAAGAGCTTTTTTCAGGCGATTTCCACAGAGTTATCCACAGCTTTTGTGGGTAACTAGATTTTATCTTTTGTTTTTAATGACTTAGATCAATTTCATTTAATTAACATGAACAAAGATAGCTAAATGAAACTGCTGGATCGTTGACAATTTATGCCAATTTTGACAATCGTCGGCAAAAAATTAATTAGTTATACACACGGCTTAATCTAGCTGACATAAATTTTACATTTTTTTTAAAATTTACCCGTTCAAGCTATTGACTTTAGTAACTTATTGATTTTAAAAGCTATTTTTGCTGATCGTTTTTTGACCAATCTGTGGCAAGGGCTGAACAAATGCCGCTTTTATAGGCTTTTCAGAACCTTGTCCACAAAGTTATCCACAGCTTCTGTGGACAAAATAATTTCCTTTGAAAAATGAAGCATTTAAGGTCGATCACAACTTTATGATGTCCTTTTTCTACCGTTCACTGGCACAATACGCTCCATGCCTTCTAAGCCCGTTTTAAAAGTTGCCGTTCCCAGCCCTCTATTTGGCCTGTTTGATTACAAGGCACCGGACAGTCACACCATCAAACCCGGTTGCCGGGTACAGGTACCATTTGGACGCCAATCACTGACCGGCGTGGTTATGGCCCTGGCTGACACGAGCGACTACCCGCAGGCCAAACTCAAACCCATTCAAAAAGTCATCGATGACCAGCCCCTGTTACCGACCGAATTACTCAAGTTGCTGCAGTGGGCAGCCGATTACTACCAGCATCCTATGGGTGATGTCATCGCCACCGCCCTGCCTAAATTATTACGCCAGGGCCAGACCCCCGAACTAACGGGTGACACCTTATGGCAACTCACCGAGTCCGGTGAACAGGCCCATGTCGATGACCTCAAACGCGCACCCAAACAGGCCGCACTTCTGCAACTATTGCAACAGGCCGGTGGCGCCAGCACCAGCGAACAACTCAATACAAGCAGCGAAAACTGGCGCCAGGCCATGCAGGGCCTGCTAAAGAAAGCGCTGGTCGAATCCAGGACCCTGCCCTGCCTGCCCGCCCCTAAAGGCGCTGTGCTATCGGCACCTTTGTTAAATGAGGAACAACAGCATGCTGTCGACTGCATTGCTCAGACTGATGCCCATTTCCAGGCCACTTTATTACAGGGCATCACTGGTAGCGGTAAAACCGAGGTCTATCTGGCCTTGATGGAACAGGTTATCGCCCGCGGTCAACAGGTACTGGTGCTGGTACCTGAAATCAGCCTCACGCCCCAGCTCACTGAACGTTTTCAACACCGCCTGCCGACTCCTGTAGCTGCGCTACATTCCGGCCTAAATGACCGGCAACGACTGTGTGCCTGGACCATGGCCAGTGCCAACCGAACCCAGGTCGTCATAGGTACACGCTCGGCCCTGTTCACACCAATGCCAAAACTGGGCCTGATCATTATTGATGAAGAACATGATGCTTCCCTGAAACAACAGGACGGCTTTCGCTACCATGCCCGTGATCTGGCCCTGGTACGTGCCAAGGCCCGTCATATTCCGGTTGTGCTGGGTTCCGCAACACCGTCGCTCGAGACCCTTCACAATGCCCTGCGCGGGCAGTACCAGCATCTGCATCTGACTCGCCGGGCACTGGCCGCCAAACCGCCGCGCCTGCACCTGCTGGATGTCTGCCGCCGTCCCATGGTCGATGGTATTTCCGATGTGATGCTGCAACACATTCGCCAGCATCTAGAGCAACAGGGCCAGGTACTGCTGTTCCTCAATCGCCGCGGCTTCGCGCCGCTGCTGATGTGCCATGAGTGCGGCTGGACCACCGAATGCCCCCGTTGTGATGCCCACATGACCCTGCATCACCACAACCGCCGCCTGCAATGCCACCACTGCGGCACTGAGCGGCCGGTACCCTCCACTTGCCCGAACTGCCAGAGCGACGCCCTGCATATTCCCGGTGCCGGTACCGAACGTATCGAACAGGCATTGTCAGAGCACTTCCCTGATATCAGCATCAGCCGCATCGATCGTGATACCACCCGACGCAAAGGCGCACTCGATAACAAACTGGCCCAGGCCCGTTCCGGAGAATCCCGCATCCTCATCGGCACCCAGCTACTGGCCAAGGGCCATGACTTTCCCAATGTCACCCTGGTTGGCATACTCGATACCGACCAGGGCCTGTTCAGCAGTGACTTCCGTGGCACCGAACACATGGCGCAGATGATCATACAGGTTGCCGGGCGAGCCGGACGCGCCGAAAAACCCGGTGAAGTCATCATCCAGACCCACCACCCGGAGCACCCATTACTCGACACCCTGCTGCACAGGGGCTATGAAGGTTTTGCCGAAGCGGCCCTCAGTGAACGCCAACTGGCCTGCTTCCCGCCGTTTGCCTACCTCAGCCTGTTGCGTGCCGAGGCCAGCCAGAAATCTGCTGCCATGGATTTTCTGCAACAGGCCCGCGACCAGATCCAGTCACTACCCGCCCAGGGCGTCGACGTGTTTGGCCCGCTACCGGCCCCGATGGAAAAACGGGCCGGCCGTTTCCGTGCCCAGCTAATATTACAGAGTGACCAGCGCAAACACCTGCATACCCTGCTCAGGCACTGGGTACCCACGCTATCGAAACTCAAAACCGCCAGCCGCGTACGCTGGTCCATTGATGTCGATCCACAGGACATGTATTAAGAGAAGGTTAATGGTTGGTGGTTGATAGTTAGTCGTTATAAAAAATAAAGCTTTTACCATCAACCATTAACCACCAACCATCAACCTCTCTCCTTTCTTCTTTATCCTTTCAGCCACAAAGGGTAAAATTCGCCCACTCTCAAATAGCGCCAGGCTTTTTTCACCTTGAAACACGAAATCAAAACCCTGATCACTCAGGCAGTGTCTACACTCAAAACCAGCAACACTGTGCCGGCTGAGCTGGAACCGAACATCCAGATCACCCGTACCAAAGACTCTTCTCACGGTGACTTTGCCTGCAACATCGCGCTAATGCTGGCCAAGCCTGCGGGTAAAAATCCCCGTGAACTGGCCCAGTTGCTGGTCGATGCCCTGCCTGCCAATGACCAGATCAGCAAGGTTGAAATTGCCGGACCTGGCTTTATTAACTTTTTCGTCAGTCAGGACACCACCCTGTCCGTTGTTGAAACGATTCTCAACCTGGGTGACACCTATGGCCTGAGCAACATCGGGGCTGGACGCAAGGTGCAGCTGGAATTTGTCTCCGCCAACCCCACCGGCCCACTGCATGTCGGTCATGGTCGTGGCGCAGCCTATGGCGCCACTGTCGCTGATCTGCTGGAAGCCGTCGGTTTTGATGTGCACCGCGAATACTATGTCAACGATGCCGGTCGCCAGATGGATATTCTCGCTACCAGTGTCTGGTTACGTTACCTGCAACAGTGTGGCGTCGACGTACCCTTCCCCAGCAACGGCTACCAGGGCGATTATGTTATCGACATTGCTAACACTCTACTGGCCAAGCATGACCGCAACCTGGAACACCCGGTCGCGGCGGTAATGGACGGAATTCCTGCCGACGAACCCGCCGGTGGTGATAAAGAAATTCATATCGATGCCCTGATCCAGCGTGCCAAAACCCTGCTCGGCGACGATTCCTATCTGCAGGTCTTCGATGCCGGTCTCAACACCATCATCGCTGACATCCGCGACGACCTGAAAGCCTTTGGTGTTGAATACGACGAATGGTATTCAGAGCGCACCCTGGCCCATCGCGGCCTCATCAAGCAGGCCATCGACCGCTTACAGAAAGCCAACTACATTTATGAGAAGGGTGGCGCCCTGTGGTTCAAGTCTACCGAATTCGGTGATGAAAAAGATCGGGTCGTGGTGCGTGACAATGGCCAGACCACTTACTTCGCCTCTGACATCGCCTATCACATGGACAAACTCGAACGTGGCTTCGACCGCGTTATTGATGTCTGGGGCGCCGACCACCACGGCTATGTGCCCCGCGTCAAAGCTGCCTTACAGGCCCTGGGAGACGATGCCGACAAACTCGACGTGTTACTGGTGCAGTTCGCCGTACTCTATCGTGGTGGTGAAAAAGTGCAGATGTCGACACGCTCCGGCTCCTTTGTCACCCTGCGTGAACTGCGTGATGAAGTCGGTGCCGATGCTGCCCGTTTCTTCTACGTGATGCGTAAATGCGAACAGCACATGGACTTCGACCTCGACCTGGCCAAATCCCAGAGCAGCGATAACCCGGTGTATTACATCCAGTATGCCCATGCCCGCATCTGTAGCGTTATGCGCCAGCTAGTCGAGAAAGGCCTGAGCCACGATGTCGCCATCGGTCAGGCCAACCTCAGCAAACTCACGGAACCCCATGAACTAGGCCTGCTCAACGCGCTGGCCAAATACCCGGAAATCGTCGAGAAATCAGCCCTCTCCGAAGAGCCTCATCAGCTGGCGCATTTTTTACGCGACACTGCCAATGAGCTGCACACCTATTACAACGCGCATCAGTTTATCGTCGACGACGCGGACATCCGCAATGCCCGTCTCAACCTGATCCAGGCAACCCGTCATGTACTGCATAACGGCCTCAAACTACTGGGCGTCAGCGCACCGGAAACCATGTAAGGCCGTGAACCATGTCGCGAACAGGAACAGATTTAAAAGGACGCGCAGCCATGTCCAATAAAAAACCACTACCCGGTTTCGTCTGGCTACTGGCCGGACTGGGCATCGGCCTGTTTGTCTCGTTTCTGATGTTTTTAGACAAACAACCGGCCGAATCCATCAGTTTCAAGGAAGCGGTGGTACAGGAACTGGAAAAGGTTAAGCAAGATGCCGATGTAGCGGTCAGCAAAGCCGAAGAAAAAAAGGCCAACAATAGCGGCAAAGAGCCGCGTTTTGATTTCTACACCATACTGCCCGAGCTGGAAGTCTTTATTCCCGAATCAGAAATCAAAACCGATACCAAAGCCAGCACCGCCCCGAAACAGCCCGTGCAGGCCATCAGTGGTGGCAAACAATATTTACTCCAGGCCGGCTCGTTTCGCAACAAAGACGATGCCGAACGCCTGAAGGCCAACCTGGCACTGCTCGGTGTTGAATCAGCCATACAAAGTGTCAGCATAAAAAATGATACCTGGCACCGCGTACGCATTGGCCCCTTCAGTAACACCAGTCGATTGCATGACACATTAGAAACACTT
Source organism: Gammaproteobacteria bacterium (assembly GCA_041572275.1). Lineage (GTDB taxonomy): Bacteria > Pseudomonadota > Gammaproteobacteria > SZUA-229 > SZUA-229 > JBFFSQ01. Next base: position 7,569 of record JBFFSQ010000149.1, read on the forward strand.
AAAAATAATAAAATTCATGCCATGACGATGGAATTAAAAAACTAATAGAAAGACGCAG
>JBFFSQ010000150.1:0-7572 GCA_041572275.1 Gammaproteobacteria bacterium
GATTTCCTTACCCCAGACTACCGGCGCATCTTCATGGGGAATGGATTCAATGACGTAAACCGCTTTACCTTCATGTTGTCGAATTTCGAGCAAACTGTGGGAGTATTTCTCAATCAGGTCATCGGCGCGGGCCACATCATTATTAGAAAAATCTGAACCCATCCAGCTCTGATTAGACATACTACTGGGGATTTTTATTACGCGATTAATCTTCGGCGTATAGCTCCACATATTATCGCCAATCAGCAGACTGCCATTGCCAATATCTTTCTTAGGTGCCGTAACCCTGACCAATGACTTATCCATGCCCTGTGTCCAGACTTTCATATCCATTGATCGTTCCCAATCCGGTCTATGAATGACCATAGTGGCTTCGGAATATGATGACAATCCACGAAAATTATCGATAGCATTTTTAATAATCTGATGCGCATCGACGGAGGCTTCAGCCTGAACGACTGATGTAAAGAAACAAAAAACGTAGGCAATGAGTATAGATCTATGCATGTTCACTTATCCTAGTGACCAGGATTAGTATAACGTGCAGACTAACAAAACCCAGAAGAATTTAGAGAAATAATGACACTGATCAATAGAGGATTTTGTCGATTTTAAGTCAACAATTGGATACTAAGAAATTAAAAATACTGCAATCTTGTAAGACAAGAGCGAATCCACTCCGCCCTTATCAAGAATGGAATATATCATCTGATATATTCCAAACGAAAGTTAAAGAAAACGCTTATTCAATATCCTGACTGCGCAGATAATCATCATAGCTACCACTGAAGTTAACAACACCCGTTGGTGTCATTTCAATAATACGTGTCGCCAGAGTAGATACAAATTCGCGATCGTGACTGACAAAAATCAGTGTACCCGGGAACTGCTCCAGTGCCAGGTTGAGTGATTCGATGGATTCCATATCCAGATGGTTGGTCGGTTCATCCATGATCAGAACATTCGGCTTCTGTAGCATCAATTTACCAAACAGCATACGCCCCTGCTCACCACCGGAAATTACCTTCACTGATTTTTTGATCTCATCCTGAGAAAATAACAGGCGACCGAGAATACCGCGAATCACCTGTTCATCGTCACCTTCCTGTTTCCAGTGGCTCATCCAGTCAAACAGGCTCATGTCATTTTCAAAGTCGTCAGCATGATCCTGAGCGTAATAACCGACATTCGCATTCTCTGACCATTTAACTGTGCCACTATCCTGCTCAAGATCCTTGACCAGCGTTCTTAGCAATGTTGTCTTACCAATACCGTTTGGACCAATAACCGCAACACGCTCGCCTACTTCAACCATCAAATCAAGTCCGCTGAACAACGGCTTGTCATCATAGCCTTTGCTGAGCCCCTCAACCTCTAGTGCCAGCCTGTACAGCTTCTTTTCCTGCTCAAACCGAATATAGGGATTTACACGACTGGACGGTTTCACATCATCCAGTTTAATTTTCTCAATCTGTTTGGCACGTGAAGTGGCCTGTTTCGCCTTGGAAGCATTGGCGGAGAAACGGCTGACAAAAGACTGTAATTCGGCAATCTGTGCCTTTTTCTTGGCATTATCTGCTAGCAATCGCTGACGAGCCTGAGTCGATGCCAGCATATACTCGTCATAATTGCCCGGGTATACCCGCAGTTCACCATAGTCCAGGTCCGCCATATGCGTACATACACTGTTGAGGAAATGGCGATCATGGGAAATGATAATCATGGTGCTATTACGCTCATTAAGCACACCCTCTAACCAACGGATCGTATTGATATCCAGATTATTGGTGGGCTCATCTAGCAGCATGATATCAGGATCGGCAAACAGGGCCTGCGCCAGTAGCACACGCAGCTTCCAGCCAGGTGCCACAGCACTCATCAGACCATTATGTTGCTCCAGTGGAATATCCAGCCCAAGCAACAATTCCCCGGCACGGGATTCCGCGGTATAACCATCGAGTTCAGCAAATTCCACTTCCAGCTCGGCCACCTTCATGCCATCTTCTTCAGTCATTTCAGGTAAGCTATAAATACGGTCACGCTCCTGTTTCACAGCCCAGAGCTCTTCATGACCCATGATCACCGTATCAAGTACTGTAAACTCTTCAAATGCGAACTGATCCTGGCGTAATTTACCCAGCCGCTCATTGGGGTCAATGCTGACGTTTCCAGCTGTCGGATCCAGGTCACCACCCAGAATCTTCATGAATGTGGACTTGCCACAACCATTAGCTCCGATTAGACCATAGCGATTGCCTTCGCCAAATTTAACCGATACATTCTCAAATAAAGGTTTGGAACCAAACTGAATGGTGATGTTTGCTGTAGAAATCAAAGTACTATTCCGGGAATAAGGTTGAATTTAATGCATTAACGCTTGATCATTACCCAGTGATTGCTACTCTCTGGGTCAAAGAAAGCGCGATATTCTAGCAGATCAGCCCCATCAGCGCTGAAAATTTAGCGAAAACCAAGCCACGTGAGATTTCAGGACCTCACTGAAGAGAAGCCAACCCATCATGCTCATCATCTCCCATCAGGTTTCAATACCGGATAATGAACTCGAAATCACTGCCATACGTGCCCAGGGCGCCGGTGGACAGAATGTCAACAAAGTATCATCGGCTATACATCTGCGTTTTGATATCATCGCCTCCACACTGCCCGATGTATATAAACAACGCCTGCTGGCCTATAACGACCACCGTATCAGCAAAGATGGCGTCATTATTATCAAGGCTCAAAATAGCCGAAGCCAGGAAGCCAATCGGGAGGATGCACTGGCACGTCTGAAAGCCCTGATCAAAACAGCTACCGCGACCCAGAAAAGCCGGCGTAGCACACGCCCCACCAAGGCATCACAAACACGACGACTGGATAGCAAAACCAAACACAGCCGCAAGAAGGATCTCAGAGGTAAGATTATCTAGATGAGAACAAGTGCTTATCCAGTCACCCGACACAAATGGCAATTTCCCCATTTTTTCAGCTATGGTCTAAACTCCATATAAATCACCAAAAACAGACAATACTGCCAGTTAAACTTTATGGAAAACCTGTTTATTGCACGCCAGGCTATTTATGACCGTAATCTCAAGGTCATGGGCTATGAACTACTCTATCGCAACAGTGAGAGCAATAGTGCAATATTCACAGATCACACACAGGCAACCTGCGACACTATCATCAATACATTCATGAATATCGGTATTGAACGCCTGGTCGGGAGTGCTCAGGCCTTCATTAATCTACCGGAAGCTTTTATCACGGATGAAACACTAACGCCTATCTTAAAAGAACAAAGCATCCTTGAAATTATGGATGATATTAAACCCAGTTCGAAACTGATCAATGGACTGGAACGATTAAAGTCGAATAACTTCAAAATTGCGCTTGATGGCTTTAATTTTAATGAAGACAAGATTCCTTTTCTGCTCCTTGCTGACTATGTCAAAATTGATATCAATCATAAAACTGAAGCCGACATTCACCAGCAATTACAACAACTCAGTCAATACGACCTTAAAATCATTGCCCAGAAAGTAGAGAGCCATGAACTCTATACACTCTGCCGAGACCTCGACTTTGATTTTTTCCAGGGGTTTTTCTTTAGCCAGCCCCAGATAATTCGTCAGAAGAATGTTCCCTCAAACAAACTGGTCATTATAAAACTGCTGAATAAGTTACAGGACCCTGAAATTAACTTTGAAGAACTCGAATCTATCCTGGCGCAAGATGTGGGACTGTCCTATAAATTATTACGCTACATAAACAGCGCCGCCTTTGCTCTTCGCAATGAAGTCCATTCCATCAAAGAAGCCATCATCCTGTTAGGTATTCAGAATATCAAGAACTGGATCAGCCTGATACTCATGACAAAAGTCATCGATACAAAACCCAGTGAACTGATTGTCACAGCGATGGTGCGCGGAAAAATGTGTGAACTCCTGGCTGAACGATATAACCCGGAACTCACTCCCAATATGTTTATTATTGGTCTATTTTCCGTACTTGATACCATCATGGACACACCCATGGATGAGTTACTGGATACTGTTACCCTTAGTGGCCCTGTCAAAATGGCATTACTGGATCAGCAAGGTGAAGCGGGTGAGATATACCTGCATGTTTTGCATTACGAACATTTTAAATGGAAGGAACTGGATAACAGCATCATCGATAATCATATCTTTACCGAAGACTACATTACCGCTGTTGAATGGGCCAATAAAAGTATTATGGCTCTGCTGGATTAAACACTGTTTCCAGATAATCAGCCAATCGCTCTTCAAACTGTCCAGGCGACTCCACCAATAAGGCAATCATACTGAACAAAGGATAATCATCGAGATTAAAAAGTCGGTGCTCAATGACCATCTGCAACGTATGCACACCTTCACCACTGATGTTTTCTGATTCACCTCGCGCCAACCTTCGTCCGAGTTCATGATGATGTGAGTCTTCACTGGTAGCGGTCGTTACCAGATCACCCAGACCAGCCAGATGAAATGAACTACCAGAACTCCCTCCCATTAAAGCAACGATCTGATCCAGTTCATGCAATGCGGCCACTGCGAGATAACCCCGCATGTTATCACCTAATTGCAGTTCATCTGCCATACCAAAAACCATGGCGTAGACATTTTTCAAAATAACTGCCCAGCTGATACCCGTGATATCGGCACTCGGCTGTAAATAGAGTTTCGTGCCGCTGAAAAGATCCTGGATCACAAACGCAACACGATCATGATGACTGCCTAACTGGGCAAAAGCGTAACGCCCGGCACGAATGTCTTCAGAAATCATGGGACCGTATAACAGCGCAAAGGTTTGTGGTTGCAGGACATCCTGAAAAATCTGTGCAGCAGTTTGCCCTGCCTCATCCAGACCTTTTGCAATGCTTATGCAAATACTGTCGGGTTTGAGCAAGGACTGAATAATTTCGGCAACCTCACGATGAGGGTTAACAGGCAAACAAAACAGGATAATATCCGCTTCCGGCACTGCTGTTTCTAGTTCTACCGATTGAAAGCCAGGTTGAGGAAACTTTTCCCAGATCGATACTTTATGATTTACCTGCAACAAATACTCCATGGCATGGCCCATCTCTCCATATCCCAGAACCAGGACATTGTATTGTTTACCCATATCCTCACCCATTATTGTTGACAACACTGAAACAGAATGCACACTATGACTTAACTAACAATAATACCAAGTCAGTTAATAAAAACATCACCATGCCCAATAAATATATAATTTTTGTCCCCGGCAAAAACCCAAAGCCGGAACCGGAACTACACCGTAACTTATTGTGGCAAACACTGCTAGAAGGAATTCATCGTTCAGCCCCACAATTGGTCGCTGAATTTTCGCAAAATAATGAGCATTTTTTGCTAACAGACTGGAATTATCTTTACTACCATAAACACAAGGACATCAGCCGTGACCTGATCTGGATAGATGCTTTAATTAATAAACACGGTCCTACCGAACAGGATCTACTTGAGGCTAAAGCCTGGCATCGAAAACTGGACCGATCACTCTTTCATCTGGCCGATCTATTTCCGTTTATTATTCGTCTGCTGCCTAAAACCATTCGCATGATTGCTCTGGAAACTCATCGTTATTTTGAAAACGTTGATGATATCGCCTGTAAAATACGTGAAAAACTAAAACAGCAATTGCGACCCTTGTTAGCCGATGGCAATGAAATTCTGGTGATTGGCCACAGTCTGGGCTCTGTCATCAGTTACGATACGCTCTGGGAATTATCCCATATTGAGCACCTCTCAGCGAAAGTTGACTTACTGACACTTGGTAGTCCGATCGGCATGAATTATGTACAACATCGATTAATGGGACATGAACACAATGGAAGCAAACGATATCCCACCAATATCCGGCACTGGTACAATCTTTCATCGGTAGGTGATGTCACTGCACTGGATCAGGTCATCCACAATGATTTTGAAGACATGATTAAACTGGGTATTATTGAGTCCATTGAAGATCATTGCGACGGTATCTACAATTTTTTCAGGAATGATGAAGGCCTCAACTGTCATCGCTCCTATGGTTATCTGGTTAATCCAGCCGTGGGTAAAATAATTGCCGACTGGTGGACGATGCAATAAACACCGGCAAAAGCTTAACCAACAAGGCTACAGCGGGTTTCAACTGACTACCTGGCAATAAACATCTCACTCCTGTGCGTGATTCTGATTTGCACTCTCATGGTATTGATTTTATCATTACCGCCCTTTGACAGACCGGTCACCACAATACCCACGCTTTTATCAGGGTTACAATTTTATTATGAAATTCTTTTTTAAAATATTCTTCAGAACTTTACGCATCATCCTCGGCCCCTTTTTATTAGCCTGGAACTGGCTCACCATGCCCAAAAGTATCGAGCGCAGTGCTGAGGAACAGGCCCAGGTTGACCTGGCCAGCCAGAATCTGACCTTGTATCAGTACCGGACCTGCCCTTTCTGTATCAAAGTCAGACGTACAATCAAGCAATTGGCACTGAATATTGAGACCGTGGATGCCCAGCATGACCCGGTTCATCGTGCGGCCTTATTAGAAGGTGGTGGACAAAGCCAGGTACCTTGCTTGAAAATTGTTGATGAAAAAGGTGACACCACCTGGTTATATGAGTCATCAGCCATTAATCAATACCTGCAAAGCCGATTTGCCGCCTGATCATGACGCCTGAGGATGATTCGGTACTGCTGTCTGACCCTGAGCAACTGCTCAAGCTGGCCCGGTACCGAATGCCCTATGGCAAATACGCCAGCCGCCTGCTCATCGATTTACCTGAACCCTATGTGGTCTGGTATGCAAACAAGGGTTTTCCCAAAGGTGAACTGGGCCAGATGTTGCAACTGGTTCACGAAATAAAAATCAACGGCCTGGAATACCTGTTCGACCCGCTACGCCCATAAACACTCAGTCACCGCTCAAGCTAGTCTGCCCTTCCCGATTTCCGCTATACTGCTATCCCATCACAGACTTCACATCCGGGATTATTATGCAGACTGCTTTTAAACAACTCATTGGCTGCTTGCTCTTCAGCTGCGTATTACATCCCGTGATGGCCGATTCAAGTACCGGCAAGATTAGTCTCAACTCTCCACCACCCTCCCTTGGCCAATGGTACAAACCGGCCAACAAACGCCAGGTATGGCTGCACACCATGTTCAGACTGCGTCGATCAATGCAGGCAATTCAAGATTATGCTGATCAGAACAACCAGGCCGCCATGGAAAAATGGTTCAAACGTCTGGATAAAGATTATCGCGACATTGCCGAAATGGTTCCGGAATGGGAAAACGAAATCAAACCTCGACTATTAGGTGACCTGGAAGACTTTATTGAAGCCGGTGACACTATCCGCATCAAGAAAACCTTATCCATGATCAAACGCACCTGTAGCGATTGTCATGACAGCTACCTGCCACAGGTCACCATTCTTTACCGCACACCCTCATATGATGACATCAAGGTGATGGATGATAATAACCAGCCACTGTCCTTCCAGAAACATATGAAGACCCTGCCCCAGGC
>JBFFSQ010000151.1:0-7524 GCA_041572275.1 Gammaproteobacteria bacterium
GCATGAGTTTATGGCTGATGATTTCGGCATCGGCTGGTGTTTCTTTTATGGTCGAAAGAGGATATTTTGATACGCGCATGGAATTAGTCTGAATCATTATGGTTAAGTTGAGCGGCATTTTACAAAACAAAGCAGTACAGGTGAACAAAAACAAATATAAAGTCAGTAGCTGGCAAATGATTCTGACTGGCCTGTTGTGGTTAGGGGTGAGCGTGGCCAGTGCAGATCAGCATGTTATCGAGGCGCTGCTTGAACGGGCACGGGCGCTTCATCTGGCCGAGGAGGCCGCCTGGCTGGATTTGCTGCATTACAAAGATCATGTGTTTGGTGATATTTACAGTCAGGTAGATGACAATAATTTCTTTCTGGCTGAATCAGGTCAGCAGGACGCTGAAGCTGAGCTGCTGGCTAGTCTCAGGTCCTTTTTTGAGCCGCAGCAGGCGAGTACATCCCAGTGTCGGTTTCCGGCACGCCTGCACTGGCTGGATTCCAGGCTGCATTTTGCTGCAGAGTTACCACAGGTAGCGTGTCCAGCTTTCCAGGACTGGCGACACAAGTTGAATGTGCAGGGTATTACCCTGTTATTTCCATCCATGTATCTGAACAATCCGGCTTCCATGTTCGGTCATACATTTTTACGACTGGATAGTCAGGGTATCTCACCATTATTGAGCTACACCTTGAGTTATGCGGCGGCAACCGATCAAAGTGACAGCGCTGTGCTTTATGTCTACCGGGGACTGAGTGGGGGTTACCCGGGGGTCTTCAATATACAGCCCTATTACGAAACGGTACGGGCTTATGGTGATATTGAGCATCGCGATATCTGGGAGTATTCCCTAAATCTCAGCGTGGCTGAAGTGGATCAGCTGCTACGGCATATCTGGGAAATTAGGAATGTTACCTTTGATTATTACTTCATTCGTGAAAACTGCGCTTATCGGTTGTTGTCATTGCTGGATGTGGCACGTCCCGGTATGCAATTGACCCGAACGGCTCATCCACTTTATGCATTACCGGCTGATACAGTACGCACCGTAGCTACGGCGGGCCTGATTGAAACGGCAACATATCGACCTGCCCTGAATAGTCGAATTCAACTGATGTATCAACAGCTCGATCAGCCACTGAGGAATACGGCACTGAGTCTGGCCGCTGACCAGACAGCGGCTCAGAGTTTGACTGATACCGGTTTGTCACAGCGACACCAGGCACAGGTTTTGGAATTGGCTCATGAAATCCGTAATTTTACTGAGCCCGATAATCGTGAAGCTGGTCATGATTTATTACTGGCGCGTAGTCGATTGTCCCTGGATTCGCAGACGCAGACATTTCAGTTTAACGGTGCTCGCCCAGATCAGGGGCATGTGTCAGCACGTTGGCATGTTGGCGTGGGTAAACTCGAGCAGCAGCGTTTTATTGAGTTTGGCATTCGCCCGGTATTCCATGATTTACTAGACCCCGTTGCTGGTTTTGTAGAAGGTGCGGCAATCAGCGTGCTGGATACACGTCTGCGCTGGTATGAGCACACACAGCAGCTAAAGTTGCAGCAATTAACGGTATTCAGTCTCATGTCCTTGTCACCAGTGACCGCCTGGTCGACACCCCTGTCGGGTCAGTTTCAGGCTGATTATCTTCGGCGTCCATGGTTGAGTACAGAACTTGGAGTGATGCATTTTAATGGCGCATTGGGCTACAGTCGTCGCTGGCTTGATAGTCTCTGGTATTTGTTTGCCAGCAGCGATCTCGATTATGCCGATGAATTGACGGATCATTACGCGCTCTATCTGGGGCTGGAGGCCGGCGTGCTAATGCGCTTTCAGCTGAGTTCCATGGCGGTGAAGTTAGCAAGTCATGACAGTGTGTCTGGCCAGTCGGGCAGAAAACAACAGCTGCGATGGCAGTATCAAATCAACGTTGGACAGGATCAGTCCCTGCGATTTGAGTATGAGGATCGTGAGGATGAGGGCGACGACGTCAGGACCTTGAGTTTGCGTTATTTACGGTATTTCTAGTCGGAAGAGTCGTGCAGGAAAATGGTTTTGTAACCGGTGTACATAGAAATCATGATCACCGGTAACAGGACCAGCATGCCCAGTCCTACGGGAATCATGGCAATGAAGCTAAAGACTAGAAGAATAAGCCCGTAAATTAGAAATGGGATGAGATTGGAGAGACAGGCCCTAAAGCTAAGCTTGAAAGCTGCCCAGGCTTTAATATCGTGAATTGCGATTAAACTGGGCGCAAACCAGATACCCATGATGATGGGGATTTCCAGGGCGAGTACCAGTAGAAAGTACATCATAATCAGGATAATAAAACTTTCATCAGGAATGGTTTCTGGATTGAATAAATTCATGAAGTCCATCGTTGATGCACTACCGAGAATAATGAAAGGCAGCGCTGCCACTATAAACACCAGCACAAAACCGATTAATTCAATAATACCCAGAGCAGCGAGTTGAGCACTGTTGTGTTTGAAGCCCTTAAACAGGTGGCTCACCGTCAGACTTTCATTCTGATCCAGCGCCAGACAGCCAAGCATCATGCCGCCGGTGAGGATCGGGCCCAGAACGTACATGATAATGGATAAAAAGGGCAGGGCAGACAAGCCGATCACGATGACTAGCCAGACCAGCATGATGGCTATCCATATCAATGGGCTTTGCATGTAGAGGTTAAACGCATCCTTTATCCAGCGCCATCCAAAACCGGCCGACAGTTTCCTGGCCATTCCAAGCTGGCTGGTGGCTACGGTAATGGTCTCAGGGTTGGATTCTGGTGGCAGGTAGGGATTGGTCATGGCATGTGCTTATGAATATTAAAAGGTGGCACCATTCCAGCCCCACATGTGGCGCTGGGCATTGCTGAATTCAATATAGATACGTGCCTGTTCAATTTTTGTCTGGGTACTGATCAGTTCACAGAGAGCGGATGATAACTGTGCTGTTTCCGATTCTGGCAAATTAATACTTTTGAGTTCGACGTACGCTGCGGGCTGATCAGAGCCGGCAAAGATTAGTGTTTGACTGTCGTCGACAATGACCATGACATAGTTTTCAGGTTTACCGAGTAGCTGTGCTGCTTTTGCCGATGCCTGAGTCGCCAATGTGCGTTTGTCATTCAGGCTGATGTTGGTTTTAACATGGAGTAAAGGCATCGGCGTTCCTTATTTGCAATATTTTTGGATACGTTGTCTTTCTGCTGCTATGCGCTTTTGTTTTTGTTCATCGGTCATGTACACCACCGTTCCGTCCTGGCGTTTTTGACGGACCTGGCCCTGGGAAATCAGGATTTGTAAATCGGCCCTGGAACGTTTGCACATTTCGGCCTGTTGTTGTGGCGAAGGCTCATTACTCTTTTCGGATTGCGCATCCGAGTCAGCTGCTTGCTTGGCCTTGTCTTTTAAATCCAGTGAGGGACGCTTATAGGTGGATTTGTCCGTAGGCGCATGACTCTTGATTCGAAGCGATTCAGTTTTCTGATTGCTGGGTTTGGTCTGGCTGTAATGCACATTGCCCTGATCATCCGTCCATTTGTAAATGCCGGCATGGGCTAATGGGCTAGCGAAAAACAACAGGCTAAATATGAGGGTGATTTTATGCTGCATGGAGTTCCCGTTTAATTGTGCTATCGTCATGATAAGCATACACTGGATGCGTAAAATTTACGATGCTCGGATTTCGACTACAACTATAGTACAAATGAAATAATTTGGGGTGAGTTCATCATGCGATTGCTTCTTCTAATCAGTGGTTTGTTACTTGTCCTGCCGACTTTTGGTGAGGAGGCATCATCTCCAACTGTTACGGTTCAACGTGAAACAATACCGATTATTCACCAGTTTACCGGCTATATTGAAGCGATTCATCGAGCTACGATGAAGGCAGAAACATCAGGGCGTATCGCCGAAATCTATTTTGATGTTGATGACATTGTAGAGAAAGGCAATGTACTTGCACGTTTCGGGAACAAGACCCAGAAAGCCGAACTGGATCTGGCCATCGCGGGTGAAAAAGAAGCCAACGCTGCATTGTCCCGTGATCAGCTGAATTTTGATCGTTTCAGCGACCTGTATGAGAAAAAGCTCGTGGCTAAATCAGCGCTTGATCAGGCGATAGCTGCGTTGGATGCTTCAAAAGCCCGACTTGAGGCTGCGCAGGCAAAAATAAAACAGGCTAAAGCCAATTATGAATACACCATTATTCGAGCACCGTATAGCGGTATCGTCACTCAGCGACATGTCGAGAAAGGTGAAGCGGTTAATCCTGGTTCGGCCATTGTCAGTGGTATTTCACTGGATGCTTTAAGACTGGTTGTTGATGTGTCACAGAACCTGGTGGGAGCCATTCGTAAAAACAGACAGGCGATGTTATTCCTGGAAGATGGCCAGATCATTAAAAGTGAAAAACTGACCATATTCCCATTTGCTGATGAAGCCAGTCATACCTTCAGGGTCAGGGTCGATTTACCCGCCGGTATCGATGGTCTGTATCCAGGCATGTTGGTCAAAGCAGGTTTTATAGCTGACGAAAAACAGGTTTTAGCGATACCTTCTAGAGCGATTGTGAAGCGGGGAGAGATGAATGCTGTTTATGTACAGAATGATAACGGCAGAATCGAAATGCGGCTGGTACGCAGTGGTCAGGTTGTGGCAAATGAAAAGACCGTAGTCGAAGCCGGTCTTGATGAAGGGGAAAGTGTCTATCTGGATCCCCTGATGGCGACGGTTACGCTAAAACAAAGTAGTGAGAAACAATAACAATGAGCCAGAATGACGAGCAGAAATTGGGAATTTCAGGGCGTATTGCAAAAAGTTTTTTAACCACCGAAATTACATTTCTACTGGCATTGCTGGGTTTGTTTTTAGGGTTGTTTGCACTGCTCGTTACCCCAAGAGAAGAAGAACCACAAATTAATGTGACCTTTGCAAATGTATTTATCCCTTTCCCGGGTGCCTCTGCCAAAGAAGTGGAAAGCGTAGTCAGTGTGCCAGCCGAACAAACTCTGTCAGAAATTAGCGGCGTCAAACATGTGTATTCGGTGTCACGGCCTGGTATGTCGGTGCTCACGGTAGAATATGAAGTGGGTGAGGACCGTACACAGGCCATACTGCGTTTGTATGACAAGGTGTTTTCCAACAGTGACTGGTTTCCACAAACCCTGGGTGTGGGTCAGCCTATTATCAAGCCTAAAGGCATTGATGATGTACCGATTGTTACCCTAACCCTGTGGAGTCGTGATCAATCAACGACTGGATTTGAATTATTGCAGGTGGCTCATTCGCTCGAGGCAGAACTGAAGCGTGTACCTGGAACCCGTGAAATATTTACTATTGGTGGTGCACAACAGGTGGTACATGTTTTGCTCGACCCCCATAAGTTATCGACTTTTGGTTTAGCGCTAGGTGATCTACAACGGGCATTAAGCTTTAGTAATGTAAGTCATGATGCGGGATCTCTGGTGAAGGCTAATGAGGAAATACCAGTAACGGCTGGTCAGTTCCTGTCGACTGCCGAAGAAGTGGCGCAACTGGTGGTGGCGATGAATGCAGGCAAGCCTGTATACCTGCAGGATGTAGCAGAGATTCGTTTTGGTGCGGCCCATCCTGAGTCTTTTGTTTTTCACGGTGAGAGCCTGGTTAATAGTCAGGCTCAGCAGGCGATTCATTATCCAGCTGTGACCCTGGCCGTGGCCAAGAAGCCTGGAACCAATGCGGTGGATATTGCCAATGCAGTGATTGAGCGTATGCAGCAATTGGAGGGGATTTACCTGCCAGATGGTATCAATGTCAGTATTACCCGTAATTACGGTAAAACCGCTGATGAAAAAGCGAAAACCCTGATCACTAAATTGATATTCGCAACCTCCGTCGTGGTTCTCCTGGTTCTGTTTACCCTTGGTAAACGTGAAGCTTTGATTGTGGGTACGGCGGTAGTGATTACTCTTGCCATAACGTTGTTCGCTTCCTGGGCCTGGGGCTTTACCCTGAATCGTGTGTCGCTATTTGCCTTGATTTTCTCCATTGGTATTCTGGTCGATGATGCCATTGTGGTGGTGGAAAATATCCACCGGCATCTGAGCCTTGGAGAGACTGACTTGCTCAAAATCATTCCCATAGCTGTAGATGAAGTGGGTGGCCCCACGATTCTTGCGACCTTCACCGTTATCGCGGCATTGTTACCGATGGCTTTTGTAACGGGGCTGATGGGGCCCTACATGAGTCCTATTCCGATCAATGCCAGTTTAGGTATGTTGATTTCACTGGCCGTGGCTTTTGTTATCACACCCTGGATGACCTATAAAATTTTGCCACCCCATGCTGCACATTCGTCAGAACTGGAAGCAGAAAAGGGCGTTGGGCGTTTATTCACCAAACTAATCGGGCCGTTTATTGATGATACTGATGGTGCTAAACGTAGACGCCAGTTAGGCGGCGGTGTTCTGGTGTTGATTCTACTATCAGTAGGCCTGGTGTATTCCCAGCATGTTGTGCTGAAAATGCTACCGTTTGATAACAAGTCTGAATTTCAGGTGATTGTGGATATGCCCGAAGGTACACCATTGGAACAGACCAATCGGGTGCTCGATGAACTGGCTGCCTATATTGCCCGTGTGCCGGAAGTGACGGACTATCAGATTTACACAGGTACAGCGGCGCCGATTAATTTTAATGGCCTGGTGCGTCAGTATTATTTGCGTTCTGCAGCCAATGTCGGTGATATTCAGGTGAACCTGCTGGATAAATCCTTACGTGATCGAAAAAGTCATGAAGTGGCCCAGAGCATTCGTGCTCCATTGCAGGCGATCGGTGATAAATACCGGGCCAATGTGAAAATTGCTGAAGTGCCACCGGGTCCACCAGTGATGTCGCCACTGGTCGCTGAAATTTATGGTCTTAATTATGCTGGCCAGCTGGATGTGGCCAGGGAAATTCATCAGGTGTTTCGCGACACGCCCGATATTGTGGATGTTGATGACAGCATCGTTGCACCCAGTCCGCGTTATATTATCCATGTCGATCGTCAGAAAGCCGCCATGCTGGGTGTTTCTCAGGAGGATGTCAGTCGTATCCTTAAAACCTTGCTGGCTGGAGATGATGTGGCCTGGCTGCATGGGGAGCAGTTCAAAATCGCAGTGCCGATTCGAGTCGAGTTACCACTGAGTGAAAAATCGGACATTGAAAAAATATTGTCGACCAAACTTTTTAGCGAGTCTGGCGCGCAGGTGCCTCTGGAGGATATCGTCAGCATTCAGCATACCCGTCGTGAGCAGGCGATCTATCACAAAGATTTGCTTCGAGTTGTGTTTGTGACCGGTGATATGTCCGGTGAGCTTGATAGTCCTCTGTATGGTATGGCCGATATGGTGTCGACGCTGAAGCAGCATGTGTTTGCTAACGGTAACCGCATTCGCCAGTACTATATTGATCCACCGGATAATCCCTATGAACATAGCATGAAATGGGATGGTGAGTGGCAGGTGACCTATGAAACCTTTCGTGACATGGGTATTGCTTATTCC
>JBFFSQ010000152.1:0-7413 GCA_041572275.1 Gammaproteobacteria bacterium
AAACCGGCTATAGCTACCAGGATGATACCCATGATCCAGATGCGGGTATGGATACATAACACGCAGGGCAGATAATCAAAACCATACTGGTATAACAACGCGATCGCTTCCATCGCTACACCCAGTACAATTAACAGCCACCAGTAGGCATGGCCCTTTGAAATTGCTTGTAACCTGGTAAACATTCAGCTCATCCGACTCACTTTAGGGAGGCACATCCTAGCATGCGATAGTGGTTCTGGACTATGGCTGCTCAGGTGTGATGTTTTCACAGTGACAAAAAATATTCGCGCATGCGTTTTCGCATAGCTGCATCAGGAAGCTTGCCATAACCAGCACCCATATTATCGCGCATGTGTTTGGGCTTGGATGTGGCGGGTATGGCACAGGTGACTGCCGGGTGGGATACCACGTACTTGAGGAAATACTGACCCCAGCTCTGGCAATCGAATTCTTTCGCCCATGCCGGTAAAGATTTTCCGCGTACGGCAGCAAACAAATCACCCCGGGCAAACGGACGATTAATTAAGGTTGCGATGCCTCGTTCCTGGGCAATGGGAAGCAGCCGCTGTTCCACAGTGGGATTGGTGATGTTATAGCTGAACTGTACAAAATCCAGTTCCTCCTCTTGCAGGATGGACTCCAGTTCATCATGAAAACGACCATGGGAGGTGGTGATACCGATATAGCGCACCTTGCCTTCGGCTTTCCATTCTTGCAGGGTTTGTAGTTGTACCTGCCAGTCTCTCAGGTTGTGGATCTGGATCAGGTCGAAACGGTCTACACCCATACGCCGCATGGAGCGCTGCATTTGCTGAATGCCTTCTTCACGACCCCAGGTCCACACTTTGGTGGCGGCAAACAAGGATTGTTTGTTTTTAATACGTTTGAGCACATCGCCGGTCACCTGCTCGGCTTCACCGTACATAGGCGATGAATCAACCACGGCCCCGCCACGATCAAAGAATATCTGCAAAACCTCGGTTAACTGTTTCAGTGTGTCTGGATCATCACTGACATCAAAGGTGCGTGATGTGCCCATGCCAATCACCGGTAACAGTTCGCCGCTGGCAGGGATGGATTTTCGAATAAGGGTTTGGCTTGCAGCCAGTAATGGCCATGGACTGGCACTGACACCAGCTGCGGCCAAAGCCAGATTGAGACTGCGTTTGAGAAATTCACGTCGGTGAGAATCAAAAGTTGTGGATGCCATGATAACCTCCTGAATGACTCAGTTCGAAGCTGGATGTAAGCTCAAACCATAGTCATTGGGTTAGACTACAACCGGAAAAGTTCACTCCGGCTCAGTAAGACACTCTAATCTTCAGGCACATAATATTCTGTTTGTGTACCCTCACTGTGCTGATCATCCACCAGTTTGAATTCGTGGGTACCCACTCTCACGATATCGCCATGGTGTAGACTTTGCTGTGTCACCACTGCATTATTCACATAGGTACCATTGGTGCTATTTAAATCTTCGATCGTGACATCGAGCATTTCAGGCAGGTAGGGATTTTTTTCCGCTTTAAGAATAGCGTGTTGCCCACTTACCACCGGGTCATCCAGCTGCAGGGTGTTACCGCTATTGCGGCCGATGGTCATACCACCTTCTTCAACATTGCTTTCCGATACCACGACACCATGGAAAATATGCACCAGTTTTAACAAAACTTGACTCCTCAGTCATTCAATTACCCATGACACATGCCCGGGATCGAGATTGAATTCTACTGCCTGACTCAGGCCAATGACAAGGCACAGCCGCTCAGACCCTCGAATACTTCGCAACATTTCAGCTCATCAGGACGTCTACCCACTATCCGTATCCGATTTCAGCGTACCTGCCTGTGCCAGCCGCGACTGCCACACCCCGAGACGGTGACACAGCACCGCCCAGATGATGGCCAGGGGCACGGCAATCAGGGCCAGTTGTGACAGACTCAGGCCCAGGCTGCGCAGGCCCGCATACAACCAGGCACTGATCGCATCACCACCGCGATAGACCAGGGTATCGTTGACGTTCTTGGCCTTGTACTTCTCTTCAGCACTAACCACCACGTAGAGCATTTCCCGTGCCGGCCGACTAATGGCGTAGTTACCCACTCGTCGTAGCACCTGCACTACAACCAGCACCGATAACACTGGCATCACTGCCAGGGCCAGAAAACCCACACACAGGAACAGTGGCACCAGCGCCAGTGACCAGCCAACACCAATGGCCTTCACCAGTCGCCCGGTTATCAATATCTGGCCGATCAGGGTCAGGGCATTCACCAGCAGATCGATACCGGCAAACACGCGGGTACGTTCCGCAGGACTACTAAAAGCATCAGCAATGATCTGCGCCTGCTGAAAATACAGGAAGGTAGATAAGGTGGTGAACAACAACATCATCAACGCAATACCAGACAGATAGGGTGAGCGCAACAACAACCGAATACCGCCAAGCACACCACCGCCCAGTTTTTGATCCTCCAGCTCAGCCTGTGGCTGACGAGTTGGGCCGCCCCGTTGTTGTGAACGCCACCGCAGTAAGTGATGAATACAATACAGTGCCAGCAGCAGAAACAACGCTGACATGATTAACAGGGTTTCAATTTCAAGCCAGCTCGAGAGCACCGTGGTCAGTGCCGGTCCCATGAGTGCACCACAGGTGCCTCCGGCAGCGATGACCCCGAACAGGCGTTTGGCCTGAGCGTCGTTAAACAGGTCGGCCATGAAACTCCAGAACACGGAAACCACAAACAGATTAAACACACTGGCCCAGATAAAAAAGCCACGGGCGACATTGGTTTGTTCGGGCATCACCACAAACAGGCCATAAAATGCCAGCAGGTTAGCGATAAAAAACAGATATACCGCAGGTAGAAACTGACTGCGTTTAAAGCGTGAGGTCAACCAGCCAAACAGGGGCACCGCCAACAACATCACCAGGAAGGTACCGGTGAATAACCATTGCAGTTGATCGACACCACCGGTAATACCCATTGCATCACGCACTGGTCGAATGATGTAATAACTACAGAGCAGGGAAAAGAAATAGACAAAGGCCCAGGCCAGGGCGATCGTTTCTTCCGGCTCGACCTTGATCAGGCGTTGTAGTTGTTTTAAGAATAGCGATGTCATGGTTGCAGGTGGGTGATCCTGGAAGCTGGATGTAATTTAATATTACTTCAGTATAGCGGGTTGATGTGGGTGTTATGTCTGTTGGTACCGATGAATTTTGCTGTTAGCTTATTCCTGTCATCCCACCGAAGTGGATGCCTACAGAGAGGTAGGTAGTAGGACAACGCACGACTGCAAGGATGCAGGAGATAGAACGACTTAGGAGATAAAGTCGAGGAGCAGTTGCCGAGGGGTCTTAGATTGATAGCTGGTCTATGATCTCTCTATTCCTCTATCACTCCAGTCGAGATGACAGAGTACTACTGTGTCATCCCGACCAAAGCAAAGCGTAGTGGAGGGATCTATTGCTGACTTAAGCCCCCGCTACTTCGATCTGCATGACATTGTTATAGACATTGCATCCAGAGTGACAAATTCACCTGGTTCGACTAGGCTATACATGATTCCATCGGGGACCTCGTATGAACCAGCGCCGATCAGAAACCTCATCGCTTCGTGATTTTTTCCATGAACAGATCCTGCACTTGCAGTCGCTTATGGGAAATTTTCAACATCAGCGCCAGGATAAAAAACAGCAGGCACAACTACTCAGCAATGCTATTGAATCGGTTGTTGATGGTACCGACGCTCGCTTGCGCATCCTCGGTTCCTACCAGAACCAGTTGCGTGACAGTGTAAAAAAAATGCTTAATCACATCGATCAACTGGTGGCCGACATGCCACCAGCCGTTCGCATCGATAGCAACACTGTAGTTACTGATCCTGTGGTCAAGCGATACTTTGAAAGCAAGGCCGCGATTCAAAAACTGTTTGATGAAAATGCTGAAATTAAGGCCTTTTTCGATGCCCCTGAACATGAGCAAGCATCCGAGGTTTATTCTCTGCTGATGTTAAGTTGTCGCAGGAAAACTATTCTCGGTACCGAAACTGTTAATGAGATGGTGTTAAGTGATGTGCAACAGACCCACATCAGTTTTTATGGTCACCAGCTGGTTGCTGCCGAAGCCACGGAAGAAGACGCACGCAAGGTGATGACCAAAACGCTATTCGATAGTGTCATCGCCCATCTAAAGAATCATTTCATCCAGCTACGCCATCAGCGTACCAACGAAGAAAAAATATATTATGCACAACATCCGGAAGAGAACATCGATAATCCGGAAGTCTATCTGAAGATGCTGATTAAAGAACTTACCCTGCCAGCTGAACTGATTAAACTAAAGAATGATTTACTCTGTATTTCCAGCATGGGTATCAAGCTGAGTAGCTGTGGTGAGCCCACTGCGGAGAACATTAATTTAAACAGGCTAAATATTGGCGAAGCCAGACGTCTGGTCAGCCTGGTATGTTATCCAAGAGGTGGCATTTAGCCGCAATTATTTTTGTATGCCTGGCGCCAGCAGCAGCTGGTATCGAGAAGTTCAACCCTACTGGCTCAACCGTTGACAGCCGCCTCATCAACAAACCAGTGCAACTCACCGATACGATTGATCGGCAAAGCTTCACCGGCTTTTATTTGTTTTATCGCCGGGTGTTTACCGCTACCGGTAGTGAGTACAATTTTATATGCAGCCTGACTCAGGCTAGGAATACTCAATGATACCCGTTCAGCCGGTGGTTTCGGTGATTGATACACCGGCACCGCGGGCTCCACTTTTTCCAGGGCCGGATTGCCGGGAAACAAACTGGCGGTATGGCCATCTTCACCCATCCCAAGAAACACAATATCCATGCCGCCACTCTGTCGAATTTCATCACTGTATTGTTGCGCGGCCTGCTCAGGTCCAAGCTCAGTCGGGATGGGATGAAAGTGGTCGTCACTGACAGACAGTTGAGACCACAATGCCTGTCGGATCATGGTGTCATTGCGCTCAGCATGCTTAGGCGGATAACAGCGTTCATCTCCCAGGTACCAGTGTATCTGCTCCCAGGGCAGGTTTTGTTTGGCCAGCGCAGCCAGAATCGGTGCCGGGGTATTTCCCCCGGGCAGGGCAATATTACAGCGAGGCTGCGCCTGTAAAACCTGGCTGATCGCCTCGATTAAAAATTCACTGATCGCCGGTGCCAGTTGCTCGTTATCGGGATAAATATGCCAGTGATGCATCTTCAGACTCAGGTGGGTTTATGCCAGCCGCCGACACATCCTTCCAGCAACTTGTCCATTCCCGGCACATCCCAGGTGCCGGCACGGTAACGGTCAATAGAGAAGCGTTCTTTCCAGACATTCACCAGTGGCTCAACGATGTCCCAGGACTCTTCAATTTCATCAGCACGGGAGAATAAGGTGGCATCGCCCATCAACACATCGTGCAGCAACACCTCGTAGGCTTCGGGCATACGCATACCTTCTGTGGCATAGGGTGCTCGCATCACCATGCGTTGAATGTCGGTAGTCAGGCCGGGCATCTTGGCATTCATGCGTAACACCACACCTTCATCCGGTTGTAGACGAAACACCAGGGCATTGGCTTTCGGCACCGAGGCATGACTGTCGAACAAATTAAACGGCGGTTTTTTAAAACGAATAACCACTTCTGAGACTTTTTTCTTCATGCGTTTGCCGGTCCACAGAATAAACGGCACACCCTGCCAACGCCAGTTGTCGATATAGAACCTTACGGCCGCAAAAGTTTCTGTTGCTGACTCCGGTGACACATCGGGCTCGGAAACATACGCAGGAACCGTTTCATCATGTATGGTGCCGGAAGCATACTGGGCCGCGACAGACATATCTTTTTCTGTCAACGGATCAATACGACGCACCGCACGTAGTACTTTGATTTTTTCATCGCGCACAGCATCAGCAGTAAATTCCACCGGTGGTTCCATCGCCACCAATGTCATTACCTGCATCAGGTGACTCTGAATCATGTCACGCAGGGCGCCGGCATTTTCATAATATTTTGCTCGGTATTCGATACCGAGGGTTTCAGCTGCGGAAATCTGAATATGGTCAACATAATTACGGTTCCACAATGGTTCCATAATGCCGTTGGCAAATCGATAGACCAGCAAATTCTGTACACTTTCCTTACCCAGGTAATGATCAATACGATAAATCTGTGACTCATCGAATACCGCTTGTAATTCGGCATTGAGTGCCTGTGCACTGGCGAGATCGGAGCCAATGGGTTTTTCAATTACGATGCGACGATAACCCTCTGATTCCTCCACCAGATTGGCTTTTTGCAAACCAACGGCAGTAGGCCCATACCACTGGGGCGGAATGGCACAATAGAACATGGCATTTTTCTTACCATCTAAGGTTACGAGGGCGTCAGCCAGCCGATCATAGGTCGATTCATCTTCGAGGTCACCGGAGACCATATCCATCATGGCAGAAAAAGCCGTCCATTTTTCCGGCGTTAATTCGTCCGCCAGGCTCTCTTCCAGTCCTTCGCGAATTAGTGATAGCCAGACCTCTTTGGTGCGGTTATTGACCACACCCAGAATACGACTGCTGGGGTGCACCAGACCACAACACACCATCTTGAATAAAGCCGGCATGAGTTTGCGCTTGGTGAGATCACCAGCAGCACCAAATATGACAATATTGGCCGGGTCTGCCTGGTCCGTACAGATACGAGGCTCTGTCTGTAATTCCAAAATTATTATCCCCTAGTCGTCTGACGATGAGCGAATAGCATGACCGCCAAAACCGGCACGCATCGCATTCAAAATTTTACCCGCATAGGACGGTGACTGCCGACTGCGGAAGCGCATCTGTAAAGCCAGTGTCAGCACCGGTGTCGGTACCGCCTGATCAATGGAGTCCTGCACTGTCCAACGACCCTCTCCAGAATCATCGACGAAGTCACTCAACGCCTCCATACCGGCTTCATCACCCAGCGCATCGGCAATCAGGTCCAGCAACCAGGAACGCACCACACTGCCCTGTTGCCAGATCTGTGCAATCTGATGCATGTCCAGACCCATGTCCTGCTTCGACTCCATTAATTCAAAACCTTCAGCAAAGGCCTGCATCATGCCGTACTCGATGCCGTTATGAACCATTTTCACATAATGACCCGAACCGGCTGGACCCACATGCCCCCAACCCTGATCCGGTGCCGGTGCCAGCGACTCCAGTGCTGGCCGAACCATAGCCACCGCCTCATCACTGCCACCGACCATGATACTGTAACCATTCGCCAGCCCCCAGACACCACCGGATGTACCGGAATCGACAAAATGTATG
The DNA here is from genome assembly GCA_041572275.1 of Gammaproteobacteria bacterium. Lineage (GTDB taxonomy): Bacteria > Pseudomonadota > Gammaproteobacteria > SZUA-229 > SZUA-229 > JBFFSQ01. Next base: position 7,328 of record JBFFSQ010000152.1, read on the forward strand.
CCCTGCTCGGCTAAACTTTCAGCCCGTTGCTGACTGAGTTTGTAATTGGAATTACCACCATCAATGATCAGGTCACCCGCCGTTAA
>JBFFSQ010000153.1:0-7290 GCA_041572275.1 Gammaproteobacteria bacterium
GAGGTATGCTCTAAACAGCTACATCAATCACTTTTATAACAAGAAACGACTGCATTCTGGGATAGATTACTATCCACCTATAGAATACGAGAGAATAGCTGCATGAAAAACCATGTGTCCATTTTTTCGGGGGAAGATCACAGGCAATTCCATCGGCCTTTGTGGTGCCGTTTCACTCTACCACAAAGCCCGCCTCCATTGCTGTCTGCTGCTGAACTAGGCGTTATGCGTCAAAAATATACAATGAATGAGCTTGCGAAATCAATTTTATTAGTTACATTTGTTATTTCTGGCTTTGCTATATTTGTAGGCATGGCAATATGCTATTTCACTATGTATAAAAATACAAAATCAGGCCAGTATTTTACTTTTCAGAATTTCATGCCTTATACAAGTTCTACGCCATTTAATGAAACAGGTAATAAAGCCAGAGCTATTTACAACAAATTATATTTAACCTTCGTAGTATGGGGTGTCTTATTATATGTTAGTTATGTATATTTCAACTAAACACATAAAAAGTGATATACGGACCGAAGGGTCCGCTTTATCACACTGTTAGGCAACACAAATAATATGGCATGGAAAACTGAAAAATGGTTAGAAGAAATATTCCCAGGTGAGGAGAACATTTATTCTCAATACCGTGATCTTAATGCAAGAGAATTTAGCGTAGTTTCTTGCGCTGTAATTGACGCAGCTATAGCAGAACTAATTGCTATAAGACTTAATAATTCAACAAATAAAGAAATAGAGACATTCTTAGGTGTAAATGGTGACGGAAGAGCACCATGCGGTAGTTTAGGCGCAAAAATACAACTAGGTTATTTGTTAGGCATCCTTACTGAAAATGACATGCAAATACTAAGGGGCTTTAAAAATATAAGAAATAAATTTTCCCACTCAGTTAATGTAAGCTTCTCCAGCAAGGAAATAGTTAAGATAGTTAAAAACATCCACTCTTTATGGGTAGAACGAGCTGAGTCTCTTTCCACTAAAGCAGAAGCAAATATTGAAGCAGATAAAATTAAATCAATTTTAAAACATTTAGATAATACACCAGAGGCTTGTCACGGGTTTATCTTAGGTGTATTTACAACCTATCAAGCATATTTCCATAGACTTCATGGTAGGTTACAAAAATTAAATTCTGCGATAGTGCCTAACAAGTAGGTCGAGCTGGACAAATAATCCTTAACTTCTATGGCAATTTTAACTTACACTACTAATCAATATTTCAACCAATCAGCCTACTGGGTTATTTGCCACTTACCAAGGCGTTATGCTCAATAATAGAATATGAAAAATATCGAGAAAAGAATTAATGCATCACTAGCCAATGGCGCTGAATATCTAGCCATGGGTGAAATTGCAGCCAACACTGGCTTGCTCGTGAGCCAATCACCTCGAAACAATGCAAACTTTGACATCATAGTAAATAGCCATGATTTAAAACATGGTTGTAGAGTTGAAGTCAAACACAGCCGGTCACAGTTTAAAGCCAATATAAAAGGTGAAGAATATGACGTCCTAATATTCATTTACCACCCATGTACAATTGAAAACAACAGAATCAAATACAAAGAAAACAGCGAAAGAAAAATATATGTTTTTCCGCAGAATATTGTACAGAAGAATATAGAAGGTAAAACAGGTACGAATTTCAATCCAAACAATATAGAGGGTGGTTGTGAAAAGTACGAAAATGCTTACAATTTCATTACTGAAAAATGCAAAGCATAACAAGCGTTCAAGCGAGACGAAAAACAGCATGCACCCCTTAACCAGGCGTTAGATTAAAAGCATGAATAATTGGAAATATATATTGACATCAATACTTTTAGCCATCGGAACAGGTATGTATATATCAATGGGAATCCAATTTTTGTTTCCAACTCAATATAAGAGCATTTTCAATGCAACGTTATTAACTGCAGTTTTGTTGAGCATATACTCTCTGGCACCCAAGCATAAAGCTATAAACAGTCTAAACTGGTTGCTCACTCCTGTCATTGGATTAACATTAATATTTATATCTTCTATGTATGAGCCAGAAGTAATGACAGGCTTTGAGATAGCAATAATATATTCAATATATACTCTTTTTATCCCTGTTTTAATATATTTGACTTTAGTTGTATTGAATTATTTGGCATGCTCAACCCTTAATAAAAGAAGAAAGTAATCAATCAAGCCAATCAAGATCGCGCATAAAACGCGCTTGAAGCGCTAAAAGCGGCGACCACTTATTTATAACGTTATGAAAAAAGATAAAAACATGGAAGAAATATACGACCTCACTGAAAATCATATTAATGACATCCATAATTTATACAAAAATGAATGGTGGACAAACAAACGAACACTTGAAGAAACAGGTCAGTGTGTTCGTGGGTCACAAATATGTATTGGTTTAATAGAAAACAATTCTCTTATTGGATTCGTCCGTGTCATTACAGACTATACATTCAAAGCACTCATCTTTGATTTGATCGTCAATAGTGATTACAGAAATAAAGGACTAGGAAAAAAACTATTGAACCTGGTTAAAAACCATGAAAAGCTTAAAAATATTACCCATTTTGAGCTCTATTGCCTGCCTGAACTAAAAAGCTTTTATGAACAATTAGGATTTTCAAATGAAAATGGTGGCATTGAACTATTAAGGTGTAACAATGCATCAAAAATGATATAAGGACCGTAGGAACCGATTTATCACACTATGATGAAAAAAAAAGGAAATAAAGATGAAGGGTAGCTGTGTTTGCGGTGATGTTACATATGAAGTATCAGGTAAAGTCAAAAAACTTTATCAATGCCATTGTACTATTTGCCAAAAACAAACAGGCTCATCTTCTCAAACTGGTTTCTTTGTAAGCCTGAAACAATTCAACTGGCTGCAGGGTGAAAGATCAGTTACTAATTTTAAAAAAGAAAATGGATATCGTGTTTCTTTTTGCTCTAAATGCGGAGCAACTGTACCTAACATTTTTAGCACCGGTGATAAATACTGGGTTCCAGCAGGAGCATTTGAGTCACTAGGTAATGCAAAAGTTGAAAATCACATTTTTGTTGCAAACAAAGCTGAGTGGGATGAAATATGTGATGGAGGAACTCAACATGAGGGTTTCTTCCCTGTATATGCATAACAATACGTTTAAATCGCTGTTCAAAAAGAGAATAACTCGGATGCGCATAAAGCGGCACGCCTTTTAACTCAGCATTACCTGTAAGAAGAAATCATGGAAGAACTATTTTTTGAAAATAATACAAATGAAATTGAAGGCATTGAAAAATACCTGTCTCAATCAATCATTGAGTATGGCCTTTCTCAGCATCAAGACGACACTCCTGAAAAACTCTTCATCAGCTGCAAAGACAATCGCGGCACCTTACTTGGTGCAGTAATGGGTACGAAAACTTTAAATTTATTATTTATTTCCCATATATTTGTAGAAAGAAACAAAAGAAACAAAGGTATTGGCAGTCTGTTACTAACTAAAATTGAAGAAAAAGCAAACAACTTAGGTTGTAACATCATAAGACTAAACACCTTTAATAATCTAAATCATTCTTTTTATACAAAAAATGGTTTTAAAGAAACAACACGCATTAATAACTACATGAATGGCTTTGACCTGATATATTATGATAAAAATCTCAGCTAACAAGACAGTCAAACTCGCACAAACAGCGCGCCTGGACCGGCCAAACAGCAGCCGATCACTTACTTATGCGTTAGCTGAATAAAGAAAAATACAAAATGGATGTTCAATATAAAATTAACACACCTATAACTACCGAGCAGTTTATTGGTTTACTAAAAGACTCAATGCTTGGTGCACGTAGACCAATTGAGGACCATGAATGCATTAAAGGCATGCTAGAAAACAGCAACCTTATTGTTTCTGCTTGGCAGGGTAGCGAACTTGTCGGCATTGCACGTTCACTTACTGACTTTAACTATGCGTGTTATCTTTCAGATCTAGCCGTATCTGAACATCATCAAAATAAAGGCATAGGCAAAAGACTACAATCAATAACACAAGATCAGTTAGGGCAAAAGTGCAAACTTATACTTATCGCAGCCCCAGACGCAAATACCTATTACAAGCATATTGGCTTCACAAACAATGAACGATGCTGGGTTTTAGAGCGTGACAAAAACATAAGCTAACAAGCGACCGTGATATCAATCCCACCAAAGAGTAATCAATAAGCCCATTCACACTTGTCTCTTACCATGACAGATTACAGACAATTAACCTTAACTATGTCTGCCCATCTTGAATGAGATGCTGAATAAGCACGTAGTAATATAGGCGAGACAATTCAGAATAGCGCTCCTTCAAATCACCATTTTAGGCAAATTCTATCACTATCATCGAAATAATAAATTAGCCAAATACATGCTTGAGGATTATAACGGGTAATAGTACACACCAAATGTGATTCGTACATGAAATGATAAGGAGATAACACATGTCTGATAATAAATGCCCGGTAATGCACGGCGGTGCCACAGAGAGCAGCATGTCGAATATGGAATGGTGGCCAAAGGCCCTGAACCTCGATATTCTGCATCAACACGATACCAAGACTAATCCGATGGGAGAAGATTTCAACTATCGGGAAGAACTCAAGAAACTCGACGTAGCCGCACTTAAGAAAGATTTACACACGCTGATGACTGACAGCCAGGACTGGTGGCCGGCAGACTGGGGTCATTACGGCGGTCTCATGATCCGCATGTCATGGCATGCGGCTGGTACCTATCGTACCTCAGATGGCCGCGGTGGAGCCGGTACAGGCAATCAACGCTTTGCGCCAATCAACTCCTGGCCGGACAATGTGAATCTTGACAAGGCGCGCCGACTGCTCTGGCCGATCAAGAAGAAATACGGCAACAAGCTCAGCTGGGCCGATTTGATTGCCTACGCGGGTACGATTGCTTATGAATCCATGGGCCTGAAAACTTTCGGTTTCGGCTTTGGCCGTGAGGACATCTGGCATCCGGAAAAGGATGTCTACTGGGGTTCAGAAAAGGAATGGCTTGCTCCCAGTGGTAGCGAAGGTAGTCGTTATTCCGGTGAGCGCGATCTCGAAAATCCGCTGGCCGCAGTAATGATGGGACTCATTTACGTCAATCCCGAAGGCGTGGACGGTAAGCCGGATCCACTCAAGACAGCCCATGATGTGCGCGTAACCTTTGCCCGTATGGCCATGAACGATGAAGAAACCGTCGCTCTGACTGCCGGTGGTCATACCGTTGGGAAGGCACACGGCAATGGCGATGCGGCGTTACTCGGCCCGGAACCTGAAGGTGCTGATATTGAGGATCAGGGTTTTGGCTGGCTAAACAAAACCAAACGGGGCGTTGGTCGCGATACAGTATCCAGCGGCCTTGAAGGTGCATGGACTACCAAACCAACCCAGTGGGACAACGGTTATTTCCAGTTGTTGCTCAACTACGACTGGGAATCAAAGAAGAGTCCGGCCGGTGCCTGGCAGTGGGAACCTGTTAACATTAAGGAAGAAGACATGCCAGTCGATGTCGAGGACCCATCGATTAAGTGCAAGCCGATAATGACAGACGCTGACATGGCCATGAAAATGGATCCTGATTATCGCAAGATATCTGAGCAATTCTACAAAGATCCCGAATACTTCTCCGAAGTCTTCGCACGAGCATGGTTCAAACTGACGCACCGTGACATGGGGCCAAAGGCGCGTTACTTCGGTCCCGATGTGCCACAAGAAGATCTGATCTGGCAAGACCCGGTTCCGACAGGAAACAGCAACTACGATGTTCAGTCTGTTAAGGACAAGATTGCCGCCAGCGGTTTAAGTATCAGCGAGATGGTAGCCACCGCCTGGGACAGCGCCAGAACCTTCCGTGGTTCCGATATGCGCGGCGGCGCCAACGGGGCACGTATCCGACTGGCACCGCAGAAGGACTGGGAAGGTAACGAGCCGGATCGTCTGAATAAGGTGCTAACCGTTCTTGAACCTATTGCTGCTGAGAGCGGTGCAAGCCTGGCGGATGTGATTGTTCTCGCCGGTAACGTTGGTGTTGAGCAGGCCGCAAAAGCCGCAAGTATTAACGTTAACGTTCCTTTCTCGCCGGGCCGCGGCGATGCAACAGACGAGATGACCGATGCGGAAGCCTTCGAAGTGCTGGAACCTCTGCATGATGGGTACCGTAACTGGCTTAAGCAGGACTATGTCGTCAGTGCGGAAGAAATGATGCTCGACCGTACACAACTGATGGGGCTAACCGCTCATGAAATGACTGTATTAGTTGGCGGTATGCGTGTGCTCGGCACCAATCATGGCGGCACCAAACACGGCGTATTCACTGATCGAGAAGGTGCGTTGACTAACGATTTCTTCGCAAACCTGACGGATATGAATTACTTGTGGAAGCCGGCTGGTAATAATCTGTATGAAGTCTGCGATCGCAAAACAGGCACGGTCAAATGGACGGCAACGCGAGTTGATCTCGTTTTCGGCTCTAACTCAATCCTTCGCGCCTATGCCGAAGTCTATGCGCAGGATGACAGCAAGGAGAAGTTCGTGCAGGACTTCGTAACAGCATGGTGCAAAGTTATGAACGCCGATCGTTTCGATCTAGCCTGAATCTCTGTACATTTCCCTGCGCCGTCAATAGTTGCGGCGCGGGGATACATATGAGTGGCCAGATTGATCTAACAAACGTCTGTCTATTAGACGTAAGCAGGCATAATGCAACCTGAAAAAAGGAATCATATACATAAAAAGGCGCAGCTTTCGGACAACAATCCCGCTGCGCTCCATTACTGCCGATGAGTTGGTCGCTAGATATCTTTAGCTTATGAGTAATTAATAGACAATCACTCTCTAAGTTATTGATGCCACGACAAATAAGCCAATACCCGATAACAATAACATCCAGGCCTTCATTTGCTTAAATATTGTGCATCGACAAAATAAACATGTACAATGAAAAATATTAACAATAGGTCAAACGGAACACCGCCTATTTAGCTGTTAGGCCTTAAAAAAGGAATTTAAATGAACACCTATGCACTCTCGGCCGGAATTATCCTCGCTGCACTTATCATTATCCGCTTTAAAGTTACACGACTAGAACAAACACCCTTTGCATACCCATTATTACTCGCCTCTTTTCCTCTCTATTATTTTGTTTTTGCTATCTACTCAAAAGATTTTGCAGCTTTATACAATGAATTTGTAGTTGGACTTATATTTTTTTCCATGGCCATTGCTGCTATTAAATCAAAAATGAAA
>JBFFSQ010000154.1:0-7189 GCA_041572275.1 Gammaproteobacteria bacterium
ATAACATCCCAACTGAGTGGCGTACCACGTTTCACATCTATCTTTATATTTTTACCCATTATTTCTTCATAATATTTAGGTGCCAAACCAAAGCCAGGCCTTATTCTGCGAATATTTTTACTAGTAAAAACATCACCTGCCTTCATATCTTCAACAACATATATCGAACGACGATATTTTAAGCTGGCTTGCTCAGCATTTTTAAGATTGTAACTTTCCTGGCCAAGCGCCAGCCATGCATCTCTGCTATCTATGCAGAGCCGCTGCAGTTCTTCTGGTTCTAATGAAAAATCACTATCAGGGCCTTTATCTTGACGACTTAATGTAACATGTTTTTCTATAAGGCATGCACCAAGAGCAACACTGGCAACAGCTACTGTTGTCCCCATTGTATGATCAGACAAGCCAGGTATCACATCAAATCTATGTCCTAAATCCGGGATAGTTCTTAAATTAGACTGTTCAATAGGTGCAGGATAACTACTGATACAGTGCAATAAAATCAAGTCGTCGCAACCATTTTCTCTTGCCACTTCAACTGCTTCAGTAATTTCCTCGATATTCGCCATGCCAGTTGAGATAATCATGGGTTTTTTTGTTTTTGCCACATACTTAATTAATGGTAAATCTACCGCTTCAAATGAAGCAATTTTATAAGCTGGCGCATTCAGATCTTCGAGCAAATCAACAGCAGACTCATCAAATGGCGTACTAAACAGTGTTATATCCGCTTTACGTGCATAATCAAATATAGGTTTATGCCATTCAAAAGGAGTTTCTGCCCATTTATATAAGCGATATAAACTATAACCATCCCATAAACCGCCTTTTACGATAAAGTCATCATTTTCACAATCGATGGTTATGGTGTCTGCTGTATAACTTTGTATCTTCACAGCGTCAGCCCCCATGGCTTTTGCCATATCGATCGTTTCAAACGCTCGTTCAATTACTCCATTATGGTTAGCAGACATTTCGGCAATGATATAAGGTGGATGTTTAGCGCCAATACGTCTACCTGCAATAGTAATTTCTTTCATTATCGATCAAGCCTGTTTAATATATTCATGGAATCAAATAATTACTTCGTCAGAGACTCTATAAAATCGTACTCCTGACTCTGGTGTAACATAAGCACTTAATTTCTGATCAAATTTATCTTCGATTGCCCATAACAGATCTTTAAAACCCAATTTATGCCTGAACATAACTGTGCTTGAGAATCGTGGATTAATTTCAAATACAGTCGGCCCGGTACTAGTTAAGCGTAATTGAACATTAACACTACCTATCAAACCGGATCCCCGAGCAATATGCTCAAGTAATTGACTAATACTTGAATTATCAACAATAACACCCTTACCGGTTAATCCACCTTGTAACTGACGTTTAATTACAATACTGCGGATATCGCCATGCTTAGACCTGTATAAACCACAAGTATATTCCTCATCATCAGGATACAGATACTCCTGCCAGATATAATCACTGCCATAACTAGAATAATCTGACTCATTCTCTTCTTTTACAATAGCAATATTCTTACTTCCGCAACCCTTTCGTGGTTTTATGATACACGGAAAATTAACAGGCTTGCCTTTATCAACTGATAGAGTCCATGGTGACAAACAATCAATAGCACGAAGATAGTCAGCCGTTTTTAATTTATCCAAACCTATTTCAACAATATATTTATTCGCCATCAGTACTGGCACACCAAACACATCATCGGCAGGCCCATGCTGAGTAATAAAATCTATTTCGGCCTCGGTGGAAGGAATTAGCAGATCAATACTATTCTTCTGTACAATTGCTTCCATGCATGCCTGGTATTCTGGATGATCTGCACGCACCACAGCCAATACCTCATCAAAAAAAGCCGCTGCTGGATGATCGTCATGAATTTCTGTACCGATCAATTTACTACCAGGTAAAATATCACGCAAAATTCTTGCCATGGCAATCGCAATATCGCCACCACATCCAGTAACAAGAATATTTTTTAGATCAATATTTTTCATCTATCGCCTTACATCTCGAATTAGAATTTCCCTTAAATAGGGTATTTCGGGGTCGTTCTCCTTACATTCCTTAATCAGCTTATCGACAACAAACTTAACACGTCGTTGTACAATCATACCATTGTCCGTATTGACCAGTGCCCAACTTGCCAAACCGCCCATGTCTCGCGGCTGCCCCACCGAACCAGGATTTATAAATACAGTTTTATCCATATGTGTGCACATTGGGTGATGGGTATGTCCCATGAGCACATAATCATCACCTGTTGAATTAATAGATTTTAATGCTTCAATCTCTACATCTGGATAAATATATTCATCCGTGTCACGAGGCGAGCCATGGTATAAACCAAAGACAACACCATCCAAAACAACCTTCATACTAACTGGTAAATTACTTAAATAGTGCAGCTGATCCTGCGTCAAGCACTGAAGCGCCTTTTTTATTCCAGAACCATACTTCCTAGTCACTTGCGCCAGTTTCTCTTCATCATTCATAGATTGAATCATCATCTGCTCATGATTACCAAGTATCATGTCATGTGACCACGCCTGTAACTGCTCAAGCACCTTATCTGGGTGATAATAATAACCAACAATATCACCTAATATTAGCAAGTGTTTCACACCCATAGACCGCGCATCAGCAAGTACTGCTTCAAGTGCAACATCATTACCATGAATGTCGGATAGTATGCCTACTTTCATGGCAATATATACTCATTGACAATCCTATTGGCGACAGTTGACGGCTTTTCCAATCGCCCGTTTTTATCTAAACCAACAAAGGCTTCGACGTCAGGAAAATTGTCTTTATTCTGATCTCTAATCGTTGCCTGCATATCCGTATCTAGCACGCCCGGGTCAATATGTACTATCTCACATCCATCCATCTTCGACATTACATCAAAAAACATCACCATAGCGGATTTTGTAGAACAGTATAGCGGCCAACCAGAAATTGGATGTTTTGCTGCCCCTGAACTAATATTTAGGACTTTAAGGTTGGCAGACTGCTGTTTTGATATACGTGCCAGTATTTGTGAAATGACAATTGGTGCCTGGAAATTTATATTAATTGCGAGTCGTACATCATCACTATCCAGATTCCCAATCATACCTATTGGTTCTACAACACTTGAATTATTAATGAATATGATTTGTGTGTATAAATCATTACTTAGTAATTCCTGAATCCTGTTTTCTAAAAATGATCCAAATTCCTTTTTATCAGAACTGCCGAAATCGACTTGAATAAAATTCAACTTATTTGGGCACTCAGATAACATAGCAGACTGATCGTCAGCAATATTTTTTGAAACACAGATTAACTGAACGCTATCTTCATCCAGAATACGACGATACAATGAATATCCCAGCCCCCTTGAACAACCTGTGAGCACAACCAACTTCATATGAACTTCTCAGATAAAATAAATTTCTGTAGCGCTGCCTTTAGCTCGTTTCCAGGCATTAATCGTAAACAATTCTTTGCCATTACTTTAAGCTCTTCAGGATTATCTATAACTCGCCTAAGAGCCGTCAGAATATCATCTACACTGACATTTCCACTTTCACCCAAATTTATAACAGCAGACTCAATCGTTAACTTCCTGGCGACTTCAATCTGATTCTCGGCTGTTATTATGATAATCGATGGCAACCCTAAAAAGCATCGCTCCCATGACGCACTTCCCGCTGCACCAATAGCCACATTAGCTTTTAGCATTAATTCAGAAATGTTATTGATCTGGCAATGAAAATTAACATTCTTTAGCCTGGCACATTTTTCCTGAATTTTACTTTTATCACTATTACTGCTGCCAACAACCACATCAAATATCACTTCAGTAGAATTTAATTCTGAAATTGCTTCTAGCGCCTTACTTGTTTCATTTGTAGGGTCCGAACCGCCAAAAAAAACAAGAACCCTGGAAACTTTCTTATTCGCACCCCTGGCTTTGGTTTTTTTACGCGCCGTAAAAAACTCTTCGCGAAGCATGGAGTATTTTGGCCCTAATAACAGACGACACCCAGGAGAAAGTAACCCCTCGTACCTTTGCTCCATTACTTCATACAGATTCTGATCCAATAACACATCACATACATGCTTCCGATCCGCAAGATCATCAACAATCATTAAATGTTCGACTTTAGCCGCCAGTACAGTTTCCCATTCAGCATCCAGTGAATAATGATCAACTATAAGCCAGTCCACCTTACCAATCCTATCGACAACAGAAGCGGTCTCAGCCGCATCCTCAAGTTGACTTACAGGCAACCACTGAATTTGAGGTGAAGCAGTACCTTTTTCTTTCACCTCTTCCTTAACATACTTGTCACCAATTCGATAAACATCAAAGCCATGCGCTTCGATATATTCACACATATCTCCAGCAGCAACCCTACATACAAATATCACTTCAACATTCAAATCACGCAATATAGTCGCCAGGGTCAAACATCGCATGACATGCCCGGTACCAATAACAACGGAAGCATCCACACGAACAAGCACTCGAATATTTGACGCTACCATGCAGTCCATCCGCCATCAACCGGCAGGTCGGCACCTGTAACATATGAAGAAGCGGGAGATAATAAAAACAAAACAGGACCAACTACTTCTTCTGCTCGACCAATCCTTCCCATAGGTATCTTTTGTTCGAGTCGATCCAGAAAATCGGGCGCAGACTCTTTAACTTCAGGACGTGGAAATGCACCTGGAGAAATAGAATTAACTCGAATATTCCTATCCGCTAGATGACACGCAAGATATCGAGTCATTTGAATCAATCCAGCCTTTGTTGCACCATAATGTATTGGATTATTTTGACCACTGTTGCCATATATACGTGGATCAGGGCTTACCTTCCCATACATCGATGCAACATTGACAATAGATGCACCTTCATTATTTAATGATGTTGCCTGAAGCAGCTCTAGCGCCTGCTGAATAAGATGAAAAGGGCCAGAAAGATTATGAGTGCAGGCCATAGAAAAGTCATCCACACCGATCGACTCAAGCACACCAGCACGCCCGCTATATGCATTATTCACAATCCCATCTAAATGACCATATTGTTGCTCAATCCACTCTACTGCTCCATGCCGTGAATCGTCATTACTAATATCAAGAATAAGTGACTGAGCTTTGCCGCCCATACCCATTAACTCTTTAGATAAGCCAGTTAAGCTTTCCTTTGTTCGCCCTGCAAGAATAACTTCTGCACCAGCTAAAATCAGACCTTTTGCTATTGCACTACCAAAATAACCAGCTGCTCCGGTCAATAAAACCACACGATCTTTTAAAGTAAAATTCGACATATAACACTACCATTGAGAGGGGTTTATTAAACGTTCTGGTATATCAGAAAGATGATCTACTACAATATTACATTCTTCCAGCGTTAACGGTTTCTCACATGCCGCTTTCAGGTTATTCAGCAATTGTTCATTTGTTTCAACACCAATAACGATTGAGTCTACCCAGTCATGGGCTAATATATAGGCAACACACAAATCCGTTCTATTTTTACGACCTAGTGATTTTACGAGATCATTGATTTTGATTACTCTTTCTGACGACTCAGCATCCCATGCAGGCCAGACATTATCATCACTAATTAACAAACCTTGCAGAAAAACACTGCGAACATGAATTCGCACGTCAGGACGTTTTGATAATGCCTTTTGAAAATTCTCATCAAGCCATCTGTGATCTAACAGATTAAAGGGTATTTGAAGATGGCTTACATCCATATCTGATAAAGCTTCAATAGCTTCATCTGGATTATATATAGATGCACCCAACTCATTGATCAGACCTTGTTTTTTTTGTGCGACTAATAGTCCCCAAATTTTTCCTTTATGTGATTTTCTATGCTGCCAACGATGCAACAATAGAACATCTAATTTTTTCACGCCCAGTGCATGCATTGACGCGAATAGGCTTTGAGAAACTGCACTCTCCACACATGAAACAGATGATTCTGCTGACAAATGAGTCAAAGGATCCAGCTTGGTCACTACACGGGTACGAGACTGCCAGCCATCAAGTAATGCTTCACCCACTCGCTGCTCAGATAAACCATAGCCTCGTGCCGTATCAATCCAGTTAACTCCATACTCAATGGCATTCCGAACAAGTAATATCGCATCATGTTTTTCCGGCATCCCTGACTCATTGGCTATTCCATAATCAAGACCTAACTGAGCAGTTCCGAGAGCAACTACACTTTCAATAGATCTTCGTTTATTGCGATAGGGGACGTGAAACTCAGAAGAAAACTCCATTTTTTGTAATACTGAAACAAGCTCTTCCCATTCTACGTCTACCGGATTAGCAGAAATACACTTAAACACTTCATTGGCACGCAAATAATCATCAAATGTATCAACAGTACAGCGTAGACAGGATAAATCTCTATTTCCTAACAACTTACGACCATCTACGACATCAGCTCGCAAATTATTTCGAATCCAGGGCGTGACGTGTTCTCGCTCATAATCAGAGGTAGTGCTAGCATCTGCCTGCCTGATAGCGCGCACATTCATCACTTCAGCACTAAGCCCATAAGGTAAAGCATCGAGAGGCGAAGACGTACCTAAATAATCGAGGTCTTGTTGACAGAAGTTATCAACAAGCGAACGAACAAACCCATCATCAACAAAAGGGTTATCTGCTGTAACTCGAACGACAAGATCATCATCAAGCAAATCATTGATTGCACCCACAAACCGACTTAGTACGTCGTCCAATGAGCCTCTATATACATTAATTTCATTATTTGTAAGAACATCAACCAGTACATCATCACTTCTTTCGACAGAGGTTGCCAAAATAAGGTCCAGACCATTCCTCATGACTCTTGACGCACAAAGAACAGCAAGCGGGACACCTGAAACAGGCAATAAAACCTTACCCGCTAATCTTGATGACGACATTCTTGCCTGTAAAACAACTCTTACTCGCATTTACTCTTACGGCCTTCTGGTTTTACAAATAAAAAAATCAATAGATGAGATAACTCTCAACGAGCAAAATCTCAAGATATTGCATGACTTAAGGCACTAACCACCTCAAATTGCTCATCTTCAGTTAGTGCGGGGAACATCGGCAAGGAAACTGTGTGCTGATAGTATTTAACCGAATTAGGAAAATCGCC
>JBFFSQ010000155.1:0-7174 GCA_041572275.1 Gammaproteobacteria bacterium
ATGGCATCAGCACAGTGGGCATTCACCATGTACTCTACCGAATCGGCAATAATTTCTCGCGAGGGCAAGGAATAGAGCATGCCACCATGGCCCATGGCGATACCATCATCCACCGCTATAGTATTAAACTCCTTGGCAATAGCACCCGCTTTCTCAACTTCACGAGCAACCAGCTGTCCCATATCTTTCAGATGAACATGACCGGGTACAAACTGGGTAAAGGAATTGGCAATGGCAATGATGGGCTTATCAAAATCCCCATCTTTAACACCGGTGGCACGCCAGAGGGCGCGAGCACCCGCCATATTACGACCGTGTGTCGTGGTGCGGGAACGGTATTCAGGCATGGTTGACCTCAAAAACGATTGGTTATTTAAGCTCGATATTGTAAAGGAACCGCTGCTTAAGTCTAACCATGTGTAACAAAACGGTTACAAAAATTGATTACTGACAAATAACCTGGCTCCTTCCCCCACAAACGGAGGGGAGCAATACACTGATGGATGTTAAACTTTCAGGCGTGAAATGACGTGTTTTAATTCTTCGGCCACATTGCGTAGCTCTTCACTGGATGCTGCCGTCTGATGAACCGTCTCGGCAGTGGTTTCAGCACCATGACTGATATTCACGATATTGCGATTAATTTCCTCGGCCACTGAGTTTTGCTCTTCGGCGGCACTGGCAATCAGGGTATTCATATCATTAATGCTATTCACTGAAGTAGTAATCGCATTCAGCACTTCACCCGCCCTGGCGGCTGTGTCACGGGTCACATCAGCCTGAGACCGACTCTGCTCCATCGCGCCAACCGCTTCGCTGGCACCGCTCTGGAGCTTTTCAATCATGGTCTGGATTTCTTCAGTCGATACCTGGGTACGTTGGGCTAGCACCCGTACTTCATCGGCCACCACCGCGAAACCGCGACCCTGTTCACCTGCACGAGCCGCTTCTATCGCGGCATTCAAGGCCAGTAAGTTGGTCTGCTCAGCAATACCCCGAATCACATCCAGCACGGTACCGATTTCCTGGGAATTGGCTTCCAACTCATGAATCACATCGGCGGCCTGTTCCACTTTTTGCACCAATGAACCAATCGCCCGAATCGCTTCATTCACTACACCCTGCCCGGTGTTAGCCTCATCATTCGCCTGATGTGCCGATGACGAAGCCAGCTGCGCATTCGATGCCACCTCGTGTACCGTGGCGGTCATCTCATTCATAGCAGTCGCCACCTGATCGGTCTCCTGACGTTGTTGCAACATGGCCTGATTCGCCATCTCTGTGGCATGAGCCATTTCTTCAGCGGAGGTGGATACTTTAAAAACAGACTGATTGATCTGCGCTACCAGCCCGCCGACATCATCACGCAAAATTGCGGCACTACGGGTAATCTGGCCAATTTCGTCATTGGAATTCGCTGTAATAGAGTGGGTAAAATCACCTTGCGCCATGCGCCCAAGATTGTCCACCAGATAGCGTGCAGGTGTCACAATCGATCGCTGCACCAACACAATAAACAGAATGACGGATATTAAAACCGCGCCTAACATGCTGAACAGCATGATATACATATCTCTCCCAAACTTTGCTTCCGCCTCGACGACCAGTTTTTTCGATTCAGTGTCCAGCATTTGAACCACTTGAGCTAACAACTTGGCCGGTTTACGATCAATTCCCTGAGCAATCTGATCTGCCTTCTTATGATTGAAGTCAGTTTCTACAAAAGCAGCTTTACCCTTGCCATATACAACCAGCATATCCTGATGCAGCTGGATAAACTCCTGCAAAAGCGCCGCGGCCTCCACATCTTGGTGGACATCTCTTAATTCAAGAAATAATTTCGCGGCCACCTGCTGAATCGACTTCTGGTTAGACTCTACCCGACCCCAGTACTTGTCTAACTGCTTTTCATCATGACCGCGCAAAAGAATGTTTTTCCAGTTGTGAACCTGTTCCTTAAACTCCCTCTCCAGACTCTGCACCTGGGATTTCAATGCCAGATCCTCATCGATGATATGCTCCAGAGTCATGGTATTCATGTAACTGTTATACACACCATAAGCAGTCACAATTAGCACCAGGGTGGTGCCCAGTCCGACAATCGCCAGCAATTTATTGCGTAGACTGCTAAAAATAAAGCCCAACATGACAGGTCCTATATTAAGAAATTCTTTTTGTGATTTAATTTATAGCAGAAAAAAATGAAAACGAGGTCAAAAAGAAACCCCTGGACATTGTCCAAAGGGTTTCTTTGCTATCTCCTGAAGGGGGGCAGGGATGGGAATTCGATGAATAATATTCTGATTCAATTACAAGGTGTTTTCTAATGACAATTTTAGGCCTGTACAAGATTTTAAACAAATTATTTAATACAATGTGTTTAATTGATTTTATCTATTGAAAAAGATATGACGTTAACTGAACTTAAATATATTGTAGCCGTTGCTCAACACCAGCATTTTGGTCGTGCCGCCAAGGCCTGTCATATTACCCAGCCAACACTCAGCCTGGGCATCAAAAAGCTGGAAGAAGAGCTGGCTGTGGATTTATTTGAACGCGGTTCGCGCAACGAACTGAAAATCACCAGCCTGGGCGAGCGCATCATTGAGCAGGCCCAGAAAGTACTGGAACAGGCCGAACTCATTAAACAACTGGCCGATACCCAGCAGGACCCACTCACTGGTCCCCTGCGCCTGGGCGCCATCTACACCATCGCTCCCTATATCCTGCCGGAGCTGATCCCCCGTATTCACCAACGTGCACCACTGATGCCGTTGCTGATTGAAGAAAACTTCACCGCCTCTCTGTCCGAACAGCTCAAACAGGGTAAGGTGGATGTCATCCTGATTGCCCTGCCCTTCAATGAGCCAGGCATTGTCACCCAGGCCGTGTATGACGAAAGTTTTGTAGTCGCAACACCCACCAACCACCCGTGGAGCCAACGCGAGCAAATAAGTAGCCCTGAACTGGCAGATGAAACACTATTATTACTGGGACAGGGCCATTGCTTTCGCGACCAGGTGTTACAAAGCTGCCCCGCCTGCCAGACCTCGAGCAATCTTCAAAAAAGTCTGGAAGGAGGCTCCCTGGAAACCATTCGCCACATGGTAGCGACCGGCGCCGGCATTACTGTATTACCGTCCAGCTCTGACACCGAGTCCTCGAAGAATTCGCTGCTCAGCATTATTCCATTCCAGCAGCCGGCACCGTCACGACGCGTCGCCCTGGCCTGGCGTAAGAGTTTTCCTCGAATAGAAGCCATTCAGGCCCTGCGCGAAGAAATCCTGCAATGTCAGCTCAACGGTGTCACCATGCTCGATAATGAAGTCATAACCCCTTCATGAGTACCGCCCCCAGCTCACTGCAGATGATGCAACAACTGATTGCGACCCCCTCAATCAGCTGTGTTAATCCATCCATTGACCAGAGCAACCTTCCGGTGATTCAGTTACTCGCCAACTGGCTGGACACACTCGACTTTCAAGTTGAAATCATGCCGGTGGCAACAGGCAAGGCCAATCTGATTGCCACCCGTGGTCGTGGCAGTGGTGGCCTGGTGCTGGCAGGGCATACCGATACCGTGCCTTATGATGAACATCGCTGGCAACACGATCCGTTCAAGCTAACTGATGCAGACAATCGCTTTTACGGCCTGGGTACCTCTGACATGAAAGCCTTTCTGGCCCTCGCCATTGAAGCTGCGATTAGTTACAACCTCGAAGACTACCGACGACCATTGATCATTCTGGCTACCGCCGATGAAGAAACTACCATGGACGGCGCTAAAGCACTGGTCAAAGCCAGCCAGCCCCAGGCCCGCTACGCCATTATCGGTGAACCCACGGGCATGAAACCCGTGCGCATGCACAAGGGCATCCTGATGGAGGCCATACGTATTACTGGCCTGGCCGGTCATTCCAGCAACCCCGATCTAGGTCACAATGCCCTGGAAGCTATGCACCGGGTAATGGCTGAACTTATGCAATGGCGCAGTGAATTACAACAGCGATACCACAACAGCCTGTTTGAAGTTCCAGTCCCCACCATAAACCTGGGCCACATTCACGGTGGTGACAACCCCAATCGTATATGCGGCCATTGTGAACTGCATATTGATATCCGTCCCCTGCCCGGCATGTCGCTGGACGAGCTGCGCCATGAATTAAAACAGCGCTTACAACAGGCGCTTCCAAACCGGGGCTTTAGTCTGGAAACCTATCCGCTGTTTTCTGGTACGCCTGCCATGGAGACCCATGCCAATTCAGCCATCATCACCACAGCGGAACAACTCACCGGTTACAGTGCTGGCAGCGTCGCCTTTGGAACCGAGGCACCCTATCTGAGTCAGCTGGGAATCGACACTCTGGTGCTGGGACCCGGCAATATCGACCAGGCCCACCAGCCTGATGAGTATCTGGAACAGGATAAAATCAAGCCCACAGTTGAATTATTGCGGAAATTCATTTATCAATTCTGCATTAAATAAAGTTACAAATTGAAAGCTTAATGTTGTAAGTCATAAAAGCTGATACTCTTAATTTTTCATATTTTGTTAACACGTTAAAATTATTAAGTTAAAAACACAGGCATACATGTTGAGCATAACAACACAACAATTCGTCAACTGGTTCCGTAATTCGTCACCGTATATTCATAACCATCGTGGACGTACCTTTGTCATTTCTATTGAAGGTGAGGCTGTTGATCATGAAGGATTTGCCAACCTGATCCATGACATCGCACTGCTGAATAGTCTGGGTGTACGACTGGTTCTGGTACACGGAGCGCGGCCACAAATCGCCCGCCAGTTATCGGCACTGGGTCTGGCATCACGTTTTGAGCAGGGCACCCGCATCACCGACACTGATACCCTGCCGGGTGTTGAGCAGGCCGTTGGCCAGGTACGCCTGAACATAGAAACTAAACTCTCCATGGGGCTGATTAACACCCCTATGTCAGGCGCCGCTCTGCGTGTGGTATCTGGAAATTTTGTCACCGCCCGTCCCTATGGTATCCGCAACGGTATCGACTTTGGCCACACAGGTGAAGTCAGGCGTATTGATGTTGAAGCCATCACTCAGCAGCTAACATTAAATAATATTGTGCTGTTATCACCCATTGGCTATTCACCTACCGGTGAAGCTTTCAACTGTCGCTCGGAAGATATTGCAACCGAAACTGCCAAGGCACTGAACGCCGATAAACTGATTTTCCTGATGGATGCCATCGGAGTGAAAGACGAACAAGGCACGCTCATCCAGCAACTAAGCCTATTACAGGCCGAGCAATTACTCGATCAGTCCTGTAATGATGAATCCACGCAATTGCACCTGGCCAGCGCATTGAATGCCTGCAAACAGGGTGTACGGCGTGCGCATTTGATCAGCCACCATACCGATGGCGCATTATTGCTAGAGCTATATACCCGTGACGGAAGTGGCACCTTAGTCACTACTGAAACCTACGAAGGCATTCGTGAGGCCAGTATCGATGATGTCGGCGGTATCCTGGAACTCATCCAGCCACTGGAAAAAGACGGCGTCCTGGCTCGACGTTCACGGGAGCAACTGGAACTGGAAATCAAACAGTTCACTGTCATTGAACGCGACGGCATGATTATCGGCTGTGCAGCGCTGTATCCCTATGGTGACAAAGTGGCAGAGTTAGCCTGTGTCGCGATACATGATGATTACCGCAAACAGGGTCGTGGCAATGCATTGGTACGACATCTGGAACAGACGTGTATGCATCAGGGCATCGAAACTTTATTTATCCTCACCACACGCACGTCACACTGGTTTCAGGAACATGGCTTTGTCGTCGATGATATCGACAGCCTGCCCGTTGAGCGTAAACAGCTCTACAACCTGCAACGCAACTCCAAGGTATTTAGTAAACGACTATAAACAGTCGCAATAACCGCTATCAGCTGACTAGATTAATCTTTCTGCTGCGTATGGGAGATTTCCACCATACCCCGGCTTAACATGCGGCATAGGCCCTGGAATTTTTTATACTCATCCGCGGTTAACTGCCCTTTAACCTTATCCGCATACATCAGGCCTACTGCATGTTTCTGAGTAAAAATTGACATCGCCATGAAACTCTCAACACCCAGCATGTGACTGACGACATCAGGTATCATCGATCGGTATTTTGCACGATTTGAATCGTTCAACCAGATGTGCTGGGATTTTTCCATCAACAAGCTAAACACATGGGGCTTACCCAGTTCGATGCGAAAATAATCCAGATGTGGAATATGGCTATCTTGTGCAAAAAAGCGACCATACAGCAATTTCTGCTGCGGGATTCGCACGGCAAATACCACGCGTTCAACACCCAGCAACTTGATAGTTTCTACGACCTGCTCAATGAGCTCCTTGGCATGCACCTTTGCCTTAACCATCCGCTGAATTTCAACGACAGCCTGAGTCAGCGCCGGATTATCGGTCGAGGCTGAGCTCGCTTGCAATTTAGATTGTGCGACAACGGATTCAACTCCAGACGGTTGCTGCCGAGGTACTGGCTTTGGCTGGGCCTTTACTTGCGCAGACTGCTCGCCTGTTTGTTTCTTAGCGGTCACAGGAATGTTTTTTGCTAAAACCTCAGTTTTATTTCCACTCGCCACAGCTGCTTGCGCGTTAGTTACAACAGATTTGACGTCTCTAGCAGATGCTTTTACCGACTTCCGGGAAACAGGAACTGTCGACTGACCTGCTGCATTATCTTCAGCGGGTATTTTTTGCGGAGATACTTTCTCGGCAACAGAAGCTGACGCTTTGGTGTTCGTTGACTCTATCGGTGTCTGAAATTGAGGATCAATATAATTGTCATCTGCCAGCATTGGCAGCAGGAATGCCGGCGGCAGGTAACCCAGCGCAACAAAGTCATCGGTTAATGCCACTGCCGTCTGGTGAATATGACTACCGACTTCATCTGCAGCTTTACCCTGATATTTTGCGATCACCTCGATGCACTGTCGAGTATCCTCGCTATGCCAGTTTCGGCTACTCAGCCGCGCCAGGCGACTAGCCAGTGTAGCCCCACTGGCGAGGGTGAAATCACGAGCACTGGTTTTCATTCCCTGCACCACCAGTTCTGGCAAATGCCAGGCATCAGCTAATGCCGCCGATAAATCTCGCAACGAACAACCCAGCACCTCTAATGCAGC
>JBFFSQ010000156.1:0-7099 GCA_041572275.1 Gammaproteobacteria bacterium
TATTTCAGGACATATCCTGATGACTACACTTTATCGAAGCTATGCTGAACGGAAGCTGAACAGAAAAAAATAAGTTAAATGTTAGATCTTACACCTGATGATAGAGCAAACAGGCTCTAGCCTGGAGAGGCTTGAAACCCTCTAAATCGGGTGCTTCAGTGGCTTAACTAACCAAAACGCTCGGCTATCCTGCTTGCCTTATCACTCATCTTGTAAAGATATTTCCAGCGCTCGGTTAGATCCAGGGCATCTAGGAAATTCTTAACATAAAGACCCAGCTCGGTATCACCATTCAGCTTAAGTCGGCGATTGAAAAACAGGGTATCTGGATCTTCACGTCGGCTGGCTAGCAGCAAAAAATCATACGCACTGCCTTCTATGGTTAAATCCGGTGCTGAAGGCGTAGAACATGTTTTAATGGCCTGCTGTTGCATGGTAAAGCGGATATTCAGGCCGGCATCGATAACATGTATCGCCACAATCTTATCTTGCAGAAAATCCATTTCATCATCCTGAAGCTCGTCTTTAAACAGGCGATTCAGTGCAGTGACCAGTACCCGATTATGAAGTCTGGCAGGTGTCAGGCTAATCGGTAAACGTAATAAACCAGGCAGTCTGGGATTATGTGTAAGGCTTTGTGTATTCATTAAAGCTTTATGACAGAGCTTGGCCACCCTCACATTAATCTAAATCAAAATAGAGCGACAAACCCTAACGGAGATCGGGTCATAGCTACTGAAACAATAAAGAAAAACACACAGACGGCTAGAAACCAGGCCATGATTCGAATATGTCGGCTTTTTCCCCATCGAAGGGCTACCATACCCAGCAGAATATAGATGAGCAGACATATGACTTTAACAGTTAGCCAGTCCAGTACAAAAGGATATTGCTGACTGAGATAGACCATCACCAGTGCGGTGAACAACAACAGGCTATCAACGATATGAGGTAAGCGCCTGGTCGCTTTATTCTGCAGCCACGATGACCCGTTGATCAGCCAGATACCACGCAAGATAAAGCCGCTGATAGAAAGGATTGCACAGCTGATATGAATAATTCTGAGACTATAATAGAAATCCATTATGAAACCTGATGAACTGAACTCAAAATACCAGTCTGTTATTTAGGCAGTGAAGCCAGCTGTTCAACTGTTAGTATGCCGGGCCTCCCAGTCTCAAAGAATGATCTGAGTTAATTATCAGCTATCCATCATTTGCTGCATTTTCTCAAGCGTCGGCTTCTCCACCACCCCTTTTTCAGTCACTATGGCATCAACAAGTTCAGCCGGTGTCACATCAAAAGCAGGGTTCCAGGCATCCGCACCTTCTGCGGCCACACGACGACCGCCACAACATAGCACTTCATCCTGACCACGCTCCTCTATAGGAATATCGTCACCACACGGAATTGCCATATCAACCGTAGTCGTAGGTGCTGCCACCATGAACTTCACGCCATGATGTCGTGCAAGAACCGCCAGGCCATAGGTGCCAATCTTGTTGGCTACATCCCCGTTTGCAGCAATACGATCAGAACCGACAATGACCCAGCTGATCTTGCCCTGCTTCATCAACGTGGCCGCAGCACCCTCAGACAGGACTGTGACAGGAATTTTCTCCTGTACCATTTCCCACGCTGTGAGCCGTGAACCCTGTAACCAGGGACGGGTTTCATCCGCATAAACATGCTTAATTCGACCCTCAGCAAATGCACTGCGAATAACCCCAAGCGCAGTTCCATAGCCACCGGTTGCCAAAGCACCTGCATTACAGTGTGTCAAAACGGCACTTCCCTGTTCTGTGATTAGATCAGCCCCCAATTTACCCATCTGCCTGTTGGCTTGAATATCGTCTGCCAGTATGCGATCTGCCGCCGCTTTCAACGTCTCATAGGGATCGCCCTCAACGCTATCGATTAAACCTTGCATATGCTCCAGGGCCCAGAATAAATTAACAGCTGTCGGCCTGGCTGCTGCCAGTAACGCCATATCCTCTACCATTAACTGCTTCCAGTTATCAATGTCCTGTTCATACCGGTTCATCGCCGCTAGCACTACGCCGTAGGCTGCAGTAATTCCAATCGCAGGAGCACCACGCACAACCATGTCTCGAATAGCTGCAGCTACATCCTCGACCTTGTGTAGCGCAATTTCTATGTGTTCCTGCGGCAGAATACGCTGGTCCAGTAAAAACAAACTGTTATCGCGCCAGCTGATGGGGCGTATGGAATCATTATTTGACATGTGTGGAGACTCAGAACGTGTAGTAATACGGTTTGTACAAAGGGCACTATTTTAGTGAATCCATAACGCCAAGTCAGCCATTATCATGCAAGGAAAAATAATGATTCTACTGAGTTGGCGAAATGTGATAAATGAAATCAGGCTAATTATTCAACACCTGTAGCAAACGCTATGATCGCACTCTTGATTTCCTGATTAAGCTTTTTAGATACCTGGGTCATCAGTCGGCTTTCAGCGCCACTACGTTGCAATGCAGAGACCTTTAATGGCCACTGCTTACGGCCACGAACGGTACCGTTCGCTTCGAGTAATTTAACGGATAGCTTACCACGCAACCAGTACCAGCCCTGACGCATTCCCAGGTCCTGTACATCGAGGTTAGCCACAAGTGTAAAATCAGCACCACCGTTAGCGGCCGGAAATCCTGCATTACCCATAGCAGACTTCAACACCTGATCCAGACGCCCTAGAGGATCATGATCTACGGCCGTTGCAATACGTAGGCTCTGAAGCTGTGATTCCAGCTGACCACGCAGATCAGCCAGACTCCATTGCGCCGGACGGCCTCGACCATTTAAATCAATAATTTTTAATGTCTGCTGCAAGGTTTGTCGTTCATTTTGTAACGACAGGGCCTTGTCCAGTGCCGCCATGGATAACAGTGGATCAGCCTGTGAATGACTACGTTTCAACTCAACCTCGGTTTCCTCATCCAGTCGACTCATTTCCTGGCGTATATTATTGCCCGCCTGCTGACGATCCAGTACAGCAAGAGCATGGTGAGTATGGACCGTTTTGTCCAGCCAGCGTTCTGCTACACGGGCACCCTGTATCACTTTGTCGGTACGAACATTAATCTGCTGTGCCAGACGCTGATTTTTGCTGTAAGTTTCTGCACCATCCTTGATAGACACCTGAGTATCTGATGTTGTGGTACTTGATTCTCGAATATGCAGTTCAAAAATTTTAACTAGATTCGCCAGTGCACGATCTTTGGCCTGTTGAGGCTTCGCTGCCGAACCCGTTGCCGTCAGGTATTTACTGTTCGGATAAAATCCAGCTTCCCCTTCAACCCAGTCCGGTTGCTGACCGGATGAAGCGCCTGCCTTTACTTTCTGGTTAACACAGGCATTTAACGATATCAGGAGCAAACCCGCCAACACGCTAACACTGCTGAGTTTGATTATTTGATTCTTGTGCTTATTCATTCTGTTCTCGATGCGTTATTGACTCACCCGGGCCAAAGTCTTGGGATCGCCAGCAAGGTTCTGTGTCTCTCTCAACGGTCTTGGAGCTGTCCAGTGCTCTATCAGCACCGTTTTGCCTCCAGCTTTAATCGTGACAGGCACTTCAATGGTATCGCGTAGCACACCACCGGCGCCCAATACTTCCAGGGTTACCGTATGGGATCCACTGGGTAACCACAACCGCGCCAGCTGTATTTGCTGCGGCAGAGTATTCCAGCAACGGGTATCCGCAATTTCTGTCGCTTGATTAAGTATCATCATTGCAAACTGCCCAAGCGCACCGTTACGATCACCGGCTTCTTTTTCGGACTTCTTTTTCACCACAGCACGTGCAATCGCACGGGCAGTAATCGCTGGAAGATTTTCAGCCAGTGCCGCTCTGGCCATACCATCAAGATTTGAGACAGTTTCCAGCAATTTTCGCTGGTTTCCCGCAGTTACTCGAACCTGATCTACATAAGCCGGTGGAAATGGATAAGTGGGCAAAGCTATCTTGATATTCATTGCCATTGCGTTAGACCAGGTATGAATCGTATGTTGCTGGCGCTGGGGAACCAGGCCGTTGTTCATAATGACAATCAGCTCACCCATACCCTTGTTAGGCGCTTTCATGCCTTTCATACCAAATTCATTTTTATAGCGCTTATATTCATTCCATAAACGCTCGGCTGCCAGCAATCGTAAGAAATCACGTTTGAGCTGAACAGGAATATTAAGTCCGTGCCTGGCTTTAGTAATCTTATAAGCATCCACTGCCTTACGATACGACACCAGGGCTGAATCCTGTTCACCTAGAATTTCAAATAACATGCCTGAAAAATAACGCATAAAGGGTACTTCGTCTTTTGGCTCTCCCCATTCATTCATTTTCACATGGGATTGCAGGACCTCAACCCGAGCTGCATCATAATCACCCAAGTCAATATAATTGGCTGCCATGTACAGGTGCACCAACACCTGTTCATGTTTATCACCATCAAAACTAATGGTTTCATCATTCAAAATTACAGAACCTGCAGACTCGGTGATGCTGGTACTGTAAAGCTCTTCGATTCTGTTTTTAGCCTGTTCAAATGCCACATTACTTCCTGTGTAATCACCGGTCATGCGTAGCAGCATGCCTTTATTCATATTCACCATGACATCATCGGTTTCACCTTCTTTCTCAACTTCGATCAATGCCTGATCAGGTCGCCCATGTTCAAGGAACTGTCGCATAGAAGCCGATTTTTGAGCTGTTGTTGCACAGCCCTGAAGCAGTAGCAGCACAAAGATAGCCAGCGGACCGCCGAAACGATTTATGGAAGATGAAAGCATGTAACAGCCCCTCAGGAATTCAGTCGTATTAGAATTATTATTTAAGTGTCAGCAGACAACTCTGGTCAATATTTCAATGACCAGAGTGTTGGTATCAATTGATATATAGTTTTAGAAGCGTAAACCGCTCTTTTCAACTGTTTTCTTGATCTTTTTCTGGCCGACCCAGACTTTGCGGTTGGACTGCAAATCAATCAATGTCAGGTCAATTTGATAGAATCGTGCCTGTTCGCCCTTAACGGCATCAATCAAGGTATTGATACTGCCCTTCAACATGAAGTCAGCGCCGATTTCCTTACCCATCGCCTTACGGGTTTCTTCACTGGCATGTAGATCCTGATCACGGCGCTCTGAACGTACTTCACCACGCTCTGCAGCTGATGCAACAAAATCAACCTCGCCCGAATTAATCAAGGATTTTTCAAGGTCACTGATGAAGGTACGGGTATTGATATGTTCATGGCTAAGATTGCGAACAGTCCCGACTATAACAGTAGGGGCTTTTCCATACTTTTGGTTATAACGGGTTAGCCAGGCTCGAGACAACACATCCTGAATCATTTCTTCAGAAACCAGTCGTGAATCGGTGTCATTCCACTTGCCACTGAGATCTGTCACAGTATCAGAGCTCACACGGGTGACTCGTGGATTACATCCACCCAAACTGACTACCAGTAATGCACTCAAGGCTACAACGGGAACTATGCGACTCAGTCTAGATTCGCTCATGTATATCACTCCATTCAGTAGTTATATTTAGATTATTTGTCTGTTTATAACACTATTTTTCAAGAAAAACAGAGATTCGGCTGATATTTTTAGTACCAGGCGTATTGCAGCCAGCCAGCGCACGGGTTATCTTGCCTGCCATGAAATTTGTGGACAGTTTAATACATGCACGCTGGGTGATCCCAGTCACCGACAATGACCCCGTACTCGACCATCATAGCATTGCAATTCACGATGGCCGTATTGTTGACATTCTTCCCACGGCCCAGGCCAGTGAGCAGTATCAGGGTCAAATTGAGCACCAGTATCAGGGTCACGCACTGATTCCAGGGCTTATCAATGCCCATACCCATAGCTCAATGAGTCTGTTCAGGGGTATAGCCGATGACCTGCCATTGATGGACTGGCTGAATAACCACATCTGGCCCGCCGAGCAGAAATGGGTCAATGAAGAATTTATTCATGATGGCAGTGAACTGGCTATAGCAGAAATGCTGCGCTCAGGCACCACCTGTTTCAACGACATGTATTTCTTCCCTGACATCACCGCCAGGGTAGCCCGCGATGCTGGCATCCGCGCCTGTATTGGCCTGATAGTCATCGACTTCCCAACAGTGTGGGCTAATGATGCCGACGAATATATCGAAAAAGGCCTGCAGCTACGTGATAAGTACCGCAGTGACTCCTTGATTCACACGCCATTTGCTCCCCATGCGCCTTTCACGGTATCGGATGCTCCCTTGCAACGGTTGCGCGTACTATCCGATGAAATGGACCTGCCCATCCACATGCATGTTCATGAAACTGCACATGAAGTTGAGCAGGCAGTCGAGGCAACAGGCCAGCGCCCACTGAGCCGATTACAGGCCATTGGTCTGGTATCACCCAATCTGGTGGCGGTACACATGACTCAGCTCCACGATGATGAAATCAGCATGCTGGCCGAGTCTGGCAGCCATGTCGTGCACTGTCCTGAAAGTAACTTGAAACTGGCCAGTGGTTTCTGTCAGGTTCAAAAACTGCTTGATGCTAATGTCAATGTAGCTTTAGGCACCGATGGTAGTGCCAGCAACAATGATCTTGATATGTTTGGCGAAATGCGCACTGCTGCCCTCCTCGCCAAAGGTGTCAGCGGTGACGCCTCCGCCCTCACTGCCAGCCAGACCTTACGCATGGCAACCATCAACGGTGCCCGTGCACTCGGACTCGACGCAATTACAGGCTCACTGGAAAAAGGTAAAGCAGCTGACATTGTGGCTGTGGATTTCAACTGTCTGGAATTATCACCCGTGTATAACCCGGTATCTCACCTGATCTACAGCTGTAGCCGTGAACAGGTCACGGATGTCTGGGTGGCAGGCAAGCATCTGCTTAAAGATCGTGCACTGACCACTCTCGACGAACAAAAAATTATCAACAAGACCCGTGCCTGGAATGATAAAATCAGCACTGAGTCTTAACAGCCGATAACTCCTATGACGACATTAAATTTTGACCCAAGTGAAATTGCCAAATTCGAAGAACTCGCCTCTCGCTGGTGGGATACCCATGGTGAATTCAA
>JBFFSQ010000157.1:0-7089 GCA_041572275.1 Gammaproteobacteria bacterium
ACCTTTAGACATTCCCCCCGTGGAACTTAAGCCAGGGATGGCATTTTTTAATCGGATTGAGACAATGAATATTGCACTGGTTCATGACAATATAGAACATCAAAATACTACGGCCATGCTACTTGATGAAGCCGGATATTCGGTGGAGCAAACTTTTTCGCTGGATTCACCCTGGCTCCATCCTATCAAGCAGGATACGCCGGATACCCTGGTGATCTCCATTGATCAACCTACTTCAGATTTACTACAACAACTACAGTATTTCCGCGATCACCCCATCTGCCCGGTGATTGTACTCGCCCACAAGGGCGACTCAGATATCATTCCAACGACAATACAGTCTGGTGCTGACTCTTGCGTCATCGGAGACATTAATTACAAACGACTGCAAACCATCCTTGAAATTGCTCATGCCCGTTTTAAGATCAATCAGCAACTAATTAATGAAATTAGCGAGTTGAAAGATGAAATTAAATCCCTGGAAAGCCGTTTATCTGATCGCAAAGATATCGACCAGGCAAAAGGATTATTGATGACCTCATATAAAATGACTGAAGCAGATGCCTATAAGGCTCTTCGTCAAATGGCTATGGATACAGGTAATAAACTGGGTGAAGTGGCTCGCAGCCTTATCTCGATGTCAAAAGTTTTGAGCTAATTTACTATGAGTCCCCGTGATTCGCAGGACTCATGCAAACCCTTTAGCTTCTCGTCGAGTTATCTGCATATACAATCATAATAATCTCCCATGCACACAAACTGTGCAAGTCGTACTGGCCTTGCACAGCTATTCAGCATAAAAATCTAACACTAATCGCGCCGCACCAATTTATTGCACAGCTTACGCTTTACAATCAATGACTTATAAACTTGGCACAGTAAATGAATATGTATACCGCAACGATCACCTTGCTCAACGAATAGCGAACTGACTGATCACCCAACAAAGGTTTTCACATAAACGAACGCTGTCATGTTGGTCGACTTTAATTGATTACTAAACAATGCGGAGCATTCAATGACATTTCACTCTCAGCGACAAAACCGACGTGGCTTTGTTAAAAACCTGACGATTGCAGTTACCATGGCCAGTAGCTTTGGAATGACTGCTGGTTTCAGCACAACTAGTCAGGCAGCCCCTCTGGAACTTGAAAAAGAAGAGCTCAAATTTGGCTTTATTAAACTAACCGATATGGCGCCTTTGGCCATTGCCTATGAAAAAGGTTATTTCGAAGACGAAGGCCTATATGTCACAGTTGAACCCCAGGCTAACTGGAAAGTGCTGCTTGACCGAGTTATTGATGGTGAACTCGATGGTGCACATATGCTGGCAGGTCAACCGATTGGTGCCACCATTGGTTTTGGCACCAAAGCCGATATTATTACTGCGTTCAGCATGGATTTAAATGGTAATGGTATTACCGTATCAAATGACATCTGGAAACAGATGAAAGCCAACATACCACATAAAGACGGAAAACCTGTCCATCCGATCAAAGCCGACGCCCTAAAACCGGTGGTCGAAAAATATAAAAGCGAAGGCAAACCCTTCAAGATGGGCATGGTATTCCCAGTATCGACTCATAACTATGAGTTGCGTTACTGGTTAGCCGCTGGTGGTATTCATCCCGGCTATTATGCACCTAAAAAAGGTGATACCTCTGGCCAGATTGGTGCTGATGCATTGTTATCAGTTACACCACCACCTCAGATGCCATCCACCATGGAAGCCGGCACAATTTACGGTTACTGTGTTGGCGAACCCTGGAATCAGCAGGCTGTTTTCAAGGGCATCGGTGTTCCGGTAATTACAGACTATGAAATCTGGAAAGATAATCCTGAAAAAGTATTTGGTGTTAGTAAACAATGGGCTGAAAAACACCCTAATACTCACCTGGCTGTAATCAAAGCCATGATTCGTGCCGCCAAATGGCTGGATGAAGAAAACAACAAGAACCGACCTGAAGCGGTAGAAATCCTGTCACGTAGTGAATATGTGGGTGCAGACTATGAAGTTATCGCCAACAGTATGACCGGTACCTTTGAATACGAGAAGGGTGATAAACGTGCAGTACCTGACTTCAATGTCTTCTTCCGTTACAACGCCACTTACCCCTACTACTCGGATGCCATCTGGTACCTGACACAGATGCGTCGCTGGGGTCAGATCGCCGATGAAAAACCTGATAGCTGGTACATGGAGATAGCAAAAAAAGTCTATCGCCCTGACATCTATGCTCAAGCCGCCAAACTGCTGATTGAAGAAGGAAAAATGAAAGCCTCCGAATTCCCTAACTTTGATACTGAAGATGGCTTCCGTGCACCTCAGACTCACTTTATCGACGGTGTCACTTACGACGGTAAAAAACCTAATGACTATTTGAAGAAATTTAAAATTGGTCTCAAAGGTAAGGACAGCGTCTAACCACATGTAGCTGCCCGCGACAGCGGGCAGCCTATTCAATACGGACAATATGACCATGTTATTCAAAGCCTTTACCAAAACATCACTGTTAACAAACGATGGAGCCCGTAAGATGCCAATCTTTTCCAGCATTAGTTTGCCCAATTCACTCGGCAACAAACTCATTAAACAGCTGGGTGTACCTGTACTGGCATTTATATTTTTTCTCGCCATCTGGCACGTGGCTGCCTCACAAATTCAAACATCCCTGGGCCAGGTACCTGGACCTGCACAAGTATGGACACAGACTGTACAACTCATCTCAGAACACAATCGTGAACGCGTCAAAGAAGAGAAATTTTATGAGCGTCAGGAAAAACGTAATGCGCTAAAACTTGAAAAAAACCCGGACGCAACCGTTAAAATAAGACCTTACACAGGCAAGCCCACTTTCATTGACCAAATTGGCACCAGCCTGTTCACCGTTTTAACCGGCTTCTTCATTGCCAGCATCATTGCGATCCCCGTGGGTATTGTCGGCGGCCTCAGCACCACCATGCATCGCGCCATGAATCCGTTGATTCAAATCTTTAAACCGGTTTCACCTCTGGCCTGGCTACCTATTGTCACTATTATCGTCAGCGCAGTATATGTTTCAAATGATCCTATGTTCTCCAAATCATTCATAACATCCGCTGTTACAGTGACCTTATGCTGCATCTGGCCCACTATCATTAATACTACGCTGGGTGTTTCAACAATTGATAAAGATCTGCTTAACGTCAGTCGCGTTTTACGTTTGAGCTGGACCACCAACATTTACAAAATTGTATTGCCATCATCTGTACCTATGATTTTTGCTGGCCTGCGCTTATCACTGGGCATTGGCTGGATGGTGTTAATTGCAGCGGAAATGCTGGCGCAGAACCCTGGCCTTGGCAAGTTCGTCTGGGATGAATTCCAGAACGGCAGCTCAAATTCACTGGCACGTATCATGGTTGCTGTATTTGTGATTGGTTTAATCGGCTTCTTACTCGATCAAATCATGCTGTTCTTACAACGCAAAGTATCCTGGGATAGAACCGCCATTATCCGTTAACACCTGATTATCGATTTATTAAGGATTCAACATGTTACATCATCATTTAACTCTCACGCAGGTCAGCATTGACTTTCCAACTGATAATGGACCGTTCCGCGCACTGGATAATGTCAACCTGTACATCGACAAGGGTGAATTCATTTCACTGATCGGTCACTCCGGTTGCGGCAAATCCACCGTACTTAACATTGTTGCCGGCATGCATCAGGCAACAACCGGTGGTGTACTGCTGGAAGAAAAAGAAGTCAACGAACCAGGGCCTGAACGCGCGGTGGTGTTCCAGAATCATTCATTACTCCCCTGGTTAACGTCATATCAGAATATTGAACTGGCGGTAAATACAGTTTTTAAAAACAAAAAAAGCAAAGCCGAAATTCATGACTGGATCATGCACAATCTTGAACTGGTGCACATGACTCACGCCAAGGATAAATTACCCTCTGAAATTTCTGGCGGCATGAAACAACGTGTGGGTATTGCCCGTGCATTATCTATGGAGCCTAAAGTCTTACTTATGGATGAACCCTTTGGTGCTCTGGATGCTTTGACTCGTGCCCACCTGCAAGATTCTGTTATGGAAATCCATGCTGATCTGGGCAATACGGTAATCATGATCACCCATGACGTCGACGAAGCAGTATTATTGTCCGATCGTATCGTGATGATGACCAATGGCCCGGCGGCTACTATCGGTGAAATTTTAGAAATTGATCTAGAGCGCCCCAGAAATCGACTGGCACTGGCCGATGATGAAAAATATAACCACTACCGTGCTGAAGTATTGAAGTTCCTGCATGAAAAACACACTAAGATAGCTGCCTAGTAACAGGCTTATTTATTCAGAACATGTCATCCCGACCTCAGTAGATGCCTACATGGACGTAGGTAGTAGGGCAATGCAGGAGCAATTGCCGAGGGATCTTAAACGTTTAATATTTGAACAATACCAAACACTAGATTTCACCCTCTGGTCGAAATGACAAATACATTAATACGTTCCCTGGTTGTTAAAAACGATATGCTGATACAGTGGCATTAAGTTAATAATGTTTCTATATCCCCTCAGCTCCATGCATCAACACAGCTACTTAACACTTTCCAGCCACTCCTGCAGAAAAGCATTGGCATGAACATCCATCTCATAGCCATATTGTCGTGTCTCATGCCTTAACTGCTGTAACGAGAGACCCTCTGTACGCTCGATATCATTACAGCAACCGATAAACCAGCGCTCCAGACCATGCGGTGTCACTTCAGGATGAAATTGAATGGCCAGGCCTTTTTTCTTCCAGCTAAAGGCCTGGTTTTCTGTTACGTCTGTTGCTGCCAGTCGCACCGCACCTTCCGGCAGGTCAAAGGTATCGCCGTGCCAGTGAAACATAGAGGTATTGTCAGCGGTCAAATGCCTTAAAGCACTGGCCTCGCCCTGTTCAGTTATCTGCAACGGTTTCCAGCCTATCTCCTGTTGACCTGAATAAACCCTGGCACCAAGGGCTCGTGCCATTAACTGGGCGCCCAGGCAAATACCCAGTGTAGGAGCATCGTATTGCAGGCGAGTTTCAAGAATATTCAGCTCATCTTCAATAAACGGATAATCAGCCTCGCCATTCGCACTGATGGGACCACCCAGTACGATCAATAAATCAGGCACCAGCGGTTCGATCCAGGTCAGCTCATCCATACCTGCCTCCAGGTATTTTACCTGATAACCGACATTCTCCAGTGTCCGTTCAAACAAGCCCAAATCTTCAAATGCCACATGACGTATAACCAATGCAATCTTCACAGCCACTACCTTTTAGCCAAGCTAAATAAGAATGAAATAAAATGATAATTTAACAATTCTGTAACCAAGCCTGACTATTATACAGACCGCTCAGGGACAGGTCCTTTCGATCGATCCCTGTGATGATGACTCGGTTCAAACAACCTTAACTATTTGTCATAGCTAGAACCCGAATCGAGCACAACATCCATAGCAGCAATAATCCACCTGGATTAGCGGTTATGAAGCATCATGGACGTGACCCCGCGACTGGTCATCGCAGGTCATTATTGATGTTTTTCATAGTGAAAAACTCAATTCAGGATGAAAACATATCCAGCAGAATGTCATACACGGATGTAGACGCCCTGCCCGATACGCATCAATACTAACCCTCACTTAATCACTGCAGTCCCTTGCAGACTCAAGTACAATAAGCCTTTTTTAACCTCAGCCTGATCTGCACATGACTAGCATACATACCAGCAAACTCAGTGGCCTTAAATTGCTCCATCAGGGCAAGGTCCGTGACAATTATGACATTGACGATAAACATATGCTGATTGTCACCACCGACCGTATTTCCGCTTTCGACGTCATCATGCCGACACCGGTGCCTGAAAAAGGCGCCATCCTCACTGAGGTCACCCGTTTCTGGCTGAATAAGTTACACCATATCATTCCCAACCAGCTGAGTGACCTGCCTCTTGAACAGGTTATTCCCGATCCTGTCGAACGTGAGGCTATTGCCTCCCGCGCCATGGTTGTTAAAAAACTCCGCGCACTGCCTGTAGAAGCTATCGTTCGTGGCTACATCATCGGCTCGGGCTGGAAGGATTACCAGAACACCGGCTCGATTTGCGGCATCAAGCTGCCAGAAGGTCTGCAACTGGCCGATAAATTACCTGAACCTATCTTCACACCGTCCAGTAAGGCGGCAGTTGGCGAGCATGATGAAAACATCGATTTTGACAAGACCGTCGAACTTCTCGGTGCCGATATTGCCACTCAGGTTCGCGATGCCAGCTTGCGCCTGTACAAAGAAGCCGCCGATTACGCATTAGAGCGAGGCATTATCATCGCGGATACTAAATTTGAATTTGGCCTTGATGACAATGACCAGCTGGTACTCATCGACGAAGTCCTTACCCCGGACTCCTCCCGTTTCTGGCCTGCTGACCAGTATCAGCCCGGCAGCAGCCCGGCCAGCTTTGACAAACAGTTCGTGCGTGACTACCTGGAAACCCTGGACTGGGACAAAACCGCCCCCGGCCCAGAATTACCGGATGAGATCATCCAGAAAACCAGTGAAAAGTATCGCGAAGCGCTGGAAAGGCTAACGAAGTCATAAGTTTGAAGTTATAAGTCCAAACTCAAACACTAGACCTAGACCTATACTTAAAACTTAAAACTAAAAACTTAAAACTCATGAAAGGCATCTTCGTCACCGGCACCAATACCAGTGTGGGCAAAACCCATATCAGCACGGCCATCGCTCGCACACTGCAGGCGCAGGGTGTGCGTGTAGTGCCAAGAAAACCGGTCGAATCCGGCTGTCGTCTGGAAGGCAGTGAACTCATCCCCGCTGATGCCGTGGCCCTGAAAAATGCCGCCGGTTATGCCGGCTCACTGGCCCAGGTGTGCCCCTACCGGTTTGAGCCACCCATTTCACCCTTACGAGCCGCTCATCTGGCCAACCAGGCCTTGACCACTCGTAATATTGCCCAGGCCTGTCTGGCCAATGTCGATCAGGACAACGACTTTCTTCTGGTAGAAGGTGCCGGCGGCTTCTATTCCCCGCTCTGTGAAGATGGGCTC
>JBFFSQ010000158.1:0-7021 GCA_041572275.1 Gammaproteobacteria bacterium
AATTTCAGATCGTGCACGGTACAGTGGGCTATTCGCTAATTGCAACAAGCGGGCGGCAAGGGCTGCATCCTGTGTAAGAATTTCAGCGATCTGTTGAGCTGAACTATGTTCTTTATCCACTGCATTGCGAATATTCAGTGCTACGTCAGGCAGCGTCGGTAATCTGAGCTGGTCGGTAACGACTGCCTGATGCAGGGTATTGTATATATAGTCAGATTTTTCGTTCATGTGAATTGGCTTTGTTTTCACATGAGTTTAGACAAAAAATTCGGTTTTTGAATCAGCTAATCAATCACTATCGATAGAGTAGGGTAATTCCATGAGCTGGATGGCAGGACCGTTTTCGTCGTAAAGTGTCAGCTCGCCCTGGTCAGCTGAACTGATATCAATAACTGCCAGAGCGAGTGTGCCGCCGTCTGGATTAATTTGTGCGTCAACGATGTTGCCTGTGCCTTGCCCAGAGGTGGAGTTAGCAGAATATAGCTTATCACCGGGCTGCACCGGTTCATGGGTATCGATGTGAATGCGATACATACGACGTTTGAGTTTGCCAAGATACTGCATGCGGGCGACCACTTCCTGCCCAGTGTAGCAGCCCTTTTTAAAACTGACGCCATTGATGGCTTGCATATTGACCATTTGGGGAACGAAAGCTTCTGCGGTTTCTGGGTAGATGGTTGGAGTGCCTGCAAGGATATCCAGTGTTGACCAGGCATCGGCGCCAACTGGAGCTGCATGTACATCCAGACTACTCCACAGTTGTGTCATGGCTTCGAGTTCACCATATATTTCATATCGAGGGTGAGGCCCTGCGATACGTATGATTGTATAGCCGTCGACCTGTGTGGTGTCATCTAGCTGTTGAGGCAGTCTGGAAATGATATTGCCCAGTTTTTCTTCAGCATCTGGACCGGAGAGGCCGAAACGGACCAGTGCATCACTGGCATCCTCAATGGTGACCTTGGACATCAACACAAACATTTGTATACGTTTCAGGGTCGTTTCTAACTGGCTGCTTGGTAAATGTAAATAATATGTATCCTGGCGTTTGAATATCCGGAAGTTCGATAGCATACGTCCTTTAGGTGTACAGTAGGCACTGAGTTGGCTGTGCTCAATGTCGACATGATGAATGTCATTCGTTAACTGCCCTTGTAAGAAACTTTCTGCATCATCACCGTAAACTGAAATCAGACCCAGATGGCTCAGGTCGCAGAGAACCAGGCCCGTATGCAGCACTCTTTGTTCGCTGTCCGGGTTTCCAAAACTGCACACTCGCTGGTCTTCTATCTCAGCACCTGCATTTTGTAAAAAGTCCTGCCATTCCTGTTTCATCTGATTTACCTGTGTTGGCTGTAGTAATTATGCACACTATATTAGACAAGCCGTATTATTTTGTCAGCATAGAAAGTTTATGGGATTACTTCCTGATCTGCATTCATGATACTGTGGGTTGCCTGTAATATGTAGATGTTCAATAATAATCTTGAATACATCTGGATTTTGATGGTCTACACTCAGTATCAATAATAATAAATCCCCTGAACCGATGGTACATAGAGGGAATATGAACAATGGCCGCATCTGATAGCCGACCTTTTTATCTTAATCTGCTCAAGATTAAATTACCTGTACCCGGCATGGTGTCAATCTTTCACCGTGTCACAGGGGTATTGATGTTTCTAGCATTGCCGTTTGCAGTTTACCTGCTTGATTTGTCCCTGCAAGGTGAGCTGGGATTTGAACAGGCACGTGAACTGTTAAGTGTATCCTACATTCAATTCCTTTCCTTAGTGCTGCTCTGGTCGTTGTTGCATCACCTGTTTGCAGGAATTCGCTTTTTATTGATTGATTTTGATGTTGCTGTAGACAAACGACCATCACAGATTACGGCCTGGCTGGTATTTATTGCTGAGGCTGTAGCAATGGGGCTGATATTGCTAGGAGTGTACCTGTGAGCGCACCCGGACTGCAGGGCTTGAGACCCTGGATTATTCAACGTATTAGTGCTGTATACATCACACTGTTTATTTTCTATTTTTCGATATCGCTATTTATCATTACCCCATTATCTGCACAGGGCTGGGTAAACTGGGTTGCTACACCACTAAATAATATTTCATTGAGCCTGTTTTTTATAGCATTACTCTGGCATACCTGGGTTGGTATTCGGGATGTGATTCTCGATTATGTTTTTAATGTTGTAGCGCGTATGTTTGTACTGACTTTGGTGTCATCAGTACTCGTTGGTAGTGGTTTCTGGGCATTCCGAGCTTTAGCACGGGTACAATTCGGGTCATGACTCAATGAGCATAAATAATATTCAAAGAAGACGATTTGATACCTTAATCATTGGTGCAGGTGGAGGCGGTTTACGAGCGGCTTTGCAATTATCAGAGGCTGATGCCAGTGTTGCTGTCGTATCTAAAGTTTTTCCGACCCGTTCGCACACTGTGGCGGCCCAGGGTGGTATGAATGCGGCACTGGCGAATATTTTACCAGACAATTGGCACTGGCATATGTTCGATACCGTTAAAGGTAGTGATTACCTGGGCGATCAGGATGCAATTGAATACATGTGTCGGGCTGCCCCGAGAGTGGTGTATGAGCTTGAACATTTTGGTGTGCCATTTTCACGCCTTGAGAATGGACGTATCTACCAGCGACCATTTGGTGGTCAAAGCCAGAATTTCGGTGGTGAGCAGGCCGCTCGAACTTGTGCCGCGGCTGACCGAACGGGGCATGCTATTTTACATAGTTTGTATCAGCAGAATATCCGTGCCAAGACCCATTTCTTTGATGAGTATTTCGCCGTTGATTTGTTAAAAGATGAAATGGGTAATGTGCGGGGTGCTTTTGTATTTGATATTCACACCGGTGAAGAGTTGATAATAGAAGCAAAAACCACATTGTTGGCAACTGGTGGCGCGGGTCAATTATATCGAACCACAACGAATGCCTTGATTAATACCGGTGATGGTATGGCGATGGCTTTGCGTGCCGGGATTCCATTACAGGATATGGAATTCTTTCAGTTTCATCCTACGGGAATCGCGGGTCGTGGCATGTTAATCACAGAAGGTGCACGGGGCGAGGGTGGATATCTGGTCAATGCAGAAGGTGAACGACTGATGGAGCGTTATGCACCAAAGGCGAAAGATTTGGCCAGTCGAGATGTGGTGAGTCGTGCTATAGCGACAGAAGTCCGGGAAGGCCGCGGTTGTGGGCCTGATAAAGATTATGTGTTGCTGAAGCTCGATCATCTGGGTGAAGACGTCATTCAGAAACGTTTACCCGGTATACGCCAGACCTGTATTACGTTTCTCGGTGTTGATCCTGTTGAAGAGGCAATTCCTGTCTATCCAACAGCACACTATACAATGGGTGGTATACCCACTGATCGAGATGGCCAGGTTGTGATTCCAGTTAAGGATACACCTGAAGAGCCGGTAACTGGTTTATATGCGGCTGGGGAATGTGCCTGCGTTTCTGTTCATGGTGCCAATCGTCTGGGTGGTAATTCATTGCTGGATATCCTGGTCTTCGGTCGTGCGGCAGCGAATCATATTATCAGTTATTTAAAGGAAAACCGTTATCACCAGCCACTGGATGAAAGTAGTGTGGAAATGGCTTATGAACGTTTGCATCGTTGGGACAAGACAGGAGAAGGCGAGTCTGTGGAACGGATTCGTACTGAGCTTAAGAAGGCAATGGAAGATAATTGCAGCGTGTTTCGAACCCAAGAAGTTCTTGAAAATGGTATTAAGGAGGTATCGGCACTGGCTGAGCGTTTACAACATGCGCGTATTACTGACAGCTCGGCAATGTTTAATACAGCACGAGTTGAAGCTCTGGAACTTGAAAATTTAATGGATGTAGCTCTAGCGACTGTATATTCTGCGGCTGCCCGTACTGAAAGCCGAGGTGCTCATTCACGTATCGATTACCCGGAGCGAGACGATATACACTGGATGAAACACACTTTATTTTCACGAGACGGACGCAAACTCGACTTTAAACCTGTAAGAACCAAACCTGTTTCAGTGGCATCATTCCCGCCAAAGGCCCGGGTATATTGATATGCATTGGAGTTATGTGTGTTTTTTCTAAAGACGTCTCAATACATGTTGTTGTGTCGTATTTTTCAGGACAAATACAGGAGAGGTGAGTATGCGTTTCCGCATTTATCGCTTTAATCCGGAACAGGATAAAAAACCGTATATGCAGGATTTCGAACTGCAGAAGATTACACCGGATATGATGTTGCTGGATGCATTGCTGTTGCTGAAAGAGCAGGATCCAACGCTGGGTTTCAGGCGCTCCTGTCGTGAGGGTGTTTGTGGTTCGGATGGTATGAATATAAATGGCACCAATGGTCTTGCCTGTATCACTGCTCTGGCAAGTTTAAAAGAGCCTGTTGAGATCAGACCATTGCCACGCTTGCCTGTGATACGCGACCTGATTGTGGATATGGAGCTATTTTTTAAACAGTATCGTGATGTTAAACCTTATCTGACGGTAAAAGATCCTTTGCCTGAAGTTGAACTTGAGCAGACACCTGAACAGCGTGAAAAGCTTGATGGGCTTTATGAATGTATTTTATGTGCGTGCTGCTCAACTTCATGTCCTTCATTCTGGTGGAATCCGGATAAGTTTCTAGGACCTGCGGCATTGTTGCAGGCTGCACGTTTTCTTGCTGATAGTCGTGATCAGGCTACACAAGAACGCCTTGATGCACTCGATGATCCCTTTAAGATGTTTCGCTGTCATACCATTATGAATTGTGTACAGGTGTGCCCAAAGGATCTAAATCCCACTAAAGCCATTAATGATATTAAAAAAATGATGGTGAAAAAGTCATTGTGATTATGATGCCTGAAGATGCCAATGATTCACGTCTGCGTTGGCGTTGTCGTCGCGGAATGCTTGAGCTCGACCTGATCCTGAAAGATTTCATGGATCGCGGCTATATTTACCTCAATAAACAACAAAAAAACGTACTGGATCAGATACTGGATTATCCTGATCAGTTACTGTTTGACCTCTTTCTGGGTCATATGAATTCATCGGATAAGGAAATCTCGGAACTTGTCTCATATATACGCCACACCATTAAAACTTGAAATCAAACCCTCTCGATTGTTTTTACAAGTTCACGTACTGATCTATACGCTGGCAATACTCAGTATTCTGATATTACCGTGGCCTGGAACTATCCAGTGTATTGGTATTGCGTTTTTGATTTATGTTGGTCACAAGTCTTATAGCGGCCATAATCGCTTACGGTTACTGATCTGGAAACAGGAGAATAAATGGGAGTTATGGGAATCAGGTGTCATGAAGTTGCTACAGCTACAGGGAAATAGCTTTGTTTTGCCCTGGTTAGCCATACTGAATTTCAAATCAGAGGACGGGAGGCGTATTTCAATCACCATATATACTGATGCTGTTGGATATCAACAATTTCGGCAATTAAGAGTCCGTTTGAAAGTGGAGGGAAATAAATCAATTAGACATGATAAAATTCCGATATGAAACAAACAGACGCATACGGTTGTGAAGATGTCATTCCAGGTGGTTTTGTTGGTTTAATGGATTTGTATGAAGGCAATTACATTAAATTGAGAAAGCTTTTGCCTGAAGTCTCTTCACTAGAGGATCAGCACCTATCGCAAGTAGAGGGGCACCTTGATTTGCATTTGCGTATAGAGGAGCGCAGTAAGTTTACGACAACCCTCTATTTAAGTTATGCGTTTTCCTCACCAGAGGGCATTCAGATGGAACCGAATCTAAAAATTCGAATTTATCATGATGCCCAACTGGCAGAAGTTATGGCCGGTCATCTACATCATGGTCGCCTGATTCTTGATAATTTACCTGCCGATGCCTTGAAAGAAAAATGGCGGCTTAATCGGTTTTTGCATAAATGGCTGGGCTATAGTTTAAAACAGGGACATTCCTTTGTGGTCCGTCCTGACGCAGCATGAGCTTATATGCTATAAATGGATGTACTTAAAAAACATAAAACAATTACAAATAAAGGGAGCATATATGTCGGATATCAATCCATATCAAACGCCGGAACAGAACCTCGAAACAAATCAACCAAATGAATATTCTGAGGTCAAAGCTTTATCAGCAAAAGGACGGATTGGACGGATCAGGTTTATTGCTTATTCCGTTGGTTATGGCCTGTTGTTGAATATTGTCGTGGCATTAGTGACCGCCCTGGGTACAGGGGTAGCGGGTGGTGCAGGTGAGATCGTCATGGGGCTGGGGATGCTGCTTGCCTACGGCGCTTTTCTGGTGGCAATTGTGTTATTAACCATACAGCGTGTTCATGATTTCAATACCAGTGGCTGGCTCTCTATTATCATGGTGTTGCCTATTATCAGTTTGTTGCTCTGGTTTATCCCAGGTACAGCCACCGCAAATGATTATGGTAATCCAACACCGCCGAATACGACAGGTGTGGTCCTGGTCGCATTAATCATTCCAATTATTGCAGTCATTGGTATTTTGGCGGCTATCGCTATTCCGGCCTATCAGGAGTACATACAGGCTGCCCAGCAGGTCTCAGGCAGCTAATTGTCTAAATGAACCCGTATATACGCCTGAACTCAGTTCTCAGGTGTTTTTTACGGGTTGATTTTGATCAAATTGCTTTAGAATTCTCTTATCTACTTATCGTCTTTGCTGCTATCAACACACAGCGACCAAATCAGTACTTAAATTTAATGCTATGTTATTGATTTTTTAAGATAAATCCGGGGTGCAGTCAGGCCCTGATTTGTGTTAGAATTTAGCGTTTTATTGTGACCGAATTTTTCGGTAATTCAGGGCTCCTGAACAAACATTATAAGTACGGATGAAAATTCCCTATGGCTGAATTCGCCAAAGAAGTATTTCCTGTAAATTTAGAAGATGAAATGCGTCAGTCCTACCTGGACTACGCCATGAGTGTAATTGTTGGCAGGGCCTTACCTGATGTTCGAGACGGCCTGAAACCCGTGCATCGGCG
>JBFFSQ010000159.1:0-6916 GCA_041572275.1 Gammaproteobacteria bacterium
ATCATGATATTACGCAATCATAACAGTTACATGATGGACTATGATATCAATATAGAGGATTATAAACACTGCACTA
The DNA here is from genome assembly GCA_041572275.1 of Gammaproteobacteria bacterium. Lineage (GTDB taxonomy): Bacteria > Pseudomonadota > Gammaproteobacteria > SZUA-229 > SZUA-229 > JBFFSQ01. Next base: position 77 of record JBFFSQ010000159.1, read on the forward strand.
GTGTAGTGCCGATTCAATCAGAGGCTTATTGATTTGGTGCATAAAAAGTTAACAATTAAGTTTTAAAATAAAATGTACCTGATGATTATGTCACCAATAGTAAGTGGCTTGAAAATTGCTGGGTATGGATTAAGTGTTTTATTAGTCATCAATTTCGGGAATCTCTCCCGTGATGTTTATATTGGGCATCAGCCAAAAGAGGATAAATGAATACAAGAAATTCGCCACGCTATGTCAGTAATTTAACCCGTAACACATTAGCCTTAATTATGGCCGGTGGTAGAGGCTCACGTCTAAAACATCTGACGACATGGCGAGCCAAGCCAGCAGTTCCTTTTGGTGGTAAATTCAGAATTATTGATTTTCCGTTGTCAAACTGCATTAATTCAGGGATACGCCGAATTGGGGTCTTAACTCAATATAAAGCCCATTCATTAATCCTGCATATTCAACAAGGCTGGGGACACTTCCGGGGTGAGTTCGGTGAATTTGTCGAGTTGCTACCGGCGCAACAGCGTATTGAGTCGTCCTGGTATGCTGGAACTGCAGATTCAATATTTCAGAATTTGGATATTATCCGCATGCATTCACCTGAATACGTGCTGGTTCTGGCGGGGGATCATATTTACAAAATGGATTACGGTGACATGCTGGCCCAGCATGTAGAAAAGCAGGCCGATATTACCGTGGGTTGTATTGAGGTTGAACTGGATAAGGCCAAAGAATTTGGTGTCATGGGGGTGAATGAAGAAGAGCGTATCCACAGTTTTGTCGAAAAACCAGAGCACCCAGAGCCCATGCCGGGAAGTGATGAGAGTGCTTTGTGCTCCATGGGGATTTATGTTTTCAATACTGATTTCTTATTTGAGCAGTTGATTCGTGATGCGGATACACCCGGTTCAAGTCACGATTTTGGCAAAAATATTATTCCAGCGGCTATTGAAAAATACAGGGTATTTGCCCATCGTTTCAAGGATGTGCAAAGTGGTAAGCAGTCCTACTGGCGAGATGTGGGGACCATAGATGCGTTCTGGGAAGCCAATCTGGAATTGATCGGGGTGACACCTGATCTCAATCTTTACGATTCTGAATGGCCGATCTGGACCTATCAGGAGCAGTTGCCACCTGCCAAATTTATATTTGATGATGATGACCGTCGAGGTATGGCGATTGACTCTATGGTGTCGGGTGGCTGTATTATTTCAGGTGCCACAATCAATCATTCTTTGTTATTTTCCAATGTAGTTGTGAATGATTATTCCCGTGTTGATTCATCGGTTTTATTACCCGAAGTCACGATTGGTAAAAACTGCAAGGTTAATCACGCCGTGATTGATAAAGGTTGCCAGATACCGGATGGAATGGAGATTGGTGTCAATGAGGAAGATGATAAAAACCGCTTCTTTGTTTCGCCCAATGGTGTTGTGCTGGTAACACCAGAAATGCTGGGACAAGCGATTCACAATGTCCGATAAATTGAATGTAGTGCTTTACTGGCATATGCATCAGCCAGAATACCGTGATCTGCGCAGTGGTGAATACCATCTGCCGTGGACTTATTTGCATACCATCAAAGATTATGTCGATATGGTTGCGCACCTGGAAGAGAATCCTGCAGCCAGGGCGGTGGTAAATTTTGCACCGATATTACTTGAGCAGATCGATGACTATTCCCGCCAGCTCGATGGCTACCTGCATCAGGGTAAGGCGCTGACAGATCCTTTGTTGACCGCGCTTGCCGATGCGGTAATCCCAAAAGATCGTGAGAAGCGTGTAACCCTGGCCAAAAATTGTTTACGCGCCAATGAACATCGGTTAATTAATCGTTATAAGCAATTTAGAATGCTGGCCGATATGGCCCAGGTGGCAATCGAAGCACCGGAGGTGATGAATTATTACGATGACCAGTTTCTGATTGATTTACTGGTCTGGTATCACCTGGCCTGGGTCGGTGAGACTGTGCATCGAACTGATGAACGTGTAAAAGGACTGGTCAAAAAAGGCCGCATGTTCAGTTATCATGATCGGCAGATATTAATGGGTTTAATTTATGAGCTGATTTCTACGGTAATTGAGCGTTATCGTGTGTTGGCTGAGCAGAAACGCATTGAAATTTCCATGACTCCGTATGCGCATCCCATTGTGCCCCTGTTGCTTGATTTTAAAAGCGCCCATGAAGCTATGCCCGATGCACCTTTGCCAGCTTATGATGCTTATCCCGGTGGGCTGGAACGCAGTCGTTGGCATATGGAGGAGGGTCTGAAAACCTTTAAGCATTACTTTGGGTTTGAGCCTCAGGGTTGTTGGCCGTCCGAAGGTAGCATTAGTGGTCCAACGGTTGAGCTGATGTCGGAGATGGGAATACGTTGGCTGGCCAGTGGTGATACGGTGTTGCATAGCTCATTGGCTCAGTCAGGACAGAAAGAGGGGGCCTGTCTTCATGCGGCTTATCATTACCAGAACAACGAAACGACCTGTTTTTTCCGTGATGACGGTTTGTCTGACCTGATTGGATTTAAATATTCTGATTGGCATGCAGATGATGCCGTGGCCAACCTGGTCCATCATTTAGAGAATATCGCAGAAGCTTGTAAGGATGACCCGGCGGCTATCGTCTCGATTATCCTGGATGGTGAAAATGCCTGGGAATATTACCCGGAGAACGGTTACTACTTTTTAGATGCCCTCTATGAGAAATTGGCAGAGCATGAGGTAATCGAGCTGACCACTTACAGTGATTACCTGGATCGTTTTTCTAAGGCTCAAAAACTACAGCAAATTGTCGCCGGTAGTTGGGTCTACGGAACTTTTTCTACCTGGATCGGCGATGCAGATAAAAACCGGGCCTGGACGATGCTGGTTGATGCCAAGCAGGTGTATGACCAGGTTGTAGCTAGCGGTCATTTATCAGCAGAGATTGCTGCACGTGCAGAAAAACAGTTGGCCATTTGTGAAGGTTCCGACTGGTTCTGGTGGTTTGGCGATTATAATCCGGCGGAATCGGTGAGTTCTTTTGATGAACAGTATCGAATGCACTTGAGTAATTTGTATTGTTTACTGGGCAAAGAGCCACCGGATTATTTATCGCATTCATTCTCACATGGCAGTGGCGCCCCAGCAATGGGTGGGGTTATGTTACCGGGACGTCAAGTCACTTAAATGATGGAAGAAAAGCATTTTTTAAAATCACATAGTGTTTTGGATCAACGTCGTGCCGGCATATTATTACACCCCACCTCATTACCCGGCAGCTTTGCCGGTGGTGATATTGGCCCAGAGGCATATCACTTTATCGACTTTCTGAGGCAATGCGGTTGTAGTGTCTGGCAGATGTTGCCCCTGGGATCCACCCATGAAGATGGCTCGCCGTACCAGTGCTTATCAGTGCATGCAGGTAATCCTCTGCTGATTAGTATTGACTGGCTGGTGGCGAAAGACTGGCTTGATCTGGATGATATTGCTGAAGATCGAGAAACGCCGGCCTTCAGGTTGTCCTGTCTGCACACCTCCGGTGAATATTTTCGAGCGACTAACGATGCCGACTGGCAACGGCGGTTTGAGTCATTCAGGCATCAACATCAGGACTGGTTAAGGGATTATGCCCTGTTTATTGCGATCAAACGTGCGAATCAGGGTAAAGCCTGGATGCAGTGGCCTGAGGCTTTACGCCTGCGTCAACCCAAGGCACTTAAGGCTGCTGAAAAAAAATATCGGTCCTTGATTGACCAGGTTGAGTTTGAACAGTTTGTGTTTTTTACTCAATGGCATGAATTGCGTGACTATGCCAATGCTCAGGGTGTTAAATTATTTGGTGATATGCCTATTTTTGTAGCGCAGGATAGTGCAGATGTGTGGGCTGATCGAAATAATTTCTTGCTTAATGATCTTGGTGAGGCCGAATTTGTGGCCGGTGTGCCGCCAGATGCCTTCTCTGATGAAGGCCAGCGTTGGGGCAATCCATTATATGACTGGCCATACATGGTGGCCGATGGTTTTAAATGGTGGCATCACCGATTTAAAACACAACAGGAGTTATTTGATCTCATCCGTATTGATCACTTCAGAGGCTTTGAGGCATGCTGGGAAATTCCGGCAGATGAAGACACGGCTATTAATGGACAATGGGTGAAAGTACCGGGTGATCAATTACTCAAGAGCCTGTTCAATGAATTCGAGTCACTGTCATTAGTGGCTGAAGATCTTGGACTGATTACGGATGAGGTTCATCAGTTGCGTGACCAGTTCCAGTTACCTGGGATGAAGGTATTACAATTTGCGTTTGATGGTGACCGACACAATATTTACTTACCGTATAACCACGAATTCAACAGTGTGGTTTACACGGGGACCCATGACAATGATACCAGCCTGGGCTGGTATCTAAGTCTTGAGCATTATAGACGCCATCATTTACATGAGTATTTAGGAATCAGTGATGAACAGTCACTAGATATGCCGTGGATGTTGAATCGTTTGGCTCTGGCTTCAGCGGCCCGGCTGGCGATCCTGCCTATGCAGGATGTTTTGTCACTGGACTCAACTCATCGCATGAATATACCCGGTACGATAGACAATAACTGGCAATGGCGTTTTGACTGGTCGCAGGTCTGGCCGAGCTTATCGGGCGATTTACACAAGTTGATCGAATTGTATGGCCGTATAGCTGAAACGTCGTAGTTGCTTATAACCAGACCATACAGCCTGTTTCCAGAGCGTGACTGAGTAAGTGATGGTATGGGTACATGCGCAGTTTGTAATAGTTCAGACCGGGGTTGATCGGTTGTAAATCCATGGAATAGATATGCTCGCCGTTGTCTTCGCCATCATATTTAAGTAAATAATTGGTGACAGTTTCGAACTCTTTATCACCATTATGTGAATGACTGACCAGACACTCGACGGCCACATCATCTGGGGATAGGCCATTCAGGTAGGCTTTGATCCTGATGGTTAAAGCTTCACCGTCATTGATCGCTGTGCCAGCATCATCTGCACGGCTGATGCGTACTTGTTGCCAATGCTTCGCAATCTTGGCTTTCCATGCGGCCAGTTCTTTAGCCGGTTGTGCATTATTCTCATTTAGTTTATGAAACTGGTTGTTGGCTGGAGTATACAGGTTCCTGACGTAATCCATGACCATACGCGAGGCATTAAACTGTGGAATGCAGGATTTCATCGATTCTTTGGACATTCTCACCCATTCTTTCGAATAACCCTGTTTACCGCGATTATAAAATTTGGGGATAATTTCGTGCTCAAGAATATCCAGCAGATCATTGGCTTCTTCAAAATTGCGTTGTTCAGCAGGAGTGTCTGCACCATGGGGTGATATCCCCCAGCCATTTTTACCGTTGAAACCTTCACCCCACCAGCCATCGAGAACACTCAGATTGAGTACACCGTTGATGGCCGCTTTTTCACCTGAGGTGCCACTGGCTTCCAGTGGGTATTCCGGAGTATTGATCCAGACATCGACACCGGTTACCAGGTTGCGGGCCATGGCCATGTTATAGCCTTCGAGTAAAATGATTTTGCCAATAAACTCGGGACGGTGTGCATATTCATGGATGGTACGAATCAGTTGTTGGCCCGGTTCATCTTTCGGGTGCGCCTTACCGGCAAAAATCAACAGCACGGGACGTTCCGGGTCATTTAACAAACGGGACAAGCGTTCGGGGTCGGAAAAAAGTAAGGTTGCGCGTTTATAGGTCGCAAAACGGCGGGCAAAACCAAGCACCAGAATATCGGATTCAGGTTCCTTGATGTTTTGCGTGATTCGTCGACATAGGGCGTCATTACACTCATTACGTTTATAGCGCAGGTTGGTACGTTTTAAGGTGTTTTCCAGCATCTGGCTCTTCAACTCCTGGCGTAAGCTCCAGAAGCGGTGATCGGGAATTTCGTCAATGCAGGCCCAGTAATCGTAATCCAGTAGCTTATTGCGCCATTCACTGAATCGCATATCGAACAGGTTGGTCCATTCCCGGGCCATGAAGGTGGGTACATGGACACCATTGGTCACATAAGTGATGGGATTTTCGTTGTCGGGGATCTGTGGCCAGACATAGGACTCCATATTCGAGGCCACGCTACCATGAATACGACTGACACCATTGTGAAAACGTGAACCGCGTAAAGCCAGGGCCGTCATATTAAAACTGTGTTCATTACCTGGCGAATGTCCTAGTGCCATGAAACGCTCAAAACTGATATCCAGTTTGTGACAGCAGGATGAGAAATACTCATTCATCAACTTTTCATCAAAAATATCATGGCCAGCCGGCACAGGTGTATGGGTAGTGAATACGGTACCTGAAGCGACCAGTTCCAGCGCGCTTTCGAAGTCCATATCATCACTGAGCACTTCGCGACAGCGCTCAATGATCTGGAAGGCGGCATGGCCTTCGTTGATATGCCAGGCGGTTGGCTTCAGCTCCAGGCGACGTAGCAGGCGGACACCGGCGATACCGAGAAGTATCTCCTGCTGGATCCGGGTGGTTTTATCACCGCCATAGAGCTGGAAGGTGATCTGGCGATCGGCTTCGGTGTTTTCAGCCAGATTCGTATCGAGCAGATACAGGCTGATGTGACCCGCCTGGGCTTTCCATACCTTGGCCTTGACTTCACGATTCGGAAACTCAACGGACACGGTGATTTTATTGCCGTCGTTGTCAATAGCTCGCTCCATTGGCAGGTCGCTGAAACGGGTGGTGGTGTATTGGGCAATCTGGTTGCCGCAGTTGTCAATCTGCTGGGTAAAGTAGCCCTGTCGATAAAGCAGGCCAATGGCTACAAACGGTACGCCGAGGTCACTGACGGCCTTGCAGTGGTCTCCTGCGA
>JBFFSQ010000160.1:0-6862 GCA_041572275.1 Gammaproteobacteria bacterium
CCCAGTCGTAAATCCACACTCACACCACTAATGCAGTCATCTGAAGGCCGGGGCTCAACTGAAATCGAACCATCGTTTAATGCGTTTACTATGTCTTTATCACTGAGTCTCATAAAATTTGCGCCCAATAAAAATGCCGCCACTAAATTTAGTGGCGGCATTCTAACACGATCCTACAGACAATGAGCCACAGCCAGTACCTCAGACAATCGCTTCAACTGTCTGCTGAGTAACTGAGGCCCAGTCCTTTAATTGTTCTGAATAACAATATTCGGGAACTTGGCGCTGTAATCCTTAGCCTGCAAGGCCAATTTAGCTGAAGTGCGACGAGCAATATCACGATAAATCATGCCCACTGTGCCATCAGCATCAGCCGCAACAGAAGGTGTACCTTCATCGCCATTAGTACGAATAGTAATATCCAGTGGCAAGGCACCCAGGAAATCTACATCATAGTCTTCTGACATTTTCTCACCGCCACCCTGGCCGAAGATCGGCTCGGCATGACCGCACTGAGAACAGATATGTACGCTCATGTTTTCGACAATACCGAGCACAGGCACTTCAACTTTCTCAAACATTTTCAGGCCTTTACGTGCATCCAGTAACGCAATGTCCTGAGGTGTGGTTACAATGACAGCACCACTGACAGGTACTTTCTGTGCCAATGTCAACTGAACATCACCTGTTCCCGGTGGCAAATCGATCACCAGATAATCCAGGTCTTTCCAGTTAGTATCTGACAACAGCTGCTCCAGAGCCTGGGTGACCATCGGGCCACGCCAGATCATGGGTGTTTCATCATCGATCATAAAACCAATCGACATCGCCTGAAGACCATGTCCCTGCATAGGCTCCAGTGACTTTCCATCAGCAGATTCAGGCTTAGCATGAATACCCAGCATACGCGGGACACTTGGACCGTAGATATCTGCATCCAGAATACCTACATTGGCACCCTCAGCCTGCAAGGCCAGAGCCAGATTCACAGCAGTTGTTGATTTACCAACACCACCTTTACCAGATGCAACTGCAATGATGTTCTTGATGTTTTCCAGAGGTTTCAGACTGGACTGTACGGAATGAGCAATAATGTCAGAACTAATATCAATCGTCGCAGCTGATACACCATCAATCGCTTCAACCTGCTTCTTCAGCTCTTCTGTCAGCTTGTCATAATGACCTTTAGCTGGGAAACCGAGAACCACCTTAAATGAAACCTGATCACCATTCACTTCGATATCACGAACGGCATTGGCTGCCATCAGATCCTTTTCAAGATAAGGATCGATATATTTTCTGATTGCATCTTCAACCTGTTGCTGCGAAACGCTCATAGCATTTACTCCGAAAACCTGTGTATATAGAGCCCCTGAATCCAGGCACTCATCGTAATAGTGGCGCATTCTACACCAGACAATGACTGCTTTAACCCCACCTTTATGGGTAGAAAACAACCGAATACGCTCAGCACATCCTAATTGGGGGCAGTTGTTCACTTTTCAAGGCATGGCATCAATATCAACCTGATTTTCAGCAAAACAACCCTCAAACCTCACACGTCCAGCTCATCCCCTCAACCACCATGAGCGTAAAAGCATCGGTGAAACCATAATCAATAGTGAAATATCCCCTCTAAAATGCTAATTTATGCGCCCTCATCAACATAACCCTGAAGAACATGACTGATACACGTAAAATACTGGTGACCAGTGCCCTGCCTTATGCCAACGGCCCCATTCACCTGGGACATCTGGTGGAATACATTCAGACCGACATCTGGGTGCGTTTCCAGAAACTGCGTGGCCACGAGTGCTATTACGTCTGTGCTGACGACGCCCATGGCACACCCATCATGTTACGTGCCCGTCAGGAAGGTATTGAGCCAGAAGAGCTTATCAACAAGACTCATGTCGAACATACCAGTGATTTTGCTGACTTTTTCATCGATTTCGACAATTACTACACCACGCATTCCGATGAAAACCGGGAAATTGCCAGTACTATTTACAATCGCCTGAAAGCAGACGGTCATATTGATGTACGCACAGTGCGTCAGGCCTATGACCCTGAAGCAGAAATGTTTTTACCTGACCGCTTCGTTAAGGGTACCTGCCCCAAATGCGGTGCCGAAGACCAGTACGGTGATAACTGTGAGGCCTGTGGCACGACCTACTCTCCCACAGACTTAATTAATCCTAAATCGGCGGTATCCGGTGCGACTCCCATCGAAAAAGACTCCGAACAGTTCTTCTTCAAATTGGGCGATTTCCAGGACTTTCTTGAAAAATGGCTTGATGCAGGCCACACCCAGAGTGAAATTGCGAACAAGCAGAAAGAGTGGTTCGAAGAAGGCCTTCAGGACTGGGATATTTCCCGTAACGCACCCTACTGGGGGTTTGAAATTCCCGATGCACCGGGCAAGTACTTCTATGTGTGGATGGATGCCCCGATGGGCTACATGGCCAGCTTTAAGAACCTGTGTGATAAAAAAGGCCTGAACTTTGAAGAATTCTGGGGACAGGATTCAAAAGCCCAGGTGGTGCATTTCATTGGTAAGGATATCGCTCGTTTCCACACCCTGTTCTGGCCCGCTGTCCTCCATGGTGCAGGCTATCGCACACCCTCATCCGTATACTGCCATGGCTTCCTTACAGTGGATGGACAGAAAATGTCCAAATCTCGCGGCACCTTTATTATGGCGCGGACCTATCTGGATCACTTACAACCTGAATACCTGCGCTATTACTATGCGGCCAAACTGTCTGATGGCGTCGATGATATCGATCTGAACCTGGAAGACTTCCAGCTACGCGTTAACTCTGACCTGGTCGGCAAGGTCGTCAACATTGCCAGCCGCTGTGCCGGCTTTATCCAGAAAAAATTCGGCGGCAAGCTATCATCTCAACTGCCATCGCCTTCACTCTATAAAGAGCTGGTCGATGCCGGTGATAAAATTGCCGAACATTTTGAGCACCGTGAATTCAGTCGGGCCGTACGCGAAATCATGGCACTGGCCGATCGTGCCAACCAGTATATTGATGAAGAAAAACCCTGGGCAAAAATAAAAGAAGAAGGCAAAGAGCAGGAAGTTCATGATACCTGCACCCAGGGTCTCAATATGTACCGTGTGCTGGTGATTTATCTCAAAGCCATCATGCCGGAACTGGCAGAAAAATCAGAAAGCTTCTTAAACTCTGGTGAACTGAGCTGGAACCAGCTGGATGAGCCTTTACTCGATCATGAAATCAATAAGTTCAAACCTCTGATGACGCGTATTGAAAAAGATCAGATCGACAAGATTATCGAAGCCAGCAAAGCCAGCCAGGCAGCGGCAGCTGAAGCAGCAGAAAAAGCACTAGCGGCTGGCCCACTGACGGACGAGCCGATAGCTGCGGAAATTGAATTCGATGATTTTGCCAAAGTTGATTTGCGGATTGCCCGAATCGTTAAAGCGGAACATGTAAAGAAAGCAGACAAACTGCTGCAACTCACGCTGGATCTGGGCGGTGAAACACGCAATGTCTTTGCGGGCATCAAATCAGCCTATGCACCCGAAGACCTGGAAGGCAAGCTGACAGTCATGGTAGCCAACCTGAAACCGCGTAAAATGCGATTTGGTATGTCGGAAGGTATGGTGCTGGCTGCTGGACCCGGAGGGGAAGATTTGTGGATTCTTAATCCCGATGATGGTGCTCAGCCTGGGATGAAAGTGAAATAAAGCCCACTAAAACCTTCTAGTTTATATATCGAGCCCGGTCAGATGCCGGGCTTTTTTTACATTGAAAAGGCACCTTCAGGAAGATCCTTAAATTCCCGTGCCACCACAGCATCAAACACATCATCCAGTGTTCTAGCTTTGTCAAAATCTACCTGAGCGCCATCAAAATATTCAGCAATTTTATCTGCGAACTCCTGTTGCTTGGTTTTGGTCATATGCAAATCTGCACGTAATCGCAGATTTAAATCAATTGCATCCAGGTCAATGCCAAAAACCTCTTCAACCACCGAGTTAAAACTCATGGTCATCAGTACTTTGACTGTAGCCAGCTCATTCCCACCCGCGATTTTGAAACACATACGCCACCTCTCTGGCTCGTACGATAGCCGCGATAAGCATCACAATCAGCCAAGGATATTACCAGCTGCTTATATAGAAGTTGATCTAGATTAAATAATCCATCGATTTCACATCAGAGTTAAGTGGATCACGCAAGCAGTAATACTGATGAAAACACAGGCCTTGATCAGGCCACGATAGTACAGTTTCGGCCCGATTGTTTAGCCTGATACAAGGCGGCGTCGGCCCTTGCGATTAATTCATCAGGCAAGATATCTTCAGTCCCAGTCATAGTCGCAATACCCATGCTCAGTGTTAGGTGATTTGAAATATCAGACGAAGCATGCTCAATTTGCAATTGATCCACTCGATCACGAACCCGCTTGGCAACAACTTGCGCGGCTTGTGAATCAGTTTCTCGCAGAAGTAATGCGAACTCCTCACCACCATAGCGTGCAGCCAGGTCATTATCTTCGCGCCGCCCAACTGCCAGGGCAGCGGCTACTTTTTTCAAACACACATCACCCACCTGATGGCCATAACAATCGTTATACTGTTTAAAATAATCAATATCGATCATAACCAATGATAAATGATCGTGAATCATCTTATGCTTCTCTATTGACCGTCGCAGAAACTGGTCGAAATAACGTCGATTGGCAATACCGGTCAAGCCATCATGTAACACTTCATGCTCTAGCTTTTGCTGCTCATCAAATTGCTGGGTGATATCCATTCCAGTGCAGATAATGTGTTTTACCTTCCCATTCTCATCTGACAATGATGAAAACACCCATTTGATCGCACGCTCACAATCTTCATCATTTACAAACGTAATTAATGGCTGATCAGGAAATTGTCCCTTTCGAGTATTTTCAATCACCGTCTTTAATTGCCGGACTAAATGATTTTTTCGCTCATCATCCATGTCCAGGTGAAGCAGATAGTCCCAGACCTGTTGGCCTGAAGCATCATCTTGGGTACAACCAACAGCAGATGCAGCTGCACAGTTAATTAGCTGAATATCACCATAGGCATCGGTGACTATAACAAAGCTTTCTGAGGTATCCAGCACAGCTGAAAAAAAATCATACTCCTCACGGATCAAAGCTTCCTGCTTACGAACATGATTCATTTCATGAACTACCTGACTACGAAAAAAAATAATCAGTAAGCCGGCCAGGGCCACGATCGACAACAGGGCCAGGGCAATAGATAGCCAAAATGCAAATTTCAGCTGTTGATTTAAATCACTAATATCGACAGCCAGCTTTAGAGTGCCTACCTGTTTATTATTTGAAAGAATCTCTCTTGAATATGCTTGTGATTGACTCAAATCTTCTGCTGATTTTTTAAAATAGGGCCTGCCATCGATATCAAGAATTGCAATAGATGCAATACCACCTTGAGACCAACTATCTTCACCCAGTTTCACCAGAAGTTCTGTTTCATACTGGCTAATGTAATGAGAACTGAGTGAAAGAAGACTCGCAATTTTAGCCTCTGCCTGTTGTGTTCTGGCAGCCTGTAATGTAGTCACAGAATTGTGGTACAGCAAATAATTAGTGGAACCGATAACCAGAATCAAGGCAATTGCAATAAAAACAATAAACTTACTTGAAAGGTCATTAGCAATATTAGTTACAATCATTTCGCTATATAGAATCCTGCTTGCAACAACTGCTCATGCCATTGAGAACTTTTGGCATAAGCTTTAACACTTTTCACCAGTTTATGCTGTTCATTTTTCAAATCATAGACAAGCCCCAGGCTCAATCCAGTCGAAAATCCGGTAACATCAAGTATATTATGTTCTTGAAAACTTGAACGCGCTCCAAAACCTATAGCGTAACGACCCTGGGTCGATTTCAGAAAATTAACCATCTGGTGATCCCGTTGAAACACCTCATCAAACTCAACTCGCCTAAAAAAGTCAAACTGGTTTTTTATAGCACTAAAAGCAGCCTCTGTTGATTCTCGACCAGCCAATACAATTTCAGCCTCGTTGCCGCCTACTTGTTGCCAATTCACAATCTCCCGACTAACGATTTTTTCGAGCTGACCAAGGGATATCTGCCTGACACCCACATCATCACCAACAACAATCGCCAGTGGAATTCTCGCCAGGAAAATCTGTTCTTTACCCAGGGCTTTTTCAGATTTCGTCAGCGGCCTGCCGGTACGACCAAACAGATGTTGCCCTGAAGCCTTCAACCCACCGGCATGTTTAATGGAGCGTGGCGCAACTTCAAACACATAAGCCTGACCCACAGGTGTTTGTGCAAAGTGCTCGAAAAATAGTGAAGCCACAGCTGTCGATGGCCCCGCCCCCATAATAATAATTTTCTCAGCGGCCAACAGGGGTAGTGAAAATGCCAGTATACAGCCAAGAACAACTATTCGAATCATGATCATACTAATCTTCAGGCTATCTTATGCTACAGTGCCATGCGCCAGGCACCATATACACTGTTTAAAAAAAAGCGTTAATAGAAGTATAGTCATATCTTGAATAAAGGAAGTGGCTTTCCAGCACCTAACCGATAGCCAATAACAAAGAAAACAACTGTGACGACTGCAAACACACCAGAGCCCTGATCACGACTCAATTCCCTGGCCTACTGTTTACAAGATGTTTGTGGACAAAAAAAAGCCGGCTTGAAAGCCGGCCCCGTAATCTACGGATTTCCCACGCTATGCTTAACTCTAAAATTTCGTTATCTCGAGACCAATCAGGTTACCCTATTCAGGCCAGTATTTTCTCAAGAGGCGAAGATCATATTTAGTCAGAACCGGCTTAAG
>JBFFSQ010000161.1:0-6818 GCA_041572275.1 Gammaproteobacteria bacterium
GAGTATAACCGGTTTGCCTGGCGGCCATAGCGAAGTGGAACCACCTGATCCCATCCCGAACTCAGAAGTGAAACGCTTTAGCGCCGATGGTAGTGTGGGGTCTCCCCATGTGAGAGTAGGACACTGCCAGGCTTTAAATACAAAAACCTCGTACCCGAAAGGGTGCGGGGTTTTTTCTATTTAGGGGGCCTAAAATAGTACATTCGCTAGCTGCCTCCGTGAGCACCGGCTGTGTTAGTTCGCTGATCTAACTGTTCTTGCTCATCCCATGTGAGAGTAGGATACCGGTTTTACCCCTGCAAAACAGGCATACACCACATCCTAATGCATAACAGTCAGGCTGTACGTCAAAAGCCCTGTACCGGCAAAGGTACTGGGCTTTTTTTGTGTTCGATAGGCTGGATTCGTGTGGTGAGAGAGCGCTCTATAAACTGCTAAATGCGATAAAAGCATATACTCTGCCCTGACTAAGGAGAGTGTCTGCAACTGATATCAAAAAATGTAACTATTTCTCTGAATCGTGATACAGAATGTATTATTCTCTAAATACATAAGTGCTAAAGTTATATTAATTAAAAACAAGAGCTGTTAATCATGAGTGCTATGTTAGCGCCAAAAAATATGTATCATCGACTGTACTGGTTATAAGTTCCAGCTATGGAAGAGACGATATATAACGAAAATCGCTTATTAAAGCGAAAGCTGGATAGCTTACTCAGGCAGGCTCGAACCAATGAGCGCAAGCAAGGCTTATTTGACTCTTTAGGTTATGAAATAATAGGTGCCAGTACACCAGAGGGGCTTCGTGATTTGCTGTTGCTGCAGGTTCCTGCGCGCTTCCAATTGCAAGATGTTGTGCTTTGTATAGTTGATACAGAAAAAGACACCGAGCATCTGTTTTTTGGTCATGACGATGAGGCTCGTCATCTGTTCAGGAATAAGCTCAAAGTTCTTGATATAGATAAAGACACGCAGCAGATCCAGTCATTGAAGCATTACCCATTGTTAGGTTCAAAAGTTCTTATTGATTATCCTTGGCTGCTGAACGGGCTTGAAGAGCAAGAAGAGTTTGAGAGTGCTGCCCTGCTGCCACTGATTCGAAGTGAACAAATAATTGGGGCGCTGTTACTTATTAGCTGTGATGTAAATCGCTATCAGAGTAGTCACGGCACAGAGTTTTTGCAAAAGCTTTCTGCAATGACTGCTGTTGCTATTGAGAACTGCTTGAATCAACAGCGCTTAAAGGAAATAGGTTACCAGGATGCATTAACTCAGGCATATAACCGACGTTATTTTGATTTGCGTTTTAGTGATGAGATTGAGCGATGTCTTCGGAATGATGATGAACTGGCCTGCATGTTTCTTGATGTTGACTTCTTTAAGAAGGTGAATGATACCTATGGTCATCACATTGGTGATCTTGTGCTGATGCGTATGGTGGCTATTGTAAAAGAGCAGGTCAGGGCCTGTGATGTTGTTGCCCGTTATGGTGGTGAGGAGTTTGCAGTAGTGTTGCCTGGTGCTTCGGTTTCCGTGGCTAAGGAAATAGCAGAACGCTTGCGAGAAAAAGTATCGAAGGAAAAACACGTTTTCTATGAACATGCTTTGAATATAACCGTTTCAATTGGTCTTACCACGCTAAGAAATACAGAGTACTCTGAAAGTTGGGATACAGAATCGTTGGCTGCAAAGCTTTTGGATCATGCTGATCAGGCTTTGTACACAGCTAAAGAGAGCGGGCGAAATCAGGTGGTTGTTTATTCTTCCTGATTGTTTTCTGCTCTTTCCCTTAGATCGAGCATCTGCTTATTCAAATTATGCTTGATCATTAGTTCTTGATCTTCATAGCGAATATGCTCAAAGTCTACGCCGATATGATAAGTGGAGTCTTGATTCGGGGTGCAATTTTTGACAGTACCGAAGACCAATATTCCAATTTTTTCAGGCAGTAGAATTATTTTCAGTTTAAGTTTGCTCCCAATAGCCAGGTTTTCACTGCAATTAAATGCAATGCCTGAGGCGCTCAGGTTGGCTTGGTACATATCAGATTCGGAACAGGGTAACTCATCTGTCAGTAGCTGCTGACTTAGCGCATCAATTTTGTTATTAAGTAACTCGAGGTACTGGCCAATCTCTGGTGAGCTGTGCTTAATTGAGTTAAGCATAGGATGAAAGCTATTATTCAAGGTGGCAAACTCGGCACTTAAGCTAAATGCTGAAAGCTTGTTTTGTGCAAGCATCTCGGGAGCTGCTTTGAATTCATCATCAGATAATATGGTGTATTCCAGGCATATTTTGTCATCAATCCTGAAAAAACGTCTGCGTTCGCCAGCTTCATTATCTGTTTGCATAGGGTTATCTTCTTATTCTGAAAATTTGATCATACTGGGTAATGATTGCTTGGGAGCACTTTCCTTCACGATGATGATTTCAACACGGCGATTAATGGCTCTATTTTTTGCGGTCGTGTTCGGAACCAGGGGTATGGTGTCAGCATGGCCCTGGATGATCATTCGTTCCTGAGAAACTTTTTTATTCTTAAGTAATTCTCTAAGGATGCTAACAGCGCGTGCAGATGACAATTCCCAGTTTGATTTAAATCTGAAAGTTGATATTGGGATGTTGTCGGTATGTCCTGAGATTTGAACTTTACCTGGAGTTTTGATAACTACTTCTGCAATACGCGACATTACATTTTTGAAGCCTGGGCGTAACTGAGCGCTTCCTGATGGGAATGAACCTTTCTCACGGATGCGAATAACAGTGCGATTATTGTCGCCGCTGACTTCAATGTTGCCTTTTTCTATTTGATCCTTGAGGGATTGCTTGATTTTTTTGAGGCGTTCTTCAGTGGCTTGCCTGGCTTCGTCAAGTGATTTCTCTGCTCCACGGCGGAAGTCCAGGTTCTGTTTACGATCATCAGTGGTGTGCTGGCGCATCACTTTCAGTGCTGTTGGTGTTGGTCGACCAGGACTGAATTCTTTGGCGATGATGCTGGTCCCTTTGGGGATCTCTTTGGTTTTTATTTCGCGCTGGACACCGAAGGCCTCTCTCATTGAACCGGCGAGCTGTTTGAATTTCAAAACATCCATTTCAGAGAAAGACAATAGCAGAACGAAAAAGCTCATGAGCAATGACATGAGATCAGCAAATGTAGCCAACCATTCGGGGGCTCCCGGTTCACATACGATTTCGTCTTCTTCTTCCATCGTTTTTATTTTTCCATCAAGGCGCTATTCTTCATCAGACTTTCTCTGGCCTTCGGGCAGGAAGGCCTTGAGCAGTTCTTCCAGGACGCGTGGATTCATCCCTTCTTGAATGCCGCTGATGGTCTCAAGTATCAGGGTGCGATTGGTTTTTTCCTCCTGACTACGAAGTGCAAGTTTGTCAGCAAGGGGCAGTGCAAATGCATTTGCGATGATTGCTCCATAGAGGGTTGTTAGTAGCGCGACGGCCATAGCTGGGCCAATGGATTTCGGATCGTCCATGTTTGCAAGCATTTGAACGAGACCTATCAGGGTGCCGATCATGCCCATGGCTGGTGCAACGCCGCCTAGAGCTTTGAAAATTTTCTGCCCCGTTTCATGACGTTGGATAGTTAGGCTGATGTCCTTACTGAGCATTTTACGTACAAGATCAGGTGGGTGACCGTCAACACAGAGTTGTATGCCTTTATTAAGGAACTGGTTGTCGATTTCCTGGGACTCGAGTGCCATCATCCCTTCTTTGCGCGCAACATTAGCGAGTACCACAGCCTGTTCAATTAGTTCCTGGGCATCAACTGCCTTATGGAAAAAAGCTTTCAGTGCAACTTTGATGGCACCAAAAAATTGCGATAGTGTAAATTGCATCAAAACCACAGCGACGCTGCCACCAATGACGATCAATAGTGACGGTACATTGATAAACAGTACAATGGAGCCACCGGTGGCAATCGCGCCGAAGATGAAACCAAAGGCTATTAATAGCCCTAATAAAGTCGCTAAATCCACATTTTCTCCTTAAATTACCCGTAGATGGTAAGATAACAAGTTGGCGTTGTTATCGTTGTAAGCTGTTCTCAAATGACAATTACACGGTAAGTTATTTATTTCTCGGGTATTTAATTGCTTTAGTCCAGAGTTTAGCTAATTACGTTAAATAGTACAGGCTGAAAATAATTTTCTATGCACAATTCGACAGAAAATATTGGGTTGTTGAGCTGGTCAGCAGTTTGTGAATCTATGGA
The DNA here is from genome assembly GCA_041572275.1 of Gammaproteobacteria bacterium. Classification (GTDB taxonomy): domain Bacteria; phylum Pseudomonadota; class Gammaproteobacteria; order SZUA-229; family SZUA-229; genus JBFFSQ01. The sequence continues at coordinate 4,229 of JBFFSQ010000161.1, forward strand.
TGTATCAGTCCAGCAGAAGATTCGGGATTATTTAGTAGTTGACTATATTGGCTCAACCAATAATTGGGCGCTGGACTGCTGTCATTCAGTTGATTTGTTGCCAGCCGTCTGTGTTGCTGAATACCAAAGCCAGGGTCGCGGACGGCGAGGGCGTACATGGGTGTCGCCATATGCTCAGAATATTTATATCAGTGTGGCATGGTTGTTCCGGATACCTGCAGACCAGTTGTCTGGACTCGGATTGGTGATAGCTGTAGCCATTGTTCGTCTGTTAAATGAGTATGGCCTTAAAGGGGAAATCAAGTGGCCCAATGATGTGCTGGTCGATGGTAAGAAAATAGCGGGTGCCTTGATCGAGAGTCGATTCAAAGGCACTGGCAGTGCTTGTGTTGCGATAGGTGTGGGTCTGAACTTTAATATGGATCCAGGGGCAGGCGCTGATATTGAGCAACCGTGGACGAGTATGACGCAGGAATTGCACTCTACCGACATGATTGATCGAAATGAAGTGGTTGGGCGACTGATAACCATGCTGGTGAGAGCGTGTGAGGATTATGAAAAGTCGGGTTTAGAGTTATTTTTGCCGGAATGGCAGTCTCACGATATGTGTGTTGGTCGTGAGATTGAAGTGATGACAGAGCATGGTTGTCAGCAGGGAGTTGCGAAGGGTATAAATGCTAAAGGTGGTTTGATCGTGAAGATTAATGGTGTTGAATCGACGATATATGCGGGCGATGTCAGTGTCAGGGTCAGGTGAGTATGTTGTTACTGGATGTAGGTAATAGCCGGATTAAATGGCAGCTACACGTAAATGGAGAGCTCTGTGGGTCTGGCGCCGAGATACATGACATGAAAAAGATGGAGCAGCAGCTACTGACCTGGTTTGGCGGTATGCCGGCTCAGGAACGAGTTGTTGTCTGCGCAGTGGTGACGCCCCGGTTGCAGAGACAAATTGCTGACTGGTTTAGTCAGCGGTGGTTGTGTGCAGTCGATTTTGTTGACTCAGCTAAGTGTTTGGCCGGGGTTCGTAATGGCTATACTGATAGTGAGGCGCTAGGGGTTGATCGTTGGATGGCAATAGTCGCGGCCTTCCATACTTATGCAACTGCTGTGTGTGTTATTGACTGTGGAACAGCTATCACCCTGGATGTAGTCGATGCCTCAGGGCAGCATCAGGGAGGCATGATTATGCCAGGATTGAAATTGATGCAGAAGGCATTGGCTCAGGGGGCGGCAGCTATTGAAGAAGAACAGGGGCAATATCAGCGATTGGCGAAAAATACAGCAGATGGTGTTGTTAGCGGATGCTTAGGCCTGGTTGAGTCAGGGTTGGCAGGCATTTATAGGCAGCTGCTTGAGGAATATGGGGCGGAACTCAAATGCGTGGTGACAGGTGGGGATGGTGCGCTGATTGCAGAACGAATAGGTTGTGATTGTGAATTTAATGAAGCCCTTGTGTTGCATGGCTTGATGATTGCTGCACAGGAGTAGGATGGGTATGCGTTTATTTTTAATGTTTTTGGTGGTTTTAAATTTATTATTTGCGGCCTGGCAGTACTGGCAGCCGGCTGGTCCAGAGAATAAGGTGTCGGCGTTGCCTGCGGGGCTTGAGCAGTTAGTTCTGTTGTCTGAAAGACAGGATGTGGTTGCAGATGATGAAGGACTGGCTGGTGAGTCGTCTAATGTAACCGCGGTGGTTGCAGAGTCTGAAGGTGAGAAACAGGACAGGTTGTGCTACACACTTGGGCCTTTTAGAGGTGAGGAAAAGGTTAAGCAAACCAAAAGCGCTATTGCTGAGTATGTTGATAATTTGATTATTAGAAAGCGTGAGCAGAGCGAGCAGCACCGTTTTTGGGTCTATGTTGCACCGCAGAAGAATAGAGAGGCAGCAGTTAATGTGAGTGAGCAACTGGCGAAGAAGAAAATCAAGGATTACTACATTATACGAAGTGGTGAGAAGAATAATGGTATTTCGCTAGGTCACTTCAAGGAAAAGAAGCATGCAGATCGTCGTGTAAGGAAGCTGAGTAAGCTTGGATTTGATGTCAAAATGGAGGTGATTTATCAGAATTACCTGGTTTACTGGTTAGATTATAGTACCAGTACAAAGGTGGAAGATGGTGAGGACATATTGCAAGGGCTTGTTGAAGAGGGTGTGGCAAGGATTGACAGGGCTTGCCAATAGAATATTTTTGATTTTTTTTGCATTCCTCCATTGCGTATTTCGTTAAGTTTAACTAGAATTGCGGGCCTTCAAAAGCTGGTGTGGTCATTAACCACCGTTTTGAAGTGAATTAGCCGGCATAGCTCAGCTGGTAGAGCAACTGACTTGTAATCAGTAGGTCCCGTGTTCGACTCATGGTGCCGGCACCATATTTGCGGTGTCTCTTAAATTGTAAGGGGCATCTTGAAGACGCAGAGTGATAGCGGTCCTAATCCTGCAGGATTCGGGCCGTTTTTTGTTGACACACATGGTGTGGTCTAGCAAAATATGCGGCTTCCAGTTTTTGGAGGGGTTCCCGAGTGGCCAAAGGGGGCAGACTGTAAATCTGCTGGCTCCGCCTTCGGAGGTTCGAATCCTCCCCCCTCC
>JBFFSQ010000162.1:0-6744 GCA_041572275.1 Gammaproteobacteria bacterium
ACCGAATTACTGGAAGGCAAAACCATCGCCTTTCCCTATAACCAGATCCATTATGACTAGAGCCAGATCATGAGCCACGAACTTGAGACTGCCAAAGACCCGAAAAAACTCAAACGGGTTGTGATCGAACCCCTGACCCGGGTTGAAGGCCACGGCAAAGTCACCCTGCTTGCCGATGAACACAATCATATTCACCAGGCCCGTTTGCACATCGTCGAGTTCCGTGGCTTTGAAAAATTCATCCAGGGCCGACCCTACTGGGAACTGCCAGTGCTGGTACAACGACTGTGTGGCATCTGTCCAGTCAGCCACCACCTGGCCGCAGCCAAAGCGACCGACATGCTGGTCGGCAGCACCCAGCTCTCCCCCAGTGCCGAAAAAATTCGCCGCCTCATGCACCTGGGTCAGACCCTGCAATCCCATGCCTTGCATTTTTTCCATTTATCGTCACCGGATCTATTATTTGGTTATGACGATGATGTTCGCCACCGAAATATCATCGGCGTCATCGAAGACCATCCGGAGCTTGCTCGCAAAGGCGTGATGTTAAGAAAATTTGGTCAGGAAGTGATTCGACTTACCGCTGGCAAACGCGTGCATGGTACCGGAGCCATACCCGGCGGAGTTAATAAAAACCTGTCGATAGAAGAACGCGATTTTTTACTCAAAGACATGACACAAATTATTAGCTGGGCGCAGGATGCCGTTTCTTTGATCAAGCAAAGCCACCAGGACCAGCCCAACTATCATCACGACTTTGCGCGCATTGACAGCAACATGATGAGTCTGGTCACAGCTAACGGCCAGCATGAACTCTATGACGGTGGTTTACGTGCCCGTGACGCCCTTGGCCAGACAATTTTTGATCACGTAAATACAGAACATTACGATCAGTATTTACGCGAAGCGGTCAAACCCTGGACCTATATGAAATTCCCGTTTATCAATAGCCTGGGCCAGGATGAAGGCTGGTACCGGGTCGGCCCACTGGCGCGCATCAATAACTGCGACTACCTGTCGACCCCCCTGGCGGAACAGGCACGACAGGAATTTATGGCGCTGGAGGGGGGCAAGCCGGTACAGGCGACACTGGCCACACACTGGGCACGCATGATTGAACTACTACACTGCACAGAAGCCATTGAAATCCTGCTCCATGATTCAGATCTGCAAGGCACGAACCTAGTCCATAAGGGCGACATGCAGCATCGGGGCATCGGTGTCATCGAGGCACCCCGTGGCACCCTGTTTCATCACTACCAGATTGATGATGACGGTGTCGTCGAAAAAGCCAACCTGATCGTTTCCACCACTAACAATAATCAGGCGATGAATGAATCCATCCGTCAGGTCGCTAATCGCTATTTACAGGGTCAGGTGTTAACCGAGCCCTTGCTCAACCAAATCGAGGTAGCGATACGCGCCTATGATCCCTGCCTGTCCTGTGCCACCCATGCACTGGGCAAAATGCCACTGGAACTGGAACTACGCAACAGCGAAGGTGAAATTACCAGCCGCCTGATTAAACGGGCCAGTGGTGATATCCAGCATGGCTAAACCTTCGATTAAACCGATACTGGTATTTGCCTGTGGCAATCCGTCCCGGGGTGATGATGCCTTAGGACCACAGTTACTCGATCAGCTGGCAGTAAAACTTCAGAACACCGAGCTGGAAAACCGTGTCGATTTAGTCACCGATTTCCAGCTCCAGATTGAACACAGTCTGGATATGGAGCATCGCCAGCAGGTAGTATTTGTCGATGCCAGTGTCAGCACTCCATCTAACTTTGACTTCCAGGCACTACACAGCCAGAGAGACGACAGCTACAGCTCTCATGCCCTGAGCCCGGCCGCCTTGCTTGAACTGTATCAGCAGCTTCACCCCACAAAACCCGTCGCCGCCTTTCAGCTGGCTATTCGAGGCTATGATTTTGAACTGGGCCAGCCTGTTAGCCCAACCGCCCACAACAACCTGCAACAGAGCCTGAATTATTTGTATAGCTGGCTACAACAACAGGATACCTAGCCATACACCCGGCCACCATCTTTACGACCCCGGCTTACTCATCAAAAAACGCATTTAATTCACTACAATTCTCTTTATACTAGATATATGGCTCTCCCTCGTTGTTATTCTGATAACAAAACCAATGGGATTCACAAATGCCGACTTCGACGCACTCGCAAGAAACCAACCATACCGTAACCGAATTGTTACAGGTTGTTTCTGCTCTGGTTGCCGAAATTCATCCTCAGGGACTTCCCACGCAATCCATTACCCTGGACAGTAGTTTTGAAAAAGATCTCGGACTGGACAGCCTGGCACGCATTGAATTGATTTCCAGAATCGAAAAAAAGTTCAAGCTGGCACTACCGGAAAGAATTTTTGCAGAATCAGGGTCTACACGTGACTTGTTGCGGGCTATTCAAAGTGCTGACACTAGCATCACCGCCTTACATGAAGTTGACACACAGGCCATAACCCCGTCTGTTATTACAACTACACCAGAAAACTCTCAGACCTTAATCGATGTTTTAAACTGGCATGTCGATACACATCCAGACAGTGCTCATATCCAGATGTATACCGATCAAGGCGACGGTGAGGTCATTACATTTTCCCAGCTCAAAAACACCTCACTACGCGTAGCTGGCGGACTCCAGCAACTTGGTCTGAAATCGGCTGAACCGGTTGCACTTATGCTACCCAGCGGTGCCGCTTACTTTTACAGTTTTTTTGGAATTCTACTGGCGGGTGGCATTCCGGTACCGATTTATCCACCAGCTCGCCCCTCACAACTGGAAGACCATATACACCGCCATGTGGGCATATTATCCAATTGTCTCGCCCGTATCTTTATTACCGTGAGCGAAGCCAAAACAGTTGCGCGATTACTCAAGTCACAGGTGCCTGACTTACAACACATAGTGCCTGCAGAAGAACTGATCCGCTCACCAGAAATTTCAACGCCACCCCCAGTATCGGCCACTGATATTGCCTTTATACAATACACTTCGGGCAGCACTGGCAATCCCAAAGGCGTGGTTCTCACCCATGCCAACCTGCTCACCAATATTCGCGCCATGGGCCAGGTCGTCAAAGCCGGACCCAATGATGTATTTGTAAGCTGGTTACCGCTATATCATGACATGGGACTGATCGGTGCATGGCTGGGCAGCCTGTACTATGCTGCCTTATTTGTGGTGATGTCACCGTTAAGTTTCCTGTCGCGACCTGAGCGATGGTTATGGGCCATTCATCGTTACCATGGCACATTATCGGCCTCGCCCAACTTCGGCTATGAATACTGCGTACGCCGCCTGGGCGATGAGGACCTGGCAGGACTCGACTTAAGTTCCTGGCGTGCCGCATTCAATGGCGCAGAATCTGTCAGCCCAGACACACTCGCTAATTTCAGCCAGCGCTTTGAAGCCTTTGGTTTTAAAAAACAAGCTATGATGCCTGTCTACGGCCTGGCAGAATCAACCGTCGGCCTGACCTTCCCACCTCTATCGCGTGGCCCCATCATTGATCAGGTAGAACGTGACACATTCATGAAATCAGGCCATGCCCGGCCTGTGCTCAACGAATCCACACATGCCTTGAAATTTGTCTCCAGCGGCCCTCCCTTAGCCAACCATCAAATTAGAATTATTGGTCCAAACGGACATGAACTACCTGAACGTCATGAAGGGCGACTGGAATTCTGTGGCCCGTCCTCGACCAGCGGTTATTATCGAGACACTGAACGCACACGAAATCTATTTGATGGTAAATGGTTAGACACCGGTGATTTAGCCTATATCGTCAATGGTGAATTATTTGTCACTGGTCGCATTAAAGATATTATCATCCGCGCCGGACGCAACATTTACCCCCATGAACTGGAAGAAGCTGTCGGCAATATCAAAGGTATTCGCACTGGTCGGGTTGCCGTTTTTGGCAGCCCGGACAAACAAACCAAAACAGAGCGCCTGATTGTAATGGCTGAGACACGCAACCAGGACACCCATGCACTGGACGCACTACGCACCGAAATTAACACACTCGCCATAGACCTGGTAGGCTCACCACCGGATGAAGTCGTACTGGCACCACCCGGCACTATTTTAAAAACCTCAAGCGGAAAAATTCGGCGCACCGCCTGTCGTGAACTTTATGAAAGTGGGCAGATTAAAAAAAAGGCGACGAGTGTTTTCTGGCAAATTACTCGCATTGCTTTCAGCAGCATCATGCCTCAGTTACGACGAACATGGAAACACAGCAAATCAGTACTTTTTGCTATCTACTGCTGGCTGATCTACATATGTCTGGCACCTTTAGTCTGGTTAGGCACCATGTTTTTACCCGGCTTTTCCTTACGCTGGTTCATTGCCAGCAAAGCAGTTGCATTATTAGGTAAAGCGACGGCCACCAAAGTGTCAGTGACTGGACTGGAGCATATTCCACGCGATGGAAAAGGCTATGTTCTGGTTTCCAATCACACCAGTTATATAGACAGTTATGCACTGCTCGCCACATTACCGGAACAGGTTCATTTTATTGCAAAAAAAGAACTGGGCCGATATTTTTTCAATCGTATTCCTTTACAACATATTCATACGGAATTTGTTGATCGCTATGGCACCCACAAAGGGCTGGAAGACACTCAACACCTCACCGAAATACTCAAAGAAAATCAGGCCTTAATGTTTTTTGCCGAAGGCACTTTTACTCGAGCTCCAGGCCTCAGGCCTTTTCATCTCGGCGCCTTTACTGTTGCTGCCGAGGCAGAAACCCCCATCATTCCCATTGCCATACGCGGCACACGTTCGATATTACGTTCTGGCTCATGGTTTCCGTACCATGGCTCAATCAACATCAGCATCGGTGAAGCCATCGATCCTAAACCCTTGCTTCGGCAACATAACAAAGATATTTGGCATGTTGCACTTAAACTACGTGACCAAAGCCGTCAGTTTATCTTGCGAAATTGTGGTGAACCTGATCTTGCACAGGAAACATCAGCCTCAAACCAGGCCCCTGTTACATCACGCCAAGCTAAAGATCACGCGGCAACAGATGAGACCAATCGTATCTAAACTTTATCTAATTATCTTCGATCAAGTTATTCATAAATAATCATTGCGACCTAACGATACTCTGATTATTTTAATATTGAGTAGTACATTTCAGTCCTTGCAAAAATTACTGAGGCAATACAAATCATGAATGACAAACAGGCAAAATGGGAACTGGTTTCCTGGGAAATATTTTATGACATGGCACGTCAACTGGCCTTTATGATTCATAATGATCACTATCAGCCTGATATCATTATTGCCATTGCCCGTGGCGGCTATACTCCAGCACGCATCCTCTCCGATTACCTCGGTGTAATGGATATGACCAGTTTCAAGGTCAAACATTATCGAGCAGCCCATAAACAACCACAGGCACGTATCGAGCACCCACTGGCAGCCGATGTCAGCGGTCAAAAAATATTACTGGTGGATGATGTTAGTGATTCAGGAGACACCTTTGATGTCGCTATCGAACACATCAACGATTGTGCCCGTCCTGCCGAAATAAGAACCGCAGTGCTACATCATAAAACCGTCTCCCGCTACACACCTCACTATTACACCCGGGAAGTTAAAGAATGGCACTGGATCACCTACCCCTGGGCAGCTATGGAAGACATCACCGAGTTCATTAAAAACATGCAACCTGCTGCGAAAAATTATGAGGACGTTGCCCGCAACCTCCGAGCCAACTACAGCATGGAAGTTCCAAGCCAGCTGTTAAAAGATGCCATGAAACTCAATGCACTGAAAATCTGGGGCACTTAATACCAGTTACGTACTAAGTGTTTTTATACACAGTGGATAATACGTGGCTGACTTGATCCGTAACTTTATTAGCCACAACTTATATTCAAAATATCAACACTCCGGTCACTCTAGGCCAGATATAAACAAGCACAAATACGTCAGCATCTATTTTTATTGTGACAAGTCAACAAAATCCCTTAATTTAATGCTATAGATATAAAGTTATTCCCTATAAATAAAGTGAAATTCGAAAGGAATATATAAACATGGGCTACATACGCTTCAACTTACATTTTGTTGCTTCAATTTTTTTACTACTTCTGAGCCATTCCGTACTGGCTAATGAGCTAATAATGAGTGCCGCCCCACGTGAATCCGTTGCCGACGGTCATAAATTATATGAACCCATTGCTGCCCATATGAGTAAAATACTGGGGGTAAAAGTAACCTATAAGCATCCTCGTCATTGGCTGCGCTACCAGAGTGACATCAAAAAACAGAACTATGACATCGTGTTCGATGGACCCCATCTCGCATCTTGGCGCATCAAATACATTGAACACCAAGCCCTTATCAAACTACCCGGGACACTGGCATTTCATATCATCACTAAAGCTGACAACAAGGCCATTAATAACCCCGAAGACCTGGTCTATAAAAAAGTCTGTGCTATTGCGCCACCTAATCTGACCTCAGTTGTATTGTTACAACGCCTAAATGACCCTGTCCGTGAGCCTATTATTATCAGCGTCAAAGGCGGTATGAAAGGTATTTATAAAAACCTGATGGAAGGGAGTTGTATCGCGGCAGTTGTGCGTACTGATTTCTATAACAAAAAACTAAGCGACGAACAGAGAAAAGGCCTCAAGATTCTTTATACCAGCCCTGAATTCCCCAACCAGGTCATCACCACATCCAACAAGATTAGCG
>JBFFSQ010000163.1:0-6700 GCA_041572275.1 Gammaproteobacteria bacterium
CTTGGCTTCAGTGTTTTTCTTGTCATCCCGAACATAGTGAGGGATCTTAAAATAAGTAGCACAGATGTCAGGCCTGAAGCATAAGATCCTTCGGTAATTGCTCCTCGACTTTGTCTCCTAAGTCGTTCTACCTCCTGCATCCTTGCAGTCGTGCATTACCCTACTACCTACGACCATGTAGGCATCGGCTATCGCTCAGGATGACAGGTGGAAGGTTGCTCATTGTTATGAGGCGGTAATTGGGGAAGATCAAATATAAGCGACTTACAAGATGCCATTATTTGCATATTTCATGGATATTAGGCGAATTACAGTTTATTTCTTGCATATTCATGAAATTTTACGGTTATGATGTTGACCATCAACCATCAACCATCAACCATCAACCATCAACCATCAACCATCAACCATCAACCATTTTTTGATATATATCTAGTTTTGAAGAGTTAATAAAAATTCTTTTTAAATCAGTCGCTTAACTTCGTTGATTTTCGTTTGTTTTCGTTCATTTTCATATTATTGTCACATTAATAGTGTGAGTATCACGCCTGTGTGGACAGACATGTCAGGACATTGGTTCGTGTGAAGAGGTTGTTTGACGGTTTGAAATAACCAGAGTCGGAACTGGAAACGCCGGCGTATATGTCATAGCGCGGTTGATAAAACCAGATACCGGCCTCTTTGCAATGCGGAACTTTGGAACAGGGAGGTTTTTTTATTGTGTTCTGGCGCGATGGTCGGCACGCTCAAAGAAATTAAACATAACTATAAGCTTATAGAAACAAAAGAAGATAAAACCTAGGAGTCTTTGTATGAATAAACGTTTATTAGCCATTGCTATCGCAGCAGGACTGGCATCACCTTTTGCGGCCTATGCAGGGGCTGAAGTGTTTGGTGTTGCGCATGTTTCTTTAAATCAGGTCGATGTGGGCACGACCGATGGTGAGCTGGATTTTACCAGTAACAAATCTCACTTTGGCATCAAGGGCTCAGAAGACATGGGTGATGGCATGAGTGCGATCTATATGGCCTCCTGGCAGGTGGATTACACGGATAACACAGCCACGGGCTCAGATACTGATCTGCTGGTCTATGATCGCTGGTTAGGTCTGAAAGGCGGCTTCGGTACAGTTAAATTCGGTACTATGGCATCAAACTACAAGCAGACCGCTAAAATTGTTGATCCATTCTGGAGTACCCGTGCGGAACAACGTGGCATTTCAGGCGTGGCAGCACCCGCCTTGTTAAATGGAATTGGTGTTGACCGCAGTCGTATTACCAATGCAGTGCAGTACATGTCCAACAACATGAATGGTCTGACTTTCGTGGCCAATGTGACAATGGATGGTGATGCATCTGGTGATAACAACATTGGTCTGGGTGCGCGTTATAAAGGCAAGAACTTCCAGGTGTTCTTTGACTACCTGAGTCTTGATGTGGTACCTACTACTCCTCCTCCGACAATTAACGCAGGTGAAACTGCGATGAAAATCGGTGGCTCTTACACCATGGGCGGTACCACGGTGGCTCTGGCAGTTGAAAACACCGAGGACCTGTTGGGTGCTGATTACAACCAGTTCAGTGTGACGCATAAACTGACAGAGAAAGGTACGCTGGCACTGAGTTATGGCACGGCCTCACCTACGGCTGCTAATACTGACAAATCAACCTATGTTCTGGGTTACAAGCACAAAATGAGCAAGCAAACTTCAAGTTATGCGGCTTATATGGATTCGAGCAATGACGTGGCTTCAACTGAAGTGAGCGGTTTCTCGTTCGGTCTTGTGCATAAGTTCTAAGTTCTAAGTTTATTTGAGCTGTAATTGAAAAACGGGGCTTTGGTCCCGTTTTTTTGGAGAAAGGAATTTTGATCGTTAATGGTTAATAGTTGATTGTTTAGGCCGATAACCATTAACTATTAACTTCTAACTAATAACTATTTCCTACTCTATGCTAAAATGCCTGCTTTGCAGACATCCAACGCGCCCTGATTGAATGACAGCCTCGACCACCCCCCGCATCCGCGAAATACCCTATAACTATACCTCGTTTTCTGATCGCGAAATTATTATCCGTTTTCTGGGTGAATCTACCTGGGACATCATTAATGAGCTGAGAGGTTCGCGGCGGACCGGTCATTCTGCCCGTATGTTGTTTGAAGTGCTGGGTGATATGTGGGTAGTGACTCGCAACCCGTTTATTCAGGATGATTTGCTGGAAAATCGCCGGCGCCGTAAGTTATTGATCGATGCGCTCAATCACCGTATTGATCAGATCGTGGCCCGTGCCAATGGTAATACGCTGGCGCTGGAGCTAGCGAATAAGGCCAGTGCTGCCGTGCGTGACTTTTCGGCCTGGTTCGACACGCAGAATGCATTGCGTGGCAAAGCCCTACGCTTACTCGGTCGGGTAACGCGAAAGGATAACATCGATTTCAGCGGCCTGGCCCGTGTTTCCCATGTGACCGATGCCACTGACTGGCGTGTTGAATTCCCCTTTGTGGTGTTAACGCCCGATTCTGAGGATGAAATCCCGGCCATGGTGCGGGTTTGTGTCGAGTTGGGCATGACCATCATTGCTCGTGGTGGTGGCACCGGCTATACCGGTGGTGCGGTGCCTCTGTATGAAAATACCGTGGTGATCAATACCGAGAAGCTGGAGCAGATGTGGCCGGTAGAGATGCGGCAGATACCGGGGCTGAATTTTACCGTACCGACGGTTCGTGTGGAGGCTGGCGTTATTACGCGGCGGGTTTCAGAGCAGGCTGAAGGCAGTGGTTACGTGTTTGCAGTGGACCCCACCTCGCAGGATGCTTCCACTATCGGCGGTAATATCGCCATGAATGCCGGTGGCAAGAAGGCGGTGATGTGGGGCACGACACTGGATAATCTGGTGTCCTGGCGCATGGTGACGGCCGATGGCAACTGGATGGATGTGGAGCGCATCAATCACAATCTAGGGAAGATTCATGATCAGGAAGAAGTGGAATTCCGCGTCAGTCGTTATGATTCGAAAAAGAAAGTCATCATTGGTCAGCCGGAAACGCTGACTTTTCCCGGCAGTGCTCTGCGCAAGCAGGGTTTGGGTAAGGATGTAACCGACAAATTCCTGGGTGGTCTGCCCGGCGTGCAGAAAGAAGGTTGTGATGGCCTGATCACATCGGCTACATTCCTGCTGCATACCATGCCGGAATATATTCGTACCGTTTGCCTGGAATTTTACGGTAATGATTTAGGTGAATCAGTACCAGCGATTGTCGAGGTGAAGGATTATCTGGATCAGCATAGTGGTGTCATGCTGTCGGGGCTTGAGCATCTGGATGACCGTTATATCCGTGCAGTTAAATACAGTCCTAAGGCGGCTCGGCAGGAGTCTCCGAAGATGCTGCTGGTGGCCGATATCGTCGGTAATACAGAAAATGCGGTGGCAGAAGCTGCCTCACACGTGGTACGACTCGCCAATGCCCGTAATGCGGAAGGCTTTATTGCTGTTAGCCCAGAAGCTCGTCAGCGCTTCTGGAGTGAGCGTAGCCGCACAGCCGCTATCGCAGCGCATACTAATGCCTTCAAGATCAATGAAGACGTGGTGATTCCACTGGATCGTCTGGCGGAGTATTCCGAGGGTGTTGAGCGCATTAATATCGAGCAGTCCATCGCTAACAAATTGCGGATGCTGGCGGCGATTGACGAGTGCCTGGATCGCTGCGAGGCAGAGCAACCCCAGCATGATGACCCGGAAACCCGTGAGTTGATGGCTTCCCGGTTTAATGCATCCAGGGAGATGATCGGCAATACCCGTGAGCGCTGGCAGCGTCTGTTGCAAAATCTGGATGCGGATATAGTGCATCATGGTGAGGTTCTGCTGAGTGCAGAACAGGAGCAGGTGCAGGCCGGTGATAGCGTGTTGCGCTCGATCATGTGTAAGCAGGTGCGCATTTCCTATCGCCAGGAAATTGAGCAGCCGCTGAAACAGTTGTTCAGGGGGCACGATAATCTGTCGGTGAATCAGAAGTTGGATGCCATTCATGATGAGGTTCTATCCAGTCGTCTGTTTGTGGCGCTACATATGCATGCCGGCGATGGTAATGTGCATACCAATATTCCCGTTAATTCCAATGACTATGCGATGATGCAGGAAGCTGATCGTATTGTGGATCGCATCATGGATATGGCGGTGGAGCTTGGCGGCGTTATCTCCGGTGAGCATGGCATTGGTATCACCAAATTCCAGTATCTGGATCAGCGCACCATCGAGGCATTTGAGGGGTATAAACAGAAAGCAGATCCCCATGGTAGCTTCAATCGCGGCAAATTACTCACCGGCACCGGTGGTTTGGAACGAGCCTATACGCCTTCTCTGCGTCTGTTGAAGCAGGAGGCCATCATTCTGGAAGAAAGTGAGCTGGGTGAGCTGAATGATGCAGTGGCGCATTGTTTACGCTGTGGTAAATGTAAGCCGAAATGCAGCACTCATGTGCCGAGTGCCAATCTGTTGTATTCACCACGTAATAAAATTCTAGCCTCGGGCCTGATTACAGAAGCCTTCTTGTATGAAGAGCAAACTCGACGCGGTATTTCAGTACGGCATTTTGATGAAATGAATGATGTGGCCGATCACTGCACCATTTGTCACCGTTGCCTGAGTCCCTGTCCGGTGGATATCGATTTTGGTGATGTCACCATCAAGATGCGGCACATCCTGAAGTCTCAGGGGCAACGCCGGAGCCATATTGGCACCCGACTGTCGATGGCCTTCCTGAATGTGACCGATGCTGGTGCCGTGAACCTGTTACGACTGGGCTTGATTCGTCTGGGATACAAAGGTCAACGTTTTGCACGGAGCCTGTTGAAACTGATTCCAGGTATCATGAATAAATCGAAACGGCCGTCAGCGACCAATGGCAAACCGGACGTGAAGGAGCAGGTTATCCAGTTCTTCAGCAAGCCGATGCCGGCCGATGTGCCAGCTAAGCCTATGCGTGCTTTGCTGGGCGTTGAAGATGAGAAAACGGTGCCAATTTTGCGTGATCCGAAGAAGACGGACACTGAGAGTGAGGCGGTGTTTTATTTTCCCGGTTGTGGTTCTGAGCGGCTGTTTAGTCAGGTAGGTCTGGGTACTATGGCCTGGCTGTATGAGCTGGGTATCCAGACGGTGTTGCCGCCGGGATACTTATGCTGTGGTTACCCTCAGACCTCGGCTGGTGACATTGAGAAAGGGCATCAGATTACCACCAGTAACCGGGTGCTGTTCCATCGCATGGCGAATACGCTAAATTACCTGGATATTAAAACCGTGATTGTGTCCTGTGGTACCTGTATGGACCAGTTGCTGAAGTATCAGTTTGAGCAGATTTTTCCGGGTTGTCGCCTGCTGGATATCCATGAGTACCTGATGGAAAAGGGAGTGAGTATGGATGGTGTCGGTGGTACACAATATTTATACCACGATCCCTGTCATACCCCAATGAAGTTACATAACCCAGTCAAGGTGGCCACCAGCCTGATGGGTAAAGAGGTTGCATTATCAGATCGCTGTTGTGGTGAGTCAGGTACTTTTGCTATCTCACGACCCGATATTGCCTCACAGGTTAAATTCCGTAAGGAGAAGGAGCTCAAAAAAGGGATCAAGCAGCTGAGTGGTCATGAGAAGGTGCTATCCAATAAGGTCAAGATGTTAACGTCCTGTCCGTCCTGTCAGCAGGGGCTGATGCGTTATAAGGAAGATACCGGCCTGGAAGTGGATTATATTGTAGTGGAACTGGCGAAACACAAACTTGGTAAAGATTGGCAGAAGCAGTTTATCAAGTCAGTTAAAGACGGTGGTCTAGAAAAGGTGTTGTTGTAAAAGAAAGTTGTCAGTTATAAGTTGTAAGTTTGAAGTAAAAGCCTAAAGCATTTTGCTTTTACTTCAAACTTACAACTATTAACGTATATTTTATTTCGGCATCACTGTTTTGGCGCCATCCGGTGTGCCCAGGATCAGTACGTCAGCTCCTCGGTTAGCGAACAGGCCACAGGTGACGACACCCGCCCAGCTATTGATTTCATTTTCCATTTTGATCGGCTCCATGATTTTCATATCATGAACATCGAGAATTACATTACCGTTATCAGTGATAAAGTTTTCACGCCAGACGGGGCGGCCACCCATGGCAGCTAGTTTGCGGCCAATGTAACTACGTGCCATTGGGATAACTTCTACGGGTAATGGAAATTCGCCCAGTATATCAACTAGCTTGGATTCATCAGCAATACAGACAAACTTTTCACTGGCACCAGCAATAATTTTTTCACGGGTGAGTGCACCACCACCACCTTTGATCAGTGACAGGTTGTGGTTAGATTCATCTGCACCATCGATATAGACAGGAATGTAATCGACGCTGTTCAGGTCCATGACAGGAATGCCACGTGCTTTCATTAATTCGGTCGAGGCTTCTGAGCTGGAAACGGCGCCTTTGATCTTGCCCTTGATTTCGGCCAGGCAGTCGATGAAATGATTAACAGTGGAGCCGGTGCCTACACCGACAATCTCGTCTTCAACAACATAGGCCATTGCAGCTTCGGCGGCTTTGCGTTTCATTTCATCTTGAGTCATAGTAGTGCTCCACAAAAATTATTGGAATAATCCTGAATTAATTGATCAGGATGATACCTGTTACAGGCCGACAAGTCAGCTAAAACGATATGACACAAAAATA
>JBFFSQ010000164.1:0-6657 GCA_041572275.1 Gammaproteobacteria bacterium
GCGGTGAGGTTTATGACGCAAACTTTACAGGTGTATTTCCTGGGCTTAAATAGTCCTGAGTGATGAAATATTTGGGTGGCTAATATGGCGTATTATTGGTTAAAAATAGTTATTACAACGATTCTGGTAGTGGTTATATCGGAAGTGGCCAAACGAAGTACTCTGGTAGGGGCCATATTAGCATCCATTCCTCTTGTTTCAGTGCTTGCCATGTTATAGCTATATATAGATACCAGGGATGTCGACAAAGTCAGTGCATTGGCCACTAGCGTTTTCTGGCTAGTATTGCCATCACTGGCCTTATTCATATCGCTACCCTTATTAATTCAGCAAGGCATAGGAGTTTACCTAAGCTTAATGCTTTCTATTTTGATCACCATATTCTTGTATTTTGTCATGATAAATGTGTTAACACATTTTGGATTCAGGCTATGAAAAAATTACTTGTTATGCTCTTGTTTGCATCAGTCTTTTCATCAGTGTTTGCTGTCGATATGTCAGCTGAACAGTTGGTTGCCAGCAAAAAGAAAGCTGATATGACATATCGTCAGCTGATGGAAATGATGGGAGAAGCATCTTCTTTAATTCATGAAGGCCTTATACGTCAGAATAAGCAGATGATAGAGCAGGGTGCGAATTATATTCTGAATCACCCTGCGCCTAAGCATAAACCATGGATGATAATGAAGGAATCAGATCAGAATGAATTTAAACAAAGTTTATTGGCGTTTGACAAGATTCTTGATATGCATGCATCTATTACGCTTTCTGCCGCAATGAGTGATAAATGGGAGGTAGCTTCGAATGCAGCATTTGATTTAACAAAATCTTGTATTCAGTGTCATGCTATGTGGAAAGACAAAGTAAATTAGAATTATTTTCTAGTTGAGTGAGTTTCAGATCTGAAACTCAGACTTCTTGGTCTTTCATCTACCAAATTATTACCAGGACAATACCTAGTGCCTGTATCTATGCGGGTTTGAGTAGATAGCAGAGGTTTAGCGGAAAAACCTCCACAGGGCAAAATTAAACGGTTTTTTACTAAAAATGTATGAATTCTGCGTTAATTACCATTAAATGTGTTTATTAGCTAAGCATAGTTTTACAGATTATAGTATCTGTTAATAAAAAATATTTAGTTGCTTTGAACTGAACGATGAGGTTAATGTCTATTAATATTAGTAAGCTTGCACTAGACGACTATCAGTTTCACAAAAACGGCTCTGTTTAGAACGTGGAAACAAAAATGACAAGACGGGCAAGAAAAATAATATCTATCTTAATGACGTTAATGCTTATATTTACGCCATTAGAGAGTGTGTATGCCGGTCAGGAACATAACTGTGACAATTCAGATGTTGCATCGAATACAGAGCATCAGCATTCCAATTATAATGTAGTCCAAGATCATCATGGGCAGGAACTAACTGTAGTACCAGATTCCAGGTGTGCGTTCTGCGCGGATAAACAGTGCTGCTGTGATAGTAGTAGTTGCTCATGTATAGGAGCAACCAGTATGTTTGCCCAGTCGGTACTTGGATTCAAGTTAAATCCTAATCTCTTATCTTCAAGCATTCCTTTCTACCGTGTACACCATATTCACTATGATGCTGCACCTCTATTAAGGCCACCCATCGCCTAAGTCTTCAGGCTTATAGTGTGTAGGCATGCCTTCACATCTGCCAGGGTTTAGTTGTAGTTATTTGTGGTCAAAGAAATGTAATTATATCTGTATGTTTGTACGTTCTTAATAAAATAATCGTGCATGACCTGGACTCGTCTTTGCCTTCTACACTACAAGCCTGATCTTTCTCCGAGCATTTTATACCTTACGTAAATATGGAGATGGGTTCATGAGAAAACTATTTAACAACAAATCGGTTGCACTAGTGTCGTTAGTTTCGATATTGGTTCCGTCGATGGGTTATACATCCAGTGAGCTGGATGAATTGAGGCAGGAAGTAGAAAACCTTAGAAATGAAGTAGCCGAGGCTAATGAATGGAGGCAGTCGAATACATTGATCCATTTAGCGGGCTATGCTGACATGGGATATGTAAACAGCGATACACCTGGTGACGATGGTAGTTTTAACGTAGGTACTTTTTCACCGATTTTCCATTATCAGTATCGTGATCTGGTTATGCTTGAGGCCGAGCTTGAGCTGAAAATTGAAGATGACGCTGGAACAGATATTGCGCTTGAGTATTTAACTGTTGACTGGTTTGTTAATGACCATTTGGTCTTGCTAGCAGGAAAATTTTTAAGTCCAATCGGACAATTCAGACAAAATCTTCATCCTTCATGGATCAATAAATTGCCCTCAGCGCCGCCGGGTTTTGGACATGATGGTGCCGCGCCCGTATCTGATCTTGGGGTACAGGGTAGAGGTGGGTTCCATATTGGTAAAATGAAGGCGACTTATGCAATCTATATGGGCAATGGACCGGAACTGAAAGCTGAAATTGAACCTGAAGCTGGGGATTCGACTGTAATCGACGCTATTGAGCTCGATGGTGTGGAAGCCGAGGCATTTGGTGTCGATAGGGACGGTAAAAAAGTTATTGGCGGTCGTTTTTCGGTTTTCCCTAGTCCGGAATTAGAAATCGGGCTGTCTCTTCTAACAGGTAAAGCAACCGTCACTGAATTTGAAGCTGGCGAGTTTACAGGTGTAGAACCTTCCTTAGGTAGTGAGCCAGCACGTAATTATGATGTGAGCGGTGTTGATTTTTCCTGGCGTAATCCATCAATGGAAGTACGAGGTGAATATGCCAATACTGAAGTAGCTGAGGCTGTTAGTAGTAATTCACCCGAAGCTGCCGAGTGGACAGCATATTATCTTCAATACGCGTATCAATTCCTGAATGGTAAATACGAAGTTGCTATTCGTTATAGCGATTTTAATTCGCCGCATGCAAGTGCGGATCAGGAACAAGTGGCTCTTGGTCTGAATCGACTGTTTTCAAATAACTTTATTGGAAAATTGGCATTAGAAAGTAATGACAATCAGAATGCTGGACGAGATGCCGATGATCGATGGTTGGTACAACTGAGTTACGGGTTTTAGGAGATATGATCATGAAATATACGTTCAATAAATCTAAATTATTAATAATTTTAATAATGATGTTAAGTGGTGGAAACATTGTAGCTGGAGAGTTTCCCGAAAAGGGTGACATGGTTAAGGGCGCAAAAAGCTGGTCGGATAACTGTATGCGTTGTCACAATTTAAGAGATGCAAGTGAATTACGTGATGATCAGTGGATAACTACGGTATTTCACATGCGTGTTCGGAGTGGACTAACAGGTCAGGAGGCTAGAGATATTATAACGTTTTTACAAAATAGCAACTAATTAATGATTTGACAGGAGTAATCAATATGAATATCCAAGTAATTAAATCAGTTTTGTTTGCACTTATTTTACCGATCGCGAGTGTGTCTTTAGCAGATGATATGAATCATATGAATATGATGAATGATAACTTCAATGCGACTATGGAAAAGGCACAAGGCATGGTGATGAAAATGGGAAAAGAAAATAGTATGGATAGAAAAAAACAATATATGGATAACCATATGGAAAACATGAAAGAAATGATGGAAATGATGAATAGCATGATGAAAGCGAGCGATAACCAGGTAATGATGATGAATCAAATGTCTGACTGCCAGAATATGCAGGGAAAAGGTCAAAAACAGGGAGCTATTATGCAAATGATGGGAGGAATAATGGATAGATCTGAGATGATGAATAAGCGTATGGACATGATGCATGGGATGATGCAGCAGATGCTTCAACACATGGATCAAATAGAACCTAAATAGGTATCAGTAGCAGCCGGGCCAGGGTTTTATGGCCCGGTTGTTAGTTCGGGAATAAGGAGTAAAACCTATGATTAACAAACTAAGCATTACTGGGTTGAGTGCCATGTATGTAGTCTCTAGTTGGATTGTTGTATCAGCCAATCCGGTGAACATGCCCATGCGTTTAACGCCGGCCGCTAACCATATTGAGATTTTGAAAAGTTATCCGCTGGGCACCATGAATAAAATAGCTGTGTTAAGCCATCATGGTAAAGCGGACAAAGAGATTCAGTTGCCAAATAAGAAAGAAGGATGGTCCTATAACATGGGTATACACCGCACGCCTAAAAGCTATGCCACGCTTAAAAAGCACAGGGTCAGGTCTTGACTTGTGCTAGCAAAAGACAAGACCTGACCCTGTTAATTCTTTAGCTTCAAAAAAGCCAGGGGTATTAGCCTCTTATTTCGAACATTCATCGGTATTTGTTCTGGGAAGTCCTGGCCTAGCCTGGAGCTCTGCTCTGCAACAATAAATTCCGTTACGGAATTGTCACCCGTTACGTTACACAAAAGCTGGAGTTAGATCACAATTGTTTCTAATATTAGCGGGATCTGTTATCTGACTCCAATTATTCCAGAATGAGAAAGTTGAAGTCACACCCTGACCCAGGTCTTCAGTGATTTGATTTTCTAAATAGGGTACGATCTTCAGCAGATATTCAAACACGCAAAAGTACAGGGTCAGGCCTTACATTAGATAAGATGTGAAATGTAAAACCTGACCCTATGTAAATAAAATGATGCCAGAGGGATTAAATGTTGATCAATAGATCACAAGTCATATAATTAATAATAAGTAACAAAAACTAGTAAAGGAATTGCTATACCAAGACGAACAAGGATGTATATACCTTGATTTACCATATCATATTCTTCAATGTTGTAATAATCGAGAAGCCTGTTTTGTTGAGTCGGAGAATTACCAATATTATCTGTCACTAGGGAAAAATGGGGTCAGGGCACAGTTTCCACTAATATTAGAAGCAATTTTGATCTGACCTCAATTATTTTAATACGCTAGATGACATTAATAAGAATTCGATAGAAAGAGGTGATGACAAATATGAAACCAGTTAATCTCCCAATAAATGGCCGGTTTGCTTTCTTTCAGGAATTTCTAAAACATCCTTTTCAGATTGGGTCGATCATTCCCAGTTCTCGTTTCCTAGAACGACGCATTTTGGAAGCCGCCGAGATCGCTTCAGCTAAGACTATCGTAGAGCTGGGTTCCGGTACAGGAGGTACAACGCGAGCAATACTGCGCGCGATGCCGCAGCGTGCTAAACTTTTAAGCATAGAAATTAACCCGCATTTTCACACACTGGTTAACAGCATTGAGGACGACAGACTCATTGCGCACCTGGGTAGTGCATGCAGACTGAAAGAAATTATTTCGATGTATGGACTAAGTGCTCCAGAGGCCATAATTTCTGGTATTCCCTTTTCTACTATGAGCCGTAGTGATGGATCTCAAGTTATCGAGGCAATTTCGTCTCTGCTCGCCCCAAATGGATGTTTCGTGGCATATCAGGTAAGCAACCGTGTCGCCTCATTGTCCCGACCCTTTCTTGGATCAGAGCAGATTATGGTAGAGCTTCTCAATATCCCACCCATGCGAGTCTACAAGTGGAAGAAGAGAAGTATCTAACATCCCAAATATAAAAAATGGGATCAGATCACAATTGTTTCTAATATTGGTGGAATCTGTGTTTTGGCACCGCCAACTATAATAAGGAGGAGTATATGCCTTCATACCAGGACTTGTTAAAGTCTGATGAATCTAAAGCATATGATTTGTTTTATGAAAAACAAAAAAAACATGAAAAATATCTGAAAGTAATAACATATTTCTCATTTATTGGCGGCATCATATTGCTTGGGGTTATAGCTACGGTTTACAGTGTGGCTGTGTCGGGATTATGCGCTATTGTTGGCTTTGTTTGTTATGTTCTAGGCTATCATTATAGTGAAGCAGTTTTGAATAAAGAAACAAATGCAGTTGAGTTCCATCAGGCTGTAGAGGAATATGAAAAAGATAATCCTGGCAAAAATCAGGAAAAAACTGCGGTCAGATCATAATTGTTTTTAATATTAGAAGGGTCTGTGCTCTGACACCCCTCCCCACATTATTCAGACCCTAATTACTCATGATTGGGACTAAGGTATAGAATAGACAAATAATTGAATAGCCTGGTTGGCCGACTTTGAGGTTAAATGATTAAATCATGTCGATGCAACACAGACATGGTGTGCTGAAATATTTTATTATGTTATTACAGATACGTAAAATCACAGTTGCCTTATTATTAGCCCTGGTAACTTTCCTGGCTATGAGTCTGGTTTATACAATGGAACAGTCATTGCTGGTGGCTTCTATTGTGTTAATGGTGGTTTTATGGACAAATGAAGGACTTCCTCTTGCTGCGGTCTCGCTTTTACCGATTATCATTTATCCAGCTTCTGGCATTATGAGCACAAAAGAAACCACGCTTAATTATGCCAATCCCATTGTGTTTCTATTTTTAGGCGGCTTCCTGCTGGCAATCGCCGTGGAAAAAACCGGGCTGCATCGATGGATTGCAAATAAGATGCTCGGTCTGTTTCCTGATAATGCAAGGGGAATTGTTTTTGCTCTGATTTTTACCTCGGGTCTTTTAAGTTCTGTCCTATCTAACACTACAACCACTTTGCTGCTGTTGCCGATAGTCCTGTATCTGGTTGACGACAATAAACTTAAATTGCGTTTTTCCCTGGGCGTTGCTTACGGCGCAAGTATTGGAGGTATTCTGACGC
>JBFFSQ010000165.1:0-6640 GCA_041572275.1 Gammaproteobacteria bacterium
AAGCGGGTCGATTGAGAAATGCTGATGACGCTTTGCATCATATTCATTTGACAGAAAATGATATGGAATATCTGGTTGCCTTTTTGAAGTCACTGAATGAGGACTACGACTAAGGTTAAAACTGGATATGAGGTTTAAAGTGTAGATTGAGCATGGAGGGTAATGAGTACATTACTCTCCATTTTTTAGTGCTATGAATGTCAGCAGAAATAGATAGTTGTCGTTCAAAAACAGCTATATCAACTCACTGTTCCAAACCAGAAGGTTTCATCTTTATCGAGAAATTCCTGCCATGACATGTAGTGTGAACCATCGCAGGAGAATGTCAGGCTGATCATGCCGTTGAAAATATTGATTGAAGCTGAGCGCAGGTAAAAGGTCTCATCAGACAGGCGCAATTTTTTAAGGCCGTTCATGATCGAGCCTATTGTCTCTTTTGGTATTAACGCATCTTCAGGGTAGGTTTGTGCCGGGTATAGCATACAAATATCAGGGTGGCTCAGTGCCTCCTGATCGAGTATCCGATAACGGAAAGGATCGCTAATAAACCAGACGGTAGCACGGCTACTTGAAAAGTGAATGACACCCTGGAACATGCCTCGGTCAGCCATTAGCTCTTCGATTATGGCGCAGGCAACATCGATATTTTTATCCAGCGGGCTTTCGACTCGGCATTGATGAAATACGCCGCTACGGATGGCGGGGTCGCCTTTGATTTGGCGCCATTCGGCAGATTCATCATATATCTCGGCGGTGACCGGCAGGTCGCGCAGGTCAAAATCGACGCCTACGTAACCCAGAATGTCTTCATTTTGTCGTACGACTTGCAGTGCGGTTAATGAAGGCCGGTTGGCACGTAGGCTAATATAGGCTTCCGATAACAGGAAACCCCAGGCCGGAACTGTTTCGCGCATATAAGGTCGATTCGACCTGTCGCGGCGATAATGCTCAGGCATCAGGCCCTTGGCACTGATATTATCAGACAGTTGTATGCCCTGGTTATCGAGTGCGTACATAAACAGGCCATTGGGGATAGTCGAGAAACCCTCGGCCAATACTTGGTTAAGGGCATCACGGTCGCCCCATATAGGTTCACATCTGGCGGCCAGCTCTGCTAGTGGCTCGGCCAGGCGATTGGCCAGTGCGACACGTTGCTCGTAAACAGCGTCTTTCCAGGTTTTTTTCATGATCAAAACTGCGTTTTTTTCTGAAGTGTATTTTATACGATAATTATTACAGACTGTACGGGATTTGAGTGTACCTGTAAAACCAGGGCGCCGTATATGTGATCTTGGTCTTAGCCCGGTTTTAAAGCCTGGTCAAGACAGCTATGATGGGGGCACAGTACCTAATTATAACCAGAGGAGGGAATATTGATGGCTACTCGAATCATAATTAATGGAAAAGAGGTTACTAATCCTTTTGCTAAGGCCTTGCTTATACTGGGTGCGATCGTTGTTGCAGCACTGGTCACAGCGGTGGTTATATTTGTTCTATTACCTATTATCGGTGTTGCAGTGACATTATCCGTTGGTTTTGTCGTTATCTTTATCGTTGCGACACTGGTAAGTGTGGCAACCCTGGTATTGGTGACCGTTATTTCGGCCTGGTTGTTTGGCGCAGCGGAATTTCGAATTGAAAGGATTCATAAACACAGTAATAATGACAAAAAATAGTACCAGTAAAACATATCATCATATTGTCAGTTTTCTGGCATATCATCTTATTCAAGTGATACGAACTCTTTTGCTCTCGGCTCTAGTATTTCATGTATAGTGACTAAACCGATTCGGTAAATAGAAGCCTGTATTTTTCAGGTTTTCATAGGAGCAGTAGTGTGGAAGGTATTAGTGATATTAAAATCATCGGAATCGATGAGAAACGACCACCCGTGATCAGGAAGGAACCCTATATTGATCTATTTTTTAAATTAGCACACCAGGCACCCGAGGACTGGTGTAAAGACTTTAATGCTCTGATGTCTAAATATCCCGGATCACCCAAAATTAATGTAAAAGTTGGGTTATTTATTGAGTCCTGGGTTAAAACTCCTGATGAAATCGAAGATTTTCTGGCTCAGCTAAAGGTTAAAGTTGAACAGTGTAGTCAGGAGTATATTGAGCGTATTGAATTAGCAACCCGGAATTCACAAAATGAAAATGCTTCATTGAAGGATGAAGAGTCTGGTGAGCAAGGGCGCCTGAATCGAATTATTGCATCACTTAATTTTGATGTGGTAACGATTCAATAATCCCAGGAATAGGCCTGATAGCATGTGAGGGTGCCTGTGGCACCCTTTTTTTCAAGTATGTTTAGCTATCTCGTAATATACAAGTCAGACCTGTCTAAGTGATTGAAGCGATAAGGTAAAGTACTTGAACGTGAGACAAATACAGGGTTAAATCATTTTTTGATGAAATACCAAATAAATTTAAATTTAACAGATGAAAAAATCAAAAGTCAGCATCGGATTGAGTAATCCCAAAAGCCCGGAAAACGTTGGCTCAGTGTTACGTGCAGCCGGAAATTTTGGTGTTGATAGTGTTGTGTATACCGGTCAGCGTTATCCTCGTGCCGTCAAGTTGAATCCAGATATACCCAAAACCAGCCGCAGTGTGAGTCGGGATGTACCTATATCAGGTGTGGCATGTCTTATTGATGCTGCCGCTAAGGACATGACAATCGTCTGCATTGAATTTGCAGTGAATGCTATACCGCTGCCTGAATACCAGCATCCGGAAAATGCTTTTTATGTGTTTGGTCCAGAGGATGGGACGTTAAGTCAGGAGCTGATTGATCAGGCTGATGCGGTTGTTTTTGTGCCCACTGTTGGTTGTATGAACCTGGCAGCTACGGTGAATGTGGTGCTTTACGATCGATTAACCAAATCCGCTCAGAGTTTTGAAAGTAATGAGCTCATTCGTCAAAGTCGTGATACCAATAATAATCTGAAAGTACGAAATGGATGAATGTGTCCAACCAGTTAGGTGATCATGAGTAAGTAGTTTGTTGAGCGTGAAAGATAATGCCTGGACAAGCCCAGCAAACGATAGTATCACATGCTAGATTAATAGAACTTGGTAAACATTTTTATCAATTGACTGTGAGGCGAGATGAATAAAGTACTGACTCCAGTTATTTTTGTTCTTATCGGTCTATTTTTCTTATCAGATAAGCTTGTTTTTGCTGATGAGATCAGTGTTCCTTTATTTGATGATACGGAAATCACGGTTGAAACTTTTCCCGCCGACGGCAATTACCTGATCATCTGGTTACCACCTGAATATGGTTTTCGTAAGGCTCACACTTTATTTGCGCAGGCGTTATCTGATATTGGTATCGAAACCTGGCAGACAGATGTTATTGAGTCTCTTTTTCTGACACGGGGTGTTGCTTCCCTAAAAACGCTTGATGGCCAGTACATTGCTGATGTAATTGAGTATGCGCATCAATTAACTGGCAAGAAAATACTTCTGGCAGGGGATTCTTATGGGGCCTTGCCTGTATTGATCGGTGCCCATCAATGGCAACAACGTTCAAATACCAGGGCGCGATTGATTGGCGCCATTTTGTTCTCACCCTATGCCTATGCTTACATTCCACCATTGGGCCTACCACCTGAATACATGCCCGTAATTTCTGCAACTAATATTCCACTGATGATTTATCAGGCTCAAGGCAGTGGTACCATAGGCCAGTTTGATGTGTTGCTAGAAACATTACAGAAAAACGGAAGCGACGTTTACACTAAATTAGTTCCAGAAGTAATGAGCCTGTTTCACAAAGAAGAGCCATCTGAAGCAATGCTCAAATATGCAAAACCATTGCCCTCAAATATCGCTAAAATGATACCTGTATTGGAAAGCCACAAGGTGCCTGACACGGCTTTAGCTTTACTGCCATTAGCGAGAACAGATAGTGGTATTGATAGTTACCTTAAGAAGTTCAAAGGTCGTGATGAACCAGTTGCGATCAAACTTGATGATATCTATGGTAATACGGTGGTTAAAAACGATTTTAAGAATCAGGTAACAGTCGTTAATTTCTGGGCTACCTGGTGTGGACCTTGTATTGAAGAAATACCGTCTTTAAATCGTTTAAAGCAGCTTATGCAGGGCAAGCCATTTGAGCTTATTTCAATTAATTATGCAGAAGATAAAGCAGAAGTGGTTGACTTTATGAAGGAAGTGAATGTCGAATTTCCTGTCTTACTGGATCATGATGGTGAATTCGCAAAGCAATGGAAGGTTATCACCTATCCCTCGACCTTTTTAATTGGTCCCGATGGCAAGATAAAATACGGAGTGAATGCTGCAATAGAATGGGATAGTCCTGAGCTGATTCAAACCATCGAATCCTTAATAAATCAGTAAACAAATCATCGGTTTATTTTAGTGTTCAGTTGTTAACACCGGTTTTTTAAAATAGCTTGAATCAGTCATTAATCATAGCTGGTAATGAATTCGTGAATAATATTCTTATAAAGTAATAAAATAATGAAGAGTAAAAATAATTTAATGCCACAATAAAATTGTGGTGTTTATGTTGTGAAGTAGGCGTAGTGTTGATTGAGCTAATCAAATGGAAAGGATACTTAAATGACTACAAAACACAATTCCGTTCGGCGTGTCATTGGACTCTCGCTTCTTATCTCAGGTCCTACAATAGCTTATTCACAACCTGTATCACTCGATGACATGGTATTGAACCAGGTCACTGCGGGTGCAGAGAATAATATCCTCGAAGGTAGTGGTGGCGCTGTTGTGGGTAACAGCTCAACTGCCAGTATCCATTCTGTAGGCTCTGTATCTGTTGAAGGCGAAGCACAGTCAAATGCACAATCACTCAACCTGGTTAACTCAAGTGAAAGTACTGTAGCAAATGGTTTAAATATTTGGGATGGCCAAATATTAGGAGGTGCAACTTTTGAAGCTGATAACGCGGATAGCAATTTCATGGTCAATCAGACGAATGAAATTAATCAGGAGCAACGACGATCAGCTGCTGTGCCTGAGTATGCGCGTCCTGAAGCAAATACCATAGAGCAATTAGATCGCACGGGTTCTGCATCAACTCAGGTCAATTTAGACCAAACGGATACCGTGACCGATCTGGTAACCAGTGATTACACGCAGAGTACAACGAGTAATGGTACGGTCGATACTATTATCGTTTTACAGGCAGGGCCTGACACTGAAGCATCGGTACATGGTGGTAAAGGCCTCTCGGTCGCTGGTCAGCTAGAGGCTGAATTTGATGCCGGTGAGATTGAAGTCGGCTTATCGATAGGCTCAGGTATTGCTGTAAATGCTGATGCAGGTGCAATTGATGTAGGTGTAAATGCTGAGACAGAAGTCGCAGTTTACGGACGCATAGAATTACCTGAATTCTCTGTTGATGTCAGTGGTGCAGGTTGTGCTGTAATGCAGGGTTCATGTACTTCAAGTGGAAGCACGACAGAAACAACTATTGATGTAACTGATAATTCGACTGCATCACATGTGGTCAGTACAGAACAGGGAAATAGTGAATATACAGAATCTGCTATTACCGAATATCGTTCTCCGTTCAGTCTGCATAATGCACAAGCTGAGTATATCGTTGTAGATGACTCATCGATTGATGTGAGTAGTGAGTTCAGCCTGGTATTGTCGGGGAGCGCACAATCTAATGCGAGAGCTGTCAATATTGTGAACTCCTCGGGCAGTGCAGTTGCCAATGGTGTGAACATTTCACGGACTAACGCTGGTGATGTTTCTGTCCAGGGTGGCAATATTATTACGCTGACACAGAATAACGTTATATCGCATAGCCGTTAAATTACACAGCACGTCACCGTTTATACTCTGAACTGGTGACGTGCAGGGGGTGTATTATGATGTGCAAATCTATTTTAGTTTTGCTGCCCGTCTATTTGCGTTATTTATCGTTATGTGGCTCTTTTCTCATCATCGTCTTATTTCCTTTTATAGGATATGCGGGTGATCTACTATCTGATGATGAATTGGCCATAATAAGTGCAGGTGCGCCAGGCCCAAGACCTGATCCGACAGGTGATCAACCAGGTGTGGCTGATGATCTCACAGTAGTCGGTGACCCAGTTGTGGAGAATTGGGGCGCTGTCGATTATCAAGGGAATGTGGCACGCGATATCAATGCTTCTGCTATTCATGAAAATATTATTATTGAGGCTGGCAGCAGTGCCAGTATCAAACGTAGTCATCAAATAAATCTTTCTTATGCATCTCAATTCAATATAACTGCTTTAAACCTGAGTAATACAGTTCAAAGTAATGTCATTAATGGTGTTAACTTAAATTCGAATAATCAGACTGCACAGACATTGCAGAATAACTGGTTTGAGCAAAATGACTTTCAACAGGTGAGACATGCTATTAATGATGACTTCGTATTAATTAGAAATGTGTCTTTGCGTGAAGAACGCATTACTAATGTTATTAATCTGGATACTAGCGAAATTCATAACGATGTTATGAGTCGGAATGTTGTTAGTTATAGCCATGTTGAAGCCACCATAGAGCCGTTTAAACCAGAAGTATTATTTGATATTGGGAATATCCAGGCATCAACTCCAGCTAGATTGAACATTATTGCACCTGTGCATAGATCTTTTAGCGCT
>JBFFSQ010000166.1:0-6633 GCA_041572275.1 Gammaproteobacteria bacterium
AGATTAATACGTATGGTTTCTGTCGTATCGATAGAGACATCTACCAGCATCGGCTGACAACAGACCTGACAATCTTCTACATAGGATTGCTCTGGCACAGAGCAGTCGATCACAATCGAGATAGGTTCTCCACAATAGGGACACGATTCAGATTGTTCACTCAACCATTCCATGCTTTTGCTAGCCTCAAGATCGTTTAAGCCATAATCGACAACAGCCGCTAGCGGCCCCCGGCAACACAGGGGACTGCCAGCGTTTGATGTTTACATACCACTCAAATAGGTTTTGGCCTCTTCACCCGGATCGGGCAAACCGGATACGCGCCAGGCATCAAGACAGGTGTTAAACAGTTTATGCACCCAGTCCGATTTCTCACCATTGCTATGACAAATATTATGCATCGCGGGAGCAACACCAAAGCGATCATAGTGCTCACGCAAGGCATAGATGACTTTCCAGTGCGCGGGCGACAATGCGCCAATACCCAGCATGTCTGCCATATGGATAGCCACACCTTCTGTCCAGTCTTCAGAATGGACCAACAATCCGTTTTCATCCAGTTCGAGTTCAAGCTGATAATCAATTGCAGTGCTCATTGCGATCTCCTGAATATTAATGGGGGAATGAAACAACAACGACTACAGACTCAATTATAAGAATATTGAGGAAAAGAATAAGATGATTTAGTAGTTTTTTAGACCGCAGATAGCAGTTTTAATGATATTAAAATAGGAATGATTAAAGTTTTTTATTTGGTTGGCAATTTTTCCCGACTGGTCATAAATTCAGGTAATCAGACCGGTTATCTTAATTTGATGACCGGCCCGAATACTTACAGCATCACTCTGCCAATATAATACGCAGAATTAACGCGCGAGAGAAACATCTCGTGGATTAATTTTTAACTTAGACAAGGCTTTCATGAATGCACCAATATTCTTCTTACCAGAACCTTCATTGGCTAACCGTAAACGCTCAATGGCAACAAAAGCATCACCTACAGTTGCTGTATGGGGTGCTTTAATTGTCTTATTCAATAGAGTTTTACCCGTACGCGAGTCTACCAGCGTGTATTTGACATCGGTGGTCACCGTCATATCAAAACCAAAGGATGGTTGATCGACATTCAGCAGGCTTACACTCAAACGGTAACGACCTGAATCTGATAACAGTCCCTGCAACTCAAGAGTTTTTCTTATCGCACCATAAAAGGCTTCGTCACTGATTTCAGATGTCCACAATGGATTGGTTTCCTCACCACCTGTCACAGTTCCAACATTTATCGCTTTTTTCAATGCTTTATCATAGGTTGTGGGAGCACCATCGGCATTTCCATAAACCATATTTTCCATTTTTGCCCCGGACGCACAGCCAAATAAAATAGCCGCACAGCCCATAACAACCAGCATTCTAAAATTCTTCATTATTATCTCCTTAGATAGACTCCAATTGTATACACACCCGGTCTAATTATTATTCCTCGGTGCGGAGCTTATTGTTACCTGATACAGGCGATGACACAAGTTTCATCTTTTGGGCACTTTCACTAAATATAAGCAATCGAATAATACTTAATGGTATTAGACTATTTACGGTCTGGGTTTCGCCTCGGCAACTGCTCCTGCGCTACCCCACCACCTACATCCATGTACGCGTCTTGGCAAGTTACTTTTCTTAAGCTGCCGTAAGAAAAATAGCCAAAAGAATGTCGTCCCAAGTCGCAAGCCCTTGTAAAAAGCAATGTGGAAAAAATCAAAAGCTACAGGCTTTAATGACTTGTGTTTTTAAGTCCCCTTACACAGCTTGCCGAGCATTGTGCAAAAGAGGGTACATCCGCCAAGGATGGCGGATTTAGTTTTGTTGAGCATGGAGGCGAATTAAAACGACCCGGAAATAGGATAAGCAATTATAATTCTACTATTGAGCCACTAACAGAGTAATAACAATGCTCGGGTACCCGTAGGGCAAACTGTCTTGGGGCGGCATTTTCTTGGTTACTTATTTGTTGCTGAAGACAAAGAAGTAACTCGCCAGCAGGCGAAACTCAAACACCAATAAAGCAAAAAAACCTTAAATCAACCTAAATAACAACGTATCACTCAGCCTCAATCCGATTCATCCCTAACCTCATCCAAAAACCCACACACCTTCTCCACTCCCTGCAAAATCCTCGGCGTATGCCTGACAATCAAATCTGCATTCACCGGATACAGATGCTTATGTTTCACAGCCTTCAGGTTTTTCCATTTCTTCCACGCATTCAACCAGTCTTTTCTGGATTCATTCACACCTGCGATAATCACTTCAGGATTCTTTTCGATGACGGCTTCTAATGAAATCCTGGGTGCCAGCACTTGCATATCTTTAAACACATTATTCCCGCCACACAATTCAATTACATGGCTGATAATATGTTCTCCGTTAACAGTAAACAGCGGCTCATTCCAGACCTGATAAAACACATCGAGTCTGGTTTTATTCTGATGATCAATTTTTAATTCATTTAATTTTGCCAGATACTGATCGGCCTCAACGTTTGCAATTTTTTCCGTGGCCAGCAACTGACCGAGACTGACGATAACCTCTGCCACATCCTCTAGTTCTCTGGGTTCGGTGACAAATATATTAAAACCCAGTTTTCTGATTTCATCGAGTTGCCCTTCAGGGTTACCACTCTTCCAGGCCACGACCAGATCCGGTTGCAGGGCACTAATCATTTCCAGATCAAATTTATTATAACTGCCGACTCTAGGTATATTTTTCGCCGCCTCTGGAAAGTCACTGAAACTCACGACACCAACAACTCTGTCTGCTCCACCTGCGACAAACAGCAATTCTGTAACATGAGGCGCCAGACTGACAATTCTTCTCGCAGGCTGTTCTAGTACCAGTGTATGTCCTGTATCATCCTCCACTCTGATTTCTGCCTGCACGTTTGTGACCAGTAATGCAACAACAAGTAAATAGACGGATTTAAATAATTTCAACATAGGGTTATTTTTTCTAAGTTAGATCGCCAGGCATACAGGCACAGTGAACCATGCATAAGTAATTAAGATCCCTCCACTTTGGTCGGGATGACAAACAGACTATGACCGTATATCAAATCCGCATTCTAACATGAACGCTCAAACACTCATGATACAAGGCACCACCTCGGATGCCGGTAAAACCACACTGGTCGCTGGCCTCTGCCGTGTACTTCATCGCCGCGGGATTGCAGTTGCGCCCTTCAAGCCACAAAACATGGCCCTCAATAGCGCAGTGACCATTGATGGCGGTGAAATCGGCCGCGCCCAGGCGGTTCAGGCACAGGCCTGTGGTCTCGAAGCCCATACCGATATGAACCCGGTGCTACTTAAACCCAATTCTGATACTGGCGCACAGGTCATCATCCACGGCAAGGCGCTGTCTGACATGGATGCCGCCGGCTTTCATGACTACAAGGCCACCGCGATGCAGGCGGTACTCGAATCCCATCACCGCCTGTCGCAACAATACGATGTCATTGTGGTTGAGGGTGCCGGCAGTCCCGCCGAGATTAATTTGCGACAAGGTGATATAGCCAATATGGGATTTGCCGAGGCTATTGACTGCCCGGTTCTGCTCATCGCCGATATCGATAGAGGCGGTGTATTTGCCCATTTAACCGGCACAGTGCAATTGTTATCAGCCTCTGAACAGGCGCGCATCAAAGGCTTTGTCATCAATCGTTTTCGCGGTGACCTGGCCTTACTTCAATCCGGTCTCGACTGGCTGGAGGTCTACAGCCAGAAATCGGTGCTCGGTGTGTTACCTTATTTACATGGCCTGCACCTGGAAGCCGAAGACGCACTCAATGCTGAATCCTACACCCACACGGATGCCACGATTAAAGTCATCGTGCCGGTTCTACCTCGAATCAGCAACCACACTGACTTTGACTCCCTTCGACTACATCCGGCTGTTGATTTCCTGTACATCGGTCCTGATCAAGCAATACCACCCTGTGATCTGGTAATTTTGCCTGGAAGTAAATCCGTACGTGATGATCTGGCCTGGCTGCGTAAACAGGGCTGGCAATCCTACCTCGATCGGCATTTACGTTATGGTGGCAAACTACTGGGCATTTGTGGCGGCATGCAGATGCTCGGCAAAATGATCCATGACCCGTTGGGTATCGAAGGTGCCAAAGGTTCCAGTGCGGGGCTGGCCTACTTTGATTTTGAAACCACGATAGCCGCTGACAAACAGCTGCGCCGACAAAGCGGCCACCTATGTCTCAATCAGGCCGTTGTCAGCGGTTACGAAATACATGCCGGTATCAGCCAGGGCCCGGCACTGGAAAAACCCGCGGCCCTGCTCGGCGAGCAACCCGATGGTGCACTCTCCGACGACGGCCATATCATGGCGACCTATTTACATGGCCTGTTTGATGAGCAAAGTGCCTGTGATGCAGTGCTTCAGTGGTGTGGCCTGGAACAACCTGAATCGAAAAATTATTTTGATTTACGTGAACAGGCGATTGAGCGACTGGCCGATGCCATTGAACAGCATCTGGATGTCGATGCCATACTGCAGTTACTGGATGACCATCACGACTAATGTCACCACCTCGATAATCTCAATCATTGCGCCTGCGGTATCCCCGGTCATACCGTCGATGCGTTTTAACATCAGCCAGCGCAGCCAGCCGAATACCAGAGCGCAGGCCGCCAGTAGCCACAACACCAGTACCCAGTGAAGCACATACAGCAGGCATAGCAGTGTAATCAGTAATACACCATAAGCCATGGTTCGTGGTAAATGCTCGGCCATGTCACTGCCCAGGCCATTGGCACGCACATAAGGTGTCGTCAGTAGTAAGGCCAGGGCCGCCGTTCGCCCCAGCACCGGTGCAACAATCAACAGCAACCAGTTATTACTATCCACCGCGGCCACCAGTGCCGCAAACTTGAGTAACAGCACCACCACCAGTACGACAATCGCCAATGCACCTGAACGCGAATCCTTCATGATGTCCAGCGTACGTTGCTGGTCACCCAGCCCACCGGCCCAGGCATCGGCACTGTCGGCCAGGCCATCCAGGTGCAGGCCACCGGTGATCAACACCCAACCCAATAACACAATGGCTGCAACCAGCATTGAATGCTGTTGCTCGATCACAGCAAACAACAATGCCAGTAACAAACCAATCAGCAGACCAATGAGTGGGTAATACAATACTGACTTACCCATAGCTTCACCTTTCCAATCGACTTCGACGAACACTGGAATACGGGTCAGGAATTGTATCGCAATAAGGAAAGCAGTCATAAGTGTCAATTGATTTAAAACAGGAGTCGTGAATAGTATCTGCTATATACTGTCTCCGCAATTCACACACGAAGTACCGATCATGACCTCATCTGCAAAAATTGTATTGTCCGTAGAAAGTGACAAGCTGGACTCTTTCTGTAACAAATTAATCAAACGCTCACGCAATATTGCCAAGACCCATGACGCCTTAATTACCCTGGAAACTTTCATCACCCTGTTTGGCCAGGCGGCCCATGGCACAAATGAATACAAGACCATTGAAACACTCATCAAATCCTATACTGAACACACGCGTCAGCAATTGATGGCGCAGGAAACTCGCAAATTAATTTCTGCTCTTAAACATTGCGCTCCAGAAGAACTGGCCACTATTCACACCCCACTATCACGAAATGGATTTTATGAAATATTGCAGGTTGCTGTTATTGAATTGACTGCCGAAGAAATACGTCACGCACGTTCCTGGGCAAGTAACTGGATAACAGATGCCAAACATAAGGCTGAACAGGCCAGTGGCTACCCTGATGCTATGGATTTTAAATCGGCCGACATCAGTATTGAGGAGTTTCATGCCATAAGTGATGTGAGTAGATTTTTAGAAAGCCACACGGATGGAACAATAGAATAAAGAGCCTGCCGCAAGTATTAACTTGTCGACTGATAATCAACTTTGATTTGACACTAACTACAAAGATTCTATTATTATCTATATTAGATCCAGCACAGATCTATAAGGATTTAATTAAAAAGGACACCTCCAATGACGCATAGCATGCATATTTCAACTGAGATAAAGAACAGGACAAGATGGCATGCCGTAACTGGAACCATCAATGTAGATGAACTCATCAAACATTTGCAGACACTCTACCAGTCACCCAACTTTGATTCGGCCATGAATGCTCTGTGGGACATTCGAGAAGCAAACTCATCATTAGTTACCAAAGAAGACGTGACTGTCCTGATAGATTTTCTCGTTAAACAATGGGGACATAACGCAAAAAACAAAATGGCACTCGTAGCAGCACGAGACCTGGAATATGGCATGTCAAGAATGTATCAAATCATGCTTGAAGGCCAGACCACGAGCAAAGTCGCAATATTTAAAAACATGCAGGAAGCCGAAGACTGGATTGCAAAAAATTAACAACCGCCGGCCAATCAAAACCGTCAGACTCTGACACAACACAATGCCCAATAAGCATACGCAAATATATTTAGCCTAACAACATCAAAACCTTATGCCTCCACTCACTACAGAAAAAGAATTTGTATCCTATGCTGTGGAACTTATGCAGTCGATCGGACCCGTTTATGCAAAACGCATGTTCGGGG
>JBFFSQ010000167.1:0-6623 GCA_041572275.1 Gammaproteobacteria bacterium
CCCAGGTCGCCGGTATAGCCGCACTGAGTCAGCCACCGGTACATTTTGACAGCTTCAGACACACCCTGGCAAAACGTCGTGACCTGATCTGCCAGCGACTGGATAACCTGCCCCATGTCTTTGACTACGTCAGACCTGAAGGCGCCTATTATGTATTCCCAAGGATAGTCACTGAACACAGCAGCTCACATGACTTTGCTATACAGCTACTAGAGGAAATTCAGGTCACAGTGACACCAGGTGCTGCTTTTGGTCCTTCAGGGGAACACCATGTCAGAATGGCTTATTGCGTCTCAGATGACAGCATCAATCAGGCCTTTGATCGCATGGACACATATTTTGCACCCTGAGACTTATGCTCTACAGGGGCATAATTGACTCGACTCAGAGTCTGTTCCTTGGGATGCTGCATATTGAAAACAGTAAGCTCACAAGCTATATAATTAGCAGAGACTCAATCATTTGACTCCACCTAAAGCGATAGATGAATACTAACAATCCGACACCTGAAACCTCGCTCAATATTGACTCAAGAGCAGGTGGCCCCGACTACATATCAGATCCTGAGTATATTTCTAAAATCATTAGCCAGTTCATTTTAAATGATGACAAGGAATCAACTAGCAGCACACTGAAAAAGTCGGCAGTCAGCAGCCAACACTACAAACGACAGCAGGTCGTCAAGGCATTGACCAATCTGCAGCTTACCTTCAAACCCAAATATGTACCTGGCCAAACCATCAATATTAATACCGATGCTTTTAAATCGGCACTGATGAATAGCATAGCCAAGATGGATAATGTAGCCATTCCAAAATCAATGAATCAAATAGATAGTCGTACTATTGATTTTGTTGAAATGATCTTCAGCGCCTTTTTGCGTGATAAAAACATGTCAGACGCACTCAAAGATCTATTGCTATTAATGCAAATACCCATCATTAAAACTGCTCTGTTGGACAATTCATTTTTTAATAATGAGAATCATCCCGCACGACATGTACTTAACAGTATTGCTCATATTGGTATAGGAATTGAGAATCAGGAAAATACCATCTATAAAACAATTCAATATATCCTGGAACAATTATTACAAAGCTTTGATGAAAACCTGGATGTTTTCGCGACTGCCAAATTATCACTTGATCGACTAAGTGATATTCAGAAACGAAAACATGAGCAAACAGAGAAACAGACACGGCAGCTCATCACTCGTGAATATACTCGACAACTGGTTTTAAAAGAACTCCAATACTACACCCTCAACACGACCATACCGCCTTCTATACAGCCACTCATTCTAACGCACTGGTCGACACTGATGTATCAGCGTTTTGTTAGTTATGGAAAAGAAAGTATTGAATGGCGGGAAGCCATTGGCATCCTCCGGCTACTTGTTAAAAGCTTTCAGCCCATTAAAACACAGGAAGACTGGCAGGCAATCAGAAGCATTTATAAAGGTATAGTGAATAGTGTTCGCTCATGTTTGGACAACAGTCACCAGAATAAAGAAAAAGTTTTTATTGCCATCAGCAATCTTAATAATTACTACAACAAAAAAATATCCGAGTCTGAGTTTTATCGCGACAGCAATGATGATAGTGACGACGAAGATGAGACTTATAACGTTCTTGAGTCGTTTAAAGATGAACAACTTGCAGACATGGAACAGAGTCCCTTAGACAAGCAGTCCGCACAGTCAAAAGGCGTGCTAGATAACATGCCCAGTGTTATCAAACCCAATGCCTGGTTTGAGGTATTCACAGACTACAAACACCCGGTTCGTCGTCTCAAGTTATCAGTCATTCTGGAAGAACAGGCGAAACTGGTATTTGTCGATTTTATGGGCAACAGGGTCATTGAGAAAAGCATACAAAAATTCATTACCGAACTCAAAAATGACCAGTCTCGATCCATTAATGATCATTCGATATTCGAATACGCATTGAGCATGGTCATTATTTCTATTGCTGCACGTGAGTAAATTGATTAAATATTTTTTATAGTGGCTAATAATCTTATAAACATCTCAAATCAATATTTTAATTCGCTTTGAATTCCACCTGTAGGCGACACACAAGCCATCAGACCCATTCATATTTTCTATTAAACCAAATCACCATATAAATATATTTAAAAACTCAAATACACTCTAGCCTAAAATCATGAGTACAAATCCAACTAACTCGATATATATCAACATTTATCAACTCTTATTATCTGCAATCAAAACTTTTTATAATCCATAAGTGAGATCAGAAATTCTTTTTATTGGTTTTTATTCAAAAAATTCTTATTTTGGAAACTATAAAAACAGGTTTTAGGAGTACAGTGTCATGGCAACTCATATTTCTGATGCAATACTTCATATCGATGAACCACTAGATAAATGGCAACGCGATGTTCTTGAAGACCACATGCGTTTAC
Source organism: Gammaproteobacteria bacterium (assembly GCA_041572275.1). Taxonomy (GTDB): domain Bacteria; phylum Pseudomonadota; class Gammaproteobacteria; order SZUA-229; family SZUA-229; genus JBFFSQ01. Next base: position 2,428 of record JBFFSQ010000167.1, read on the forward strand.
AAGATGGTGTTATTTCAACTGGCTATAATGATAACGACACACATTTGATGCTAATTGAATATAACCCTGCATACGGCCACCCAAATAATTATCTGCATATGGTAGAACGACACGGCTACCATGCTGAACGCATTGGCTGAGTGCAACTCGCAATTGTTGCAAATAAGTTAATCTGAACCAGATAATATCAATTGCATTGCAATGTTGATTAATCTGAAGTGAGAGGTGTTGTCAAAATTTATTCAAAAAGTAGATCGCCACAAAACTTCCAGTGCAAAAAAAACCCCACGATTACTCGCAGGGTTTTTTTTGTTCAACAAACTGTTAGATCGATTAGATCTCGATGTTTGTTGCCTGAGGACCTTTAGGACCATTTTCTACGTCAAAAGTCACTTGCTGGCCTTCAACCAATGTGCGAAAACCATCACTCTTGATTGCAGAAAAGTGAGCAAAAACGTCTTTACTGCCATCATCGGGAGCAATAAAGCCAAAACCTTTAGATTCGTTAAACCATTTAACGGTACCTGTTGCCATGATAATTACCTCATCGAGCATTAAAAATAAAAAAAGTGTTACAAATCTTACGAGGGAATTAACAGGAGATATCTTGAAAAGAACTTCTGACAAGAACCAGGATAGAATGTAGCGGCAGGTAGTGTATCCTGTTTTAAACCAAAAAACACCACTCTTCGCCATATATTGGATTATATGCGGGCAATTTCAAGCCCCATGACCATAAATAACAAAAATCAGTGACTATTAGACAATTATATTGCTGATTAATACCCACAAACCACCTTTTATATGGAATTTAAGGTATAATCCCACGCCAAAGCTCTGGTGCACTTCGGTCTGCACCTGTTATCAAAGCGGTAATCCTTCCCGATTCACCTCAAAACACACTAGCTGTTTCCGCCTAAGACCGTCCCAAACACTATGTATTGGGTAGGCCGATCCCAAGAGAACATCATTACATGTCATTTGAATCCCTCGGCCTTATGGCCGAATTAATCCGTGCTGTATCCGAAAAAGGTTATAGCGAACCCACACCCATACAGAGCCAGGCTATTCCTCCTGTACTCGAAGGTCGCGACCTCATGGGTGGCGCGCAAACCGGAACAGGCAAAACGGCCGGTTTCACCCTGCCCTTATTACAACGTCTGATGGCATCAGGAAAGCCCTCACAAGGCAAACGCCCTGTCCGTGCCCTGGTACTAACCCCAACCCGAGAACTCGCCGCCCAGGTCAGTGAAAGTGTCGATATCTATGGTAAATACCTGCCATTGAAGTCCACTGTGATTTTTGGTGGTGTGAGCATCAACCCACAGATCAAGCAACTCCGTAATGGCGTCGATATACTGGTGGCTACCCCAGGTAGATTGCTGGATCACGCCAGCCAGAAAACTGTCGATCTTTCGAAAGTCGAAATTCTGGTACTCGATGAAGCCGACCGTATGCTTGATATGGGATTTATCCGTGATATCCGCAAAGTACTGGCGCTCTTACCCAGACAAAAACAGACCTTATTTTTCTCAGCCACTTTCTCCGATGAAATCAAGCGACTGTCAAATGACCTGCTCAAGTCACCAGCCCTGATTGAAGTGGCACGCCGCAATACCGCATCGGAACGGGTCTCCCAGGTTGTCCATCCTGTTGATAAAAATCGTAAACGTGAACTACTGTCCTATCTGATTGGTTCCAACAACTGGCAACAGGTGCTGGTATTCAACCGCACCAAGCATGGTGCGAACCGCCTGTCAGAACAATTGTGTAAAGACGGCATTACCGCGGCGGCCATTCATGGCAACAAAAGCCAGGGGGCCCGTACTCGGGCGCTAGCTGACTTTAAATCGGGTAAGGTACGGGTACTGGTAGCCACAGATATCGCCGCCCGTGGACTGGACATTGACCAGTTGCCCCACGTCGTAAATTATGAATTACCCAACGTGGCGGAAGATTACGTTCACCGAATTGGCCGTACCGGTCGTGCCGGTAATGAAGGTGAAGCCATGTCACTAGTATGTGTCGATGAACTGAAATTACTAAAAGATATCGAACGCCTCATCAAGCGGGATATTCCCAAGGTCGCCATTAACGACTTTGAACCCGATCCTTCTATTAAAGCTGAACCCATTAACCAGGGGCGAGGTAAACAGCAACAGGGTGGAAGAAAGCCCGCGGGTAAAAAAACGGCATCATCTCGCAACAATCAGACTAAAGGCTTCCAGGGACACTCGAATAATCAGGGTCAGTCCAAAAACCGCTCTCGCTACCGCTCACAAAACGTAGGCTAGCATTGAATCAGGGGCAAGGGCTGCTTGCCCCTGCCCTTTTAATTACTCACAGGCTGCACCGTGAAAAAAATTGCCGTCTTTGTCGATGTACAAAACATTTATTACACCACTCGCCAGGCCTATGGTCGCCAGTTTAATTACCGCAATCTCTGGCAACGTATCAGCGCTGAAGGGGAAATTGTTTCTGCCATCGCTTATGCCATTCACCGTAGTGATGACAAACAACTGAAATTTCAGGATGCACTTAAGCACATTGGCTTCACTGTCAAACTCAAACCTTACATCCAGCGTAGCGATGGCTCCGCTAAAGGTGACTGGGATGTAGGTATTACCATTGATGTCATGGAAATTGCCAAAGACGTCGATACAGTTGTATTGCTATCAGGTGATGGTGACTTCGATTTATTACTCGATAAAATCAGCAACGATTATGGTGTCAGCACTGAAGTCTATGGTGTACCCACACTTACAGCCAATTCGCTGATTGATTCTGCCAGCACCTATCACCGAATAGAAGATGATTTATTGCTATAGAATTCAGTTCAACACCGATTGTGACTTAAATCGCACACACTTTTTCAATTCAACACCAGCCATCCTATATACCTACAGAGATTAATTATCCCGTGACCACAACTGCCTTCTCATCACTGCCCCTAACACCTGATTTTCTAAGTAATCTCGAGCTACTAAATTATCATGTCATGACCCCGATACAGGCACAAAGTATTCCGGCTGTTTTAAACGGTAACGATGTGCAGGCACAGGCCAAAACGGGAAGTGGCAAAACAGCCGCATTTGGCATTGGTTTACTCGATAAACTAGATGCACAAACCTATTTAACCCAGGCGTTGATATTATGTCCGACTCGTGAGCTGGCAGATCAGGTCAGTAAAGAAATGCGTCGACTGGCGCGTCCAATCGCTAACACCAAAATTCTCACACTATGTGGTGGCACACCGATTGGGCCCCAGTTAGCCTCACTGGAACATCATCCACACATTGTGGTTGGTACACCCGGTCGAATATTAAAGCTTTTACAAAAAGGCAACTTAAAACTGGATAAACTGAAAATGCTCGTCCTCGATGAAGCCGACCGTATGCTGGACATGGGCTTTCATGAAGACATCATGCGCATCATTGAGATGACACCACAGCAGAGACAGACCCTGCTTTTTTCGGCCACTTACCCAAATGAAATCAAGCATATTAGTAAGACCATCCAGAACGACCCAGTGAATGTTTGTGTGGAAACTGTGCATGACAATACACATATACAACAGATTTTCTATGAAATAGAGAAATCTGACAGGAGCAAAACCTTGGTAGCTCTGTTACACCACTATCACCCTCAATCCACTGTTGTATTTTGTAACCGAAAGCAGCAATGCAAAGACGTCGCTCAAGAATTAAGGCAACAGGGTTTACATGCGCTCGCCTTGCATGGTGATCTGGAACAGAAAGACCGTGACCAGGTACTAGTACAGTTTGCCAATAAGAGCAGTTCCATTCTTATTGCAACCGATGTAGCCGCACGTGGACTGGACATAAAAGACCTGGACGCCGTAATTAACTATGAGTTATCTCCGGATCCGCAAGTCCATATTCACCGTATTGGTCGCACCGGTCGTGCAGGCAATGAAGGATTGGCACTGAGCATGTTCAAGGCATCCGAAGCACCGAAAGTCAATGCAATAGAAAAATATCAAAATCGTTCAGTGAATATTGCGAAAACGACTTCTCTTGAAATTCGCGACAATTTCAAACTGTTTCCACCTATGATCACCCTGTGCATCAATGCAGGTCGAAAAAACAAAGTGCGAGCCGGCGATATATTAGGGGCTTTAACGGCCGATACCAAGTTGCAGGGTAAACATATCGGTAAAATCGATATTTTCGATA